>JBGAIW010000073.1:0-21918 GCA_044225265.1 Reyranella sp.
GACACCGAATGGTTCCTGCTGATGCAGTGGTCGTCGTCGCGCCCCAAGACCGAGGGTGCCGAGGGGATGGCCGAGAAGATGGAGCAGTTCCTCGGCGAGCAGATGGAGGCCGGCCGCGTGCTCGACGCCGTGATCGCCCAGAGCGAGGCACAGGCGCGCAACATGTGGAAGATCCGCGAGAGCGTCGCGGAGGCGAGCCGCGCCGAGGGGCCGGGCCTCAGCTACGACATCTCGGTGTCGATCTCCAAGATCCCGGCCTTCATCGACCAGGGCATCAAGGCCGGCCTCGCCATCCTGCCGGGCCTGCGGCCCCGCCCGCTCGGCCATATCGGCGACGGCAACATCCATTTCGGGTTCGCCGCGCCCAAGGGCATGGACCGCGCGACACTGCAGCAGTACGCGCCGGCGATCACGCGCGCGGTCAACGACCTGATCACCTCGATGGCGGGCTCGATCTCGGCCGAGCACGGCATCGGCATCGAGAAGCTCGACGAGCTGCAGCACTACCGCAGCAAGATCGAGCTCGACACGATGCGCACCATCAAGCGCGCGCTCGACCCGAAGAACATCATGAACCCGGGCAAGGTGCTCAGGCTTTCATGAGCGATTTCGTCGGCAAGCTCAGGGACATCGTCGGCGACAAGGGGCTGATCCTCGACGACAAGGAGAAGCATCCCTTCCTGACCGACTGGCGCGAGAACTATCTCGGCAAGGCCCTGGCCATCGTCAGGCCGGCGACGACCGAGGAGGTCTCGAGGGTCGTAAAACTCTGCGCCGCCGAGAAGGTCGCGGTCGTGCCCCAGGGCGGCAATACCGGCATGTCGGGCGGCGCCACGCCGCAGGAAGCGGGCCGCGAGATCGTGCTGTCGCTCACCCGCATGAACCGCATCCTCGAGGTCGACAGGGTGGGCTACACCATGACGGTCGAAGCGGGCGTGGTGCTGAAGACCATCCAGGAAAAGGCCGCCGACAACGACCGGCTGTTCCCGCTCAGCCTCGGCGCCGAGGGCAGCTGCACGATCGGCGGCAATCTCTCGACCAACGCCGGCGGCGTGCAGGTCCTGCATTACGGCAACGCCCGCCAGCTGGTGCTCGGCATCGAGGTCGTGCAGCCCAACGGCGACGTCTGGGACGGCATGCGGGCGCTCAAGAAGGACAATACCGGCTACGATCTGCGCGACCTCTACCTCGGCGCCGAGGGCACGCTCGGCATCATCACCAAGGCGGTGCTGAAGCTGTGGCCCAAGCCCAAGGACCACGCGACCTCATGGTCGGCGATCCCCTCGCCGCAGGCCGCGGTCGAGCTGCTGAGCGGCGCCTATGCCGCCTCCGAGGACAACGTCACGTCGTGCGAGCTGATGGGCCGGCAGGGCATCGACCTGGTGCTGCAGCACATCCCCGGGACCGCCGATCCGCTGTCCGAGAAGCACGAATGGTACGTGCTGATGGAATGGGCCTCGACGCGCCCGCCGCGTGAGGGGGCCAATCAGTCCGCGTCAAACGCGGACCAGTCCGGCCTGCGCGACAAGATGGAAGCCTATCTCGGCGAGGCGATGGAGAAGGGCCTGGTGCTCGACGCGGTGATCGCCCAGACCGAGGCGCAGTCCAAGGCGCTATGGATGCTGCGCGAGAACCACACCGAGGCCTCCAAGCGCGAGGGTCCGTCGATCAAGCACGACATCTCGGTGGCGGTGAGCAAGATCCCGGGTTTCGTGCCGGAGGGCGTGGCGGCGATGACCAAGGCCCTGCCCGGCTGCCGGCCGCTGATCTTCGGCCATGTCGGCGACGGCAACCTGCATTTCAACTGCCAGGCGCCGGCCGGCTGGAGCAAGCCCGAGTTCATGAAGCACGGCGAGGCGATCAGCGGCGGGGTCTACGACCTCGTCACCTCGTATGGCGGCTCGATCTCGGCCGAGCACGGCATCGGCCGCATCAAGGTCGAGGAGCTCGCGCACTACCGCACCAGGATCGAGCTCGACGTGATGCGCTCGCTCAAGCGCGCCCTCGACCCGGACAACCTGATGAACCCGGGCAAGGTGATCCAGGTCTAGCGTCCGCTAGGGGCGCCGGCCGTCGTCCCGCCGGTCGACGATCTCGTAGGTGACGTCGGTGACATGGCGCTCGTCGCGCGAAGCCGGCGGACCGGCCACGGGGCGGCCGGAGAACAGCGACACGAGCCAGGCGCGCAGGCGGTAGATCAGCAGGACGACCACGACGATCGCGACGAAGCCCGCGATCACGGCGAAGCCCAGCACCGCAAGAACGGCAAAGCCGATCAGCCCGAGGGCCGCCTGCAGCCAGATTCGCGGCGGCAGGCGCGAGACGAACTCGAGGAAGCTCGGCCGGTTTCCGTTCACGGCTGCGCCCATTTCTTTTCGAAGTCCCAGACCTCGGAAAAGCCCATGAGCTCGTGCATGCCCTTGAATTGTGGCACCGCCACGCCGTTCGAGGTGCCCTTGTCCTTGAGGTAGGCCCAGGCCTGGCGCATCGCCTCGGCGGCGACGCTGAAGCCCAGTCCGGGATAGATCGCGAGATCGAAGCCCCATTTGCGCAGCCGGTCGACTTCGACCCTCGGCGTCTTGCCGAACTCCACCATGTTGGCGAGCAGCGGCTTGCTCACTTCCTTGCCGATGCGCTCCAGTTCGGCCTCGCTCTCGGGCGATTCCACGAAGATCACGTCGGCGCCGGCGTCCTCGTAGAGCCGGGCGCGGCGCAACGCCTCGTCGAGACCGTGCGCCGTGCGCGCGTCGGTGCGCGCCACGATCAGGGTGGCGGGATCGCGCCTGGCCTCGGCCGCGACCTTGATCTTGAGCACCATGTCCTCGGCCGGCACGACCCGGCGGCCGGGCGTGTGGCCGCACTTCTTGGGCATCTCCTGGTCCTCGATCTGGATCGCGGCGACCCCGGCGGCCTCGTAGCCGCGCACCGTGCGCTGGACGTTCAGCAGCCCGCCGTAGCCCGTGTCGGCGTCGGCGATCAGCGGCGTCTGGATCACCGAGCAGATCATCTCCGCGCGTCCCACCATGTCGGAGTAGGTGGCGAGGCCCGCGTCGGGCAGGCCGAGCATCGAGGCGGTGGCGCCGTAGCCCGTCATGTAGAGCGCGGGAAAGCCCATGCCGTCGGCGACGCGCGCCGAGATGCCGTCGAAGATCCCCGGCGCCAGGATGAACTCGCCCTTGGCCAGCAGCTCGCGCAAAGCGCGCGCCTTGATGTTGGTTGTCATGCTCTTCCTCTGTCCTGAAATCTAACGCCGGGTGACGGTTGCCGTGCAGGTTCGCCCCGGCGGGGTCTCGGTTCCCTGGGCCGTGATGATGTCGCCATCCACCGTGCCGTCCAGCGTGAAAACGCGGGTCGGCCCGGTCGCATCGGCCGGTGCGAATGGCTGCGTCGAGGAATTCACCCCCTGCAGGACGACGCGGGAAAGCTGCGCCTTGTTGCCGGAGATCGTCAGCGTCACGGACATCGTGCCGCGTGACATGTTCGGGACCCAGTTACCGGTACCGTTGCGGACATTTATCGTGAAGGTAACGCGCAGCCCTTCGCCGCCGCGCGGATTCGGGCACTCGTAGATGCCCTGCCAGATTCCGTCGGTGCCGCCGGGCCGTGCAGCCGCCCCCGGCGGTTGCGGAACCGCCGGCACCGCGGCCGGCGGCGCGGCCGCGGCCCGAAGCCGGGCATCCTCCTCGGCCTTGCGCGCGGCTTCCTCGGCCCTGCGGTCGTCGTCGAGCTTCCTCTGGCTCTCGTCGAACTTGGCGATCGCCGTCGAACCTTCACGCAGCAGCGCATGATACTGCGGTCCGTCGAGATAGCCGGTCGCCGGAAAGGTCCGGGCGCGCTGCCAGGCGGCGATCTGTTCGCGCGTGCGCGGCGTGAATACGCCGTCGATCGGACCCACGGGAAAACCGAGCGCGGTCAGCGACACCTGGATGTGCTGGCGATTGAGAATGGTGTGACGCAGTTCGATCTCCGCCTGCTCGGCGGCGCGCTGCGCCTCACCCTCCGCCTTGAGCTGGCCCAGGCGCGCAGCCTCGACCCGCTTGCGACGCTCGGCCTCCTCCGCGGCGATCTTCTTGCGCGTCTCTTCGGCGACCTGACGGCGCAGGGCTGCCTCGGCATCGGCCTTGTCGCGATCGGCCTTTTCCTGGCGCAGGCGCGCGATCTCGGCATCGGCGGCGGCCTGCTGCTGGCGTGCGGCCTCGATAGCCGGATCGGGACCGGACGGCCGGCTGGCGAGATAGTAGCCCCCGCCTCCCAGCACCACGAGCACGGCGGCCACCAGACCGAGCCACAATCCCTTGTTGCCACTCTTTGCCGCAGGCGTCGCCTCGACAGTCGGGCTGCGCGACATCTGCGTCGGCGCCGCGGTACTGCCGCGCGTCAGGGCGACGGTCGCCGGTGCGCCAACTGCGGCAACTGCGCCAACCTGGCCGAGAATGGTCCGCCAGCCCTCGATGCTCTGCGGCCGGTCGGTCGCCTTGACCGCGAGGCCGGCATCGATGCCGACCAGCAGGCCGGGCGGGAAGCCCGCGGGCGCCAGCCGGCTCACCGGTTCGCAGCCGTCCTCCAGCATGCGGTCGAAAGCCGACGGCGGCGCCTTTCCGGTGATCGCGTGATAGAGCGTCGCCGACAGGCCGTAGATGTCGGTCCACGGTCCCTGCTTCGCCGAGGTCATCTGCTCGGCCGCGGCATAGCCCGGCGTGAAGATCGCGGTCATCACCGACGTGCGGCCGGCCATCGCCGCGCGCGAGGCACCGAAGTCGATCAGGGTCGGATTGCCGTCGGCATCGAGCAGGATGTTGGCGGGCTTGATGTCGCGATGCAGGAAGCCCGCCGCATGCACCTTCGCCAGCCCGTCGAGCAGCGGCCACAGGATGCGGTCGATCTCGGCCGGCGAGAGCGTGCCCCGCTTGATGCGATGCTCGAGCGTGTCGCCCGGCACCAGCTTCATGACGATATAGGCGGTGCCGTTGGCCTCGAGGAAGTCGAAGACCGGGATGATGGCCGGCGCGTGCTCGAGGCTCGCGAGCGTACGGCCTTCGGCCACGAAGCGGTCGCGGCCCCAGGTGAAGTCCTCGGCCATCTTGGTCGTGCGCGGCAGCACGGTGACGCCGTCCTGCCGCACCGCCAGCGCCGACGGCAGGTACTCCTTGATCGCCACGTCACGGCCGAGCTGGGCATCGCGGGCGCGATAGGTGATGCCGAACCCGCCCTGGCCCAACACCGCCACGATCTCGTAGCGGCCGATCGTCTGGCCAGCCTTCAGCGCCACGAAATCGACATCGGCCGCACCGGCGCCCGCCGCGGAGTTCGTCGTCGTGCCCTGTGGCGCTCCCGCGCCCTGGTTGGTGGCGTCAGTCATGCAGCCCCGGCCGCGGCGAGCGTGCCATGGGGCCGCAGGACCGGCAACGTCGCGCTCGTCAGACCTGCAGCGGCTTCAGCTCGTTCGAGCCCGCGGCCTGGCAGAAGGTCGTAGTCTCGGTGGTTGTCTGGCCGTTCTTGGTGGCCGTCATCTCGATCGGCCGGCAGGTGCTGCCGTCGGTGCGCTTGGCGGCCGGGCCGACCGGCTTGGCCGAGACGACCGTCGGCTGCGCCGAGCCGGTCGGGGTGTTGGTGGCGCTGACGCCGCCCGAGGCGCTGGCCTGCCGATTGGTCGGCTCGACCGTGTAGGTCGTGGGCTGGTTGGTATCGGCGACGAAGGCGCGCTGAGTCGCCTCGGCGAGCCGCCGGCGCTCCTGCTCGTCGAGGGCGCGGCCCACCAGGTTGCCGGCAAGCGCGCCGACCAGTGCGCCGCCCACGACGCCGCCGACCGAATTGAAGGCCAGGCCGCCGATCAGACCGCCGACCGCTGCGCCCGCGACCGTGCCGGTGGTCTGGTTCGAGGGACCTCCGCGGTCGTCGACGCAGGCCGTCGCGACTCCGAGGGTCGCAACCAGGGCGACGGCCGTCACGGCCTTGCGTGCCGCGCGCGATCCATTAACAGCAATCACAGCGTTCATCGGGCGCACCTTTTCTTGTATTCGAGGACCTTCACTCTACTCCAAAGCGACGCATTGCGGCCACGGGCTTCGTCTTCAGCGTCTGCGTAAATACGTGGCGCATCGCAGGACGCCAGCAGCACGCCGTTCCTGACCAGCGCCAGGGCGAGGTCGACGCGCTCGCTGTCCGGAACGGCATCGAGCGGCGGCTTGGCATTGAGTTGCGTGATCAGGCAGCGGTAGAGCGGCGTACCGTCGGTCAGCCGGTCGGTCTGGCGGCAGCGCAGGTGGCGCGGCTGGCTGGCCAGCGCATTGACCGCGAGCTGGCGCAACGCCGGATCGTCGACGATGTCGACGCCCTGCAGGTGCAGGTCGGGCGTGCGGCCGGCGAGGCCGATATAGAGCAGGCTTTTGCCGAAATGGTCGAAGTTGCCTTCGACGAACTCGATCGCCTTGCGTTTGGCCTCGGCCTCCTGCTCGGCCTTGGCACGCGCCTCGTCATCGGCACGCTTCCTGTCCGCCTCGGCCTTCTGCTTCTCGGCGTACTCCGCCTCGATCCTGCGGCGGGTCTCTTCCTCGAGCTGCTTCTGGCGGTCGGCTTCGGCGGCCTGCCGTGCCTTCTCCGCCGCCTCGCGTTCGGCCTTCTCGCGCTCGGCGCGCAAGGTCGCGGCCTCCTGCTCGGCCTTCACGCGCGCGGCCTCGGCCGCGTCCGCGGCAGCGCGCGCCTTGACCGCCTCGGGATCGGGGCCGCGCGGCGCCAGCGCGAAATAGCCGCCAACGCCCAGCAGGATGACCAGCACCGCCGCCAGACCGAGCCACAGGCCCATCGGCTTGCGGGCGGCAGGCGGCGGCGCTGCCGCCGCCGGTGCCGCCGAAGCCTGCTCGAGCACCGAATTGCGCCCGCGCACGACCTGCGTCACCGCCGCGGGGGCGGCCTTGCCGATCACCACCGTGGCGTCGGCCTGCGGGGCGGCGGCGAGGCCGAGGATCGGCCGCCAGCCCGCGATGCTTTGCGGCCGGTCGGTCGCCTTGACCGCGAGGCCGGCATCGATGCCGGCGCAGATGCCGGCAGGCAGGCCGGGCGGGGCGAGCTTGCTCAGGGGCTGGTAGGAATCGTCGAGCAGGCGATCGAAGGCCGACGGCGGCGCGTGGCCAGCGATCGCGTGATAGAGCGTCGCCGAAAGCCCGTAGATGTCGGTCCACGGCCCCTGCCGGGCCGACGTCATCTGCTCGCTCGCGGCATAGCCCGGCGTGAAGATCGCCGTCATCGCCGTGGTCCGGCCCGCCATCGCCGCGCGTGAGGCGCCGAAATCGATCAGCGTCGGCTTGCCCTCGGCATCGAGCAGGATGTTGGCCGGCTTGATGTCGCGATGCAGAAAGCCAGTGTTGTGCACCTGCTCCAACCCGTCGAGCAGCGGCCACAAGATGCGCTCGATCGCTTCGGCATCGAGCTTGCCCTCGCGCCTGAGGCGATCTTCCATCGTCTCGCCGCTCAACAGCTCCATGACGATGTAGGCGGTGCCGTTGGCCTCGAGGAAGTCGAAGACATGCACGATCGCAGGCGCGCGATGCAGGCTGGCGAGCGTGCGGCCCTCGTCGACGAAGCGCTGCCGGCCCCAGGAAAAGTCCTCGGCGAGCTTGGTCGAGCGCGGCAACACGGTGACGCCGTCCTGACGCACCGCGAGCGCCGACGGCAGGTACTCCTTGATCGCCACGTCGCGGCCGAGCTGGATGTCGCGGGCGCGGTAGGTGATGCCGAAGCCACCCTGTCCCAGGATCGACAGGATCTCGTAGCGGCCGATCGTCTGGCCGACTTTCAGCGAGGCGAAGTCGACCTCGGCCCCGTCCTTCGGCGGTTCGATGGTGGAGGACATGCCGGACCTAGACCTGCCGCACGGTCAGCTCGACGTCGCCGATGCGCACCTTGCCGCCGGCATGCAGCGCCGCCGGTGTGCTGGCGGGAAGTGCCCCACCGTTGACCGAGGTGCCGTTGGTCGAGCCGAGATCCTCGACCTGCAGCGCCTCGCTGGTGAAGGACAGCCGGGCATGGCGGCGCGACACGGTGGGATGGGCCACCACGAGGTCGCACTGGTCGGCGGCGCGGCCGATCGTCATGCCCTTGGGTTGCGCCATCAGCTTGTCGAGCGCCACGTCGAAGGCGAACTTGTTGCCGGTCGAATCGGCGCCTTCGAACCGCAGCGTGATCTGCGGCAGGATCTTGGTCGTGGTCTTGACCGGAGAGGTCGCCGCGGCGCGCACGTGATAGATGTGCACGGAACGGCTCACGTTCTTCAGCTGGTGCTCGCCGCCGTCGACGAAGGCGTAGTCGATCTTGAGCTCGGTCATGTCGCGCACGGTGCGCGACACGGCAATGCCGCCGGGATCGGCCTTGGCCTGGATTCGGGCGGCGAGATTGACGCCGTCGCCGAAGATGTTCTGGTCCTCGTCGTCGACGATCACCTCGCCGAGATGCACGCCGATGCGGAACAGCATGCGCTGGCTCTCGTCGAGCTGCTCGTTGAAGCGCGCCATACGTTCCTGGATGTCGATCGCGGCGGCGACGGCGGCGACCGCCGAGCTGAACTCGGCCAGCATGGCGTCGCCCGCCGTGCCGACCAGGCGACCGCCGCCGGCGTCTATCGCCGGCCGCCAGACCTCGATCTGGGCGGTCTTCAGGTGCCGGAAGGTACGGGTTTCCGCGCCCTCCATCATGCGCGTGAAGCCGGCGAGATCGGCGTGGACGATGGCCGCGAGGCGGCGCTGCAGGTTCGCCATGATGCTCCTAGTGCTACTCCTAGTTTAGCGGCCAAATCTCGACTTCGCGCCCCTCCTTCAGCATCCGGGCGGTGGCCGCCCCGACCTGGCCGACGCCCGCCATGGCAGGCCCCGCCACCTCGAGGGCGACAAATTGCCGACCGTCTGCGCGAATTGCCCAGTCTTCCGGGTCCGACGGCAGGTCGACCGCCAGGATGGCGTGGCCGGGCATGGTGACGACCACGAACTTCCGGCCGGGCGTATAGGTACGCAACACGGCGGCCAGCGCCACAGCCTTGCTGTCGCAATCGCCGCGATTCTGCGCCAGCAGCGCCGGCGCCGGCAGATAATCGCCGCCTCGACGGTCCCTGTCCTCGAGCCTCGCGTAGGGGATCTGCTGGAAGAAGCCGAGCGCCAAGCCGATGCGGGCGCGATCGCTGTCGACCATGTTGGGCAGGGCGCCGAACGCCCGCGCCACGGCGCGCAGCGGCTTCTGCTGGGCCGCCGTCGCAGCGGCAAAATCGACCAGCACGCGGTTGCCGACCCGCATGCGCAGGTAGCGCGCGAGATAGCCCTTCAGGCCGGCCTCCAGCCGCTCCTTGAGCTGGTTGGACAGCTTGTCGACGGCTACCTGGTTCTTGCCCGCGATGTCCCAGTGGATGCCGTCGCGGCTGCGGGTCAGCTTGACCTGCATGCCCTGCCCCAGGCGATCGATGTCGCCGCGCAGATCGACCTCGAGCTGGCGCCACATCGTGTCCATGCTGAAGTCACGGAACGACGCCTCGGCCTCGCCGATCGCCTCCTTGCTGAGAGTGAAGGAGGTTGCGAGATCGCGCCCGTCGCTGCCGCGCCAGCGCCAGCTCAGCTGGTCGCTGCCGCCGCGGCTCACCTTGTTGAAATCGACCTGCTGCGCCTCCGCCCGGCCGGCCGCGAGCAGCATCAACAGCGCGACGGCCAGCCGGGAGCCCCGGCGGCGGGCGCGCATGTCAGCGCCCCTTGAAAGCGGGCGCCCGGCGTTCCTTGAGGGCGGACAGACCCTCACGCAGATCCTCCGAGGTCTGGCACTGACGAATGCCGTCGCGGATCTTCGGGATGTCGGGCTCGGCCTGGGCGAACTGCTCGATGGCGCGCTTCATGTTGGACATGGAGAGCGGCGCCAGGCCGGCCAGCCGGGTCGCGACCTCATCGACTTTCCGGGCGAACTCCGACCGATCGACGAGCCAGTCGAGATAGCCGACGCGCAGCAGATCCTCGTCGGAGAAATCCTCCGACAGCAGGAAGGCGCGCTTGGCGAAGCTTGGACTGACTTTCTGGGTATAGCGGCGCAACCCGCTCGGATAGTAGTGCAGGCCGAAGCGGGCGGCCGGCATGAAGAACTTCATGCCCTTCACGCCCATCCGGAAGTCGCAGGCCAGCGCCATGTCGGTGGCGCCGCCATAAACGCCGCCGTTCAGCGCGCAGAGCGTCGGCATGCGCATGGCTTCCAGCCGGTCCATCACCGTCTCGAAGCTGTCGCGCTCGGTCTCCGACGAGGGCTTGGCGCTCTTGCCGGACGGGATCGAGCCCAGATCATAGCCGGAGCAGAAGGTCTTCTCGCCGGCGCCGGTCAGGACCGTGACCCGTACGTTGGGGTCGGCATCGGCCTTTTCGATCGCCGCGCGCAGCTTCCCGAGTCCCGCCGGGTCCAGCCGATTGTGCTTGGCCGGGTCGTTCAGGGTGATGGTGGCACGTGGGCCGTCGATCTGGAGCAGGACTGTATCGGACATGTTGGCCAAGATTAGCCGACGGACGCGGCGAACGCGACCGTGTGCAAAGCCCGTCCGGCACGGCATATTGCCGTGCGGAGGAAATGACATGACTTATACCGCCCCCCTGGCCGACATGCGTTTCGCCTTGCGCGAAGTGGCGGGTCTGGAGCGCATCGCCGCCCTGCCCGGCTACGAGCATGCGACCGACGACACCGTCGATGCCGTACTGGAAGAAGCGGCCAAGCTCGCCGGCAACGGCCTCGCCCCGCTCAACCGCGACGGCGACAAGGTCGGCGCCAGGCTCGAGAACGGCGTGGTGCGCACCGCCCCGGGCTTCACCGGCATCTACAAGGAGTTCGTCGAGGGCGGCTGGAACTCGCTGCCGTTCGATCCCGAGTTCGGCGGTCAGGGCATGCCGTGGCTGCTCGCCGTCACCGTGCAGGAGATGTGGCAGGCGGCCAACATGGGCTTCGGCCTGGTGCTGCTGCTGAACCAGGGCGCGATCGACGCCATCCACCATCACGGATCGGCCGAGCAGAAGACGACCTACCTGCCGAAGATGATCTCGGGCGAATGGACTGGGACGATGAATCTCACCGAGCCGCAGGCCGGCTCCGACCTCGGCCAGCTCAAGAGCCGCGCGGTCAAGGACGGCGACCATTACAAGATCACCGGCCAGAAAATCTTCATCACCTACGGCGAGCACGACCTCACCGAGAACATCGTGCATCTCGTGCTTGCACGGACACCCGACGCGCCGGCCGGCGTGCGCGGCATCTCGCTCTTCATCGTGCCGAAGTTCCTGCCGGGCGCCGACGGCAAGCCGGGCAAGCGCAACGACCTGCGCTGCGTCTCGCTCGAGCACAAGCTCGGCATCCATGCCAGCCCGACCTGCGTCATGAGTTTCGGCGACGATGGCGGCGCGATCGGCTACCTCGTCGGCGAAGAAGGCCGCGGCCTCTCCTATATGTTCACCATGATGAACAACGCCCGCCTGTCGGTCGGCATCCAGGGACTGGCGATCGCCGAGCGCGCCTACCAGCAGGCCGCCGCCTTCGCCCGCACCCGCGTGCAGTCCAAGGACGACGGCAGCCCGCAGCCGCAGTCGGTGTCGATCGTCCATCACGCCGACGTGCGCCGCATGCTGATGAGCATGCGCGCCCAGATCGAGGCGATGCGCGCGCTGGGCTACTACACCGCGGCCGGTATCGACGGCTCGCTGAAGACGCCCGACCGCGCGGCCGCGCGCAAGCAGCAGGACCGGGTCGACCTGCTGATCCCGATCGTCAAGGCGTGGTTCACCGACCTCGGCAACGAGATCGCCTCGACCGGCGTCCAGATCCACGGCGGCATGGGCTTCATCGAGGAGACCGGCGCCGCCCAGCACCTGCGCGACGCGCGCATCCTGCCGATCTACGAGGGCACCAACGGCATCCAGGCGCGCGACCTGGTGGGCCGCAAGGTCACCAAGGACGGTGGCGAGACCATGCTGGGCCTGGTCGCCGAAATGCGCGCCCTCGTGGACGAACTCAAGAAGGCGCCCGGCGACGACCTCGCCGCCATCGCGACCGGCATCGAGAGCGCGGCTGCCGCGCTGGAGGACGCCACCAGATGGGTTGCCGGCACCGCCGCCAAGGACCTGACCAATGCGCTCGCGGGCTCGGTGCCCTTCCTGCGGCTCGCCGGCACCGCGCTCGGCGGCTGGCTGCTGGCCAAGAGCGCGCTCGTGGCCCAGCAGCGGCTCGCCACACGCGACGGCGATCCGAAATTCCTCGAGGCCAAGCTGGTCAGCGCGCGCTTCTACGCCGAGGTGATCCTGCCGCCGGCGCTGGCCCAGCTCGGGCCGCTCAAGGCCGCGGGCCGCACCGTGTTCGCGCTCACCGAGGAGCAGTTCTGACCGCGGGCCTGATCGAGCTGCCCCCGGGCGAGGCCGAGGCCTTTGCCCGGCGCTTCGATCTGGCCCGGCTGGAACCGGAGTTCCTGGCCGATCCCTTCCCGCGCTACCACGCGCTGCGCCGCTTCGCGCCGCTGAAGCGGCTGCCCGACGGCAGCGTGTTCCTGTCACGCTACGCCGACGTCGCGGTGTGCTACCGCGATCCCCGCATGAGCTCGGACAAGAAGGCCGAGTTCGGCCCGAAGTTCGGCGTCGGCACGCCGCTCTACCGGCACCACACGACCAGCCTGGTGTTCAACGATCCGCCGCTGCACACGCGCGTACGCAAGCTGCTGGCCGCGGCCTTCACGCCGCGCGCCCTGGCGGCGCTGGCGCCCCGCATCGAGGCGGTGGTCGACGGACTCCTCGCCAGGCATGCCGATGCGGGGCACATGGACCTGGTCGAGGATTTCGCCTTCCGCCTGCCCGTCGAGGTGATCTGCGACATGCTGGGCGTGCCGACGGGCGAGCGCGCGCCGTTCCGCCGCTATTCGCTCGCCATCCTGGGCGCCCTCGAACCGGTCGCCGGACCGGAGCGGCAAGCCGCGGGCAACGCGGCCGTCGCCGAGTTCTCGGCTTACCTCGACGACCTGATCGAGGCGCGCGCCAAACGGCCAGCCGACGCCGATCTGGACAGTGGGGACATCCTCGGCACCCTGATCCACGGCGAGGTCGACGGCGAGCGCCTCTCGCGCGAGGAGCTGATCCAGAACTGCATCTTCCTGCTGAACGCGGGCCACGAGACCACGACCAACCTGATCGGCAACACGGTCGACGCCCTGCTGCGCTTCCCGGGCGAGCTGGCACGGCTCAAGGCCGATCCCGGCCTGCTGAAGAGCTGCATCGAGGAAGGGCTGCGCTTCGAGAGCTCGAACCAGCTCGGCAACCGGCGGCTCACCCAGGACGTCGAAATCGGCGGCGAGACGCTGGGCGCCGGCACCTACATCCATATCGGCATCGGCGCTGCCAACCGCGATCCGGCGCAGTTCGCCGAGCCCGACCGCTTCGACATCGCACGCGAGCCCAACCGGCACTTCGCCTTCGGTTCGGGCGTGCATATGTGCCTCGGCGCCGTGCTGGCACGGCTTGAAGGCACGATCGCGATCGGCCGGCTGGTCGCGCGCTTCGATGGACTCGAGCGCGCCGGTACACCGGAGCATGGCGGACGCGCCCGCTTCCGCGGCTTCAACCGCTACCCGATCGCATGGTCCAGCATCGCCGCGCCTCCCCGCTAGCACGGCGGCAAATTCCCGATCCCCGCGCGATTCATCGGGTCGGGAGAAGATTGCCTCGCTCGGGAGTGGTTCGTGAAACTGGCCAAATCCCTGCTGCGGCCGACATCGACGCCCATTCCTCCCGAACGGTTCGATAATTATGGAGCGCTTCCCGAATCCGTCTGGCGTCCGGCGACAAGGCACGGGCCGCCCTCGCGCGCAGGCCGACGTCAGCGTGACGACGGAAACAGGACGAACCATGGCGCGACGACCATAGGCCCGGCGCCGCAGCGGTACCTATTATGGCGCTTTAGTCCCTCGAAAGCCGACTACAGAAACCCACCCTTGATCAGCATGATCGCGGAAATTGCGCCAACTACGCAGAGCGGGATGAAGACCGCGAGCAGACCGCCAACGCCAACGTTGTGCCTTAGCGTGTAGTAGCGCCAAAACTCCTGGAAGCGGAGGCGCCCTAGAGGAAGCGTTGCGGCGCAAATCCATACCAACGGCAAGATTGCGCCCGCACCAAACTGAAATCCGATCGCAGGCCAACCAATCTCGTTGACGTGCTTCCAGTACAGACCAAATGGGGCAAAGAATCCCACGATGGCCAGAATTTCGGCGACTTCACCAATCCACTCATTGCGGGCTTCGAGCGAAGTTCGATTGCGATGATATCTCGCGAACTTTTCAGGAAATGTTCGAGCCACCAGTTTGAGGACGAGCACCACAAGGGCTGCCGCAGCGAAAGCCGCACCGGCCCAAACAACCTTCTGGGGCATCTCTTCCATCCAGAAAGAGGCTGACTGCCGACACGCCCTATTGCAATCGGCCCAACCGTCGGTTCGAGCAAAAAAGAACGCCCGGTCTCTCGACCGGGCGTCTTGGTATTCGTTGCGAAGATCGGCTTACGCCGCTTCCTTCTGCTCCTGCGGCTCGGCCGAGGGGCCGGAATCCTGGCCCTTGGCGGCGACGTCGCGCTCGACGAACTCGATCACGGCCATCGGGGCCATGTCGCCGAAGCGGAAACCCGCCTTCAGGACGCGCAGGTAGCCGCCGTTGCGCTTGGAATAGCGCGGGCCCAGCGTGGTGAAGAGCTTGTCGGCGATGTAGGGATCGCGCAGGAAGCCGATCGCCTGGCGGCGGGCGTGCAGGCCGCCCTTCTTGCCCAGCGTGACCAGCTTCTCGACGATCGGACGCAGGTCCTTCGCCTTGTGCAGCGTGGTCGTGATCTGCTCGTGCTTGATGAGAGCGCCGGCGAGATTCATGAACATCGCCTTGCGATGCTCGGCGGTGCGGTGGAACTTCCGGCCGCGATTGTTGTGACGCATGACTGTTGTCCCTCTGTCGGCCTAGTACGGCTCTTCCAGCCGCTTGGCCATTTCCTCGATGTTGTCCGGCGGCCAGCCCGGGATTTCCATGCCCAGGTGGAGGCCCATGCCGGCCAGCACTTCCTTGATCTCGTTCAGCGACTTGCGGCCGAAGTTCGGCGTGCGCAGCATCTCCGCCTCGGTCTTCTGAACCAGATCGCCGATGTAGATGATGTTGTCGTTCTTCAGGCAGTTGGCCGAGCGGACCGAGAGCTCGAGCTCGTCGACCTTGCGCAGCAGGTTGCGGTTGAACGGGAAGTCGTCCTGCTGCTCTTCCTTGCGGACCTCGCGCGGCTCCTCGAAGTTGATGAAGAGTTGCAGCTGGTCCTGAAGGATGCGGGCGGCGAGCGCCACGGCGTCGGCCGGGGCCGTCGTGCCGTTGGTCTCGACCGTCATCGAGAGCTTGTCGTAGTCGGTGACCTGGCCGACGCGGCTGTTCTCGATCTTGTAGCTGACGCGCTTGACCGGGCTGAACACCGAGTCGACCGGGATCAGGCCGATCGGGGCGTCTTCCGGACGGTTCGCCGAGGCCGGGATGTAGCCCTTGCCGGTGGCGACCATCAACTCCATCGAGATCGAGGCGCCGTCGTCGAGCGTGCAGATCAGGTGCTTGGGATCCATGATCTGGACGTCGCCCGGCAGCTCAATCATGCCAGCGGTGACTTCGCCCGGGCCGACGGCACGCAGGTAGAGACGCTGCGGGCGGTCGCCCTGCATCTTCACGGCCATCGCCTTGATATTGAGCACGATGTCGACCACGTCCTCGCGGACGCCGGGGATCGAGGAGAACTCGTGCAGCACGTTGTCGATCTTGATCGACGTGACGGCCGCCCCTTGCAGCGACGACAGCAGCACGCGGCGCAGCGCGTTGCCGAGCGTCAGACCGAAACCGCGCTCGAGCGGTTCGGCGACGATCGTCGCAGTACGGCTGGCGTCGACGCCAGCCTCGGTGACGAGCTTCTCCGGCTTGATGAGATCCTGCCAGTTCTTCTGAAGCACGGGGGCTTACCTCTCTAGACCGGGTTGTTCATGCAGCGCCTCGCGGCGCCACGACACATTTCAAAAGCGCAGCGCAAGGAATGCGCCGCAGCCAAACTCAGACGCGACGACGCTTCGGCGGGCGGCAGCCGTTGTGCGGGATCGGCGTCACGTCGCGGATCGCGGTGACGGCGAGGCCCACGGCCTGAAGCGCGCGCAGCGCCGACTCGCGTCCGGAGCCGGGGCCGCGTACCTCGATCTCGAGGGTCCGCATGCCGTGCTCCATCGCCTTGCGGCCGGCGTTCTCCGCCGCCATCTGGGCGGCGAACGGCGTCGACTTGCGCGAGCCCTTGAAGCCCTGCTGGCCCGATGACGACCAGGCGATGGTGTTGCCCTGCGCGTCGGTGATGGTGACGATCGTGTTGTTGAACGAGGCGTTCACGTGCGCCACGCCCGAGATGATGTTCTTGCGCTCCTTGCGGCGGGGACGCGCGGTAGGAGTAGCGGCGGCGCCGCTCGCTGCGGCGGCTGCAGGCTTGGCCATGATCCGGATCCCTTCGACTTACTTCGTGACTTTCTTCTTGCCGGCGATCGGCTTGGCCGGACCCTTGCGGGTGCGCGCATTGGTGTGCGTGCGCTGGCCATGGACCGGCAGGCCGCGGCGGCGGCTGCAGGCTTGGCCATGATCCGGATCCCTTCGACTTACTTCGTGACTTTCTTCTTGCCGGCGATCGGCTTGGCCGGACCCTTGCGGGTGCGCGCATTGGTGTGCGTGCGCTGGCCATGGACCGGCAGGCCGCGGCGATGCCGCAGGCCGCGGTAGCAAGCGAGATCCATCAGGCGCTTGATGTTCATCGCCACCTCGCGCCGCAGATCGCCCTCGACCGAGTAGTCGCGGTCGATCGCTTCGCGGATGCGGATGACCTCATCGTCGGTCAGGGTGTTCACCCGACGCGACTCATCGATCCCCACTTTCCCCAGGATCTCCTTGGCTTTCGCCTGGCCGATCCCGTGGATGTACTGCAGCCCCACGACCACGCGCTTGGCGGTGGGAATGTTCACGCCGGCAATACGAGCCAAATTTCCAACTCCTTCAAAGACTTACGGCGCGCTGACGCGCGCCCGTATGACGTTCCGCTGGCCCCGGAAAAGCGCGCGATTATAGGTATCGGCGCCCCTGAGTCAACGGACCTTCCCGATTGTCAAGCCCCCGCCAAAACAGCGCGGATCTGACGGTAAACTTCGTCCATCGCGGCCATGCCATCGACCTTCTTCAGGACCCCCCGCGCCCCGTAATAGGGCAGCAGAGGCTCGGTCTGGGCGCGATAGGCGGCCATGCGGGTCTTCATGGTCTCTGCATTGTCGTCCTTGCGGCGGGTGAATTCCCGGTTGCCGCAGACGTCGCAGACCCCGTCGACCTTGGGCCGCTTGAACTTGTCGTGATAGCCCGCGCCGCACTTGGCGCAGGTGAACCGGCCGACGACGCGCTCGGTGAGCGCCTTTTCGTCGACTTCCATCTCGATCACCTGGTCGAGCTTCTTGCCCGACCGGGACAGCATCGTGTCGAGCGCCCTGGCCTGGGCCTCCGTGCGCGGGAATCCGTCGAGGATGAAGCCCTTGGCGCAGTCCGGCTCGGCGATGCGCTTCTCGATCAGCCCGACCATCAGCTCGTCCGGAACCAGCTTGCCGGCATCCATGATGCCCTTGGCCTGCTTACCGAGTTCGCTGCCCGAGGCCACGGCGGCGCGCAGCATGTCACCGGTCGAGAGCTGGATCATGCCGACGTCGCTCTGCAGCCGCTGGGCCTGGGTGCCCTTTCCCGCGCCCGGCGGTCCGAGAAGAATGATGTTCACGTTGTCCCCTAGCGTCCACGCCCACGCAGCCGGGCCTTCTTGATGAGGCCCTCGTACTGGTGAGCGAGCAGGTGCGCCTGGATCTGGGTCACGGTGTCGAGCGTGACGGAAACCACGATCAGCAGGCTGGTGCCGCCGAAGTAGAACGGCACGCCGCCGCGGGCGATCAGCAGCTCGGGCAGGATACAGACTGCCGAGAGATAGAGCGCCCCGATCACGGTCAGGCGATTGAGGATGTATTCGAGGTATTCGGCGGTGTTCTTGCCGGGACGGATGCCGGGCACGAAGCCGCCATTCTTCTTCAGATTGTCGGCCGTGTCGTTCGGGTTGAAGACGACGGTCGTGTAGAAGAAGCAGAAGAAGACGATCAGGCCGATATAGGCCAGCAGATAGAACGGCGTGCCGTGCGACAGGTAGGTCGCGATCCACTGCGCCACGCCAGCCTCGCCGCCGGTCCCCTGGAACGAAGCGATGGTCGCCGGAAAGAGCAGCAGCGACGATGCGAAGATCGGCGGAATGACGCCCGAGGTGTTGATCTTGAGCGGCAGATGCGAGGCCTCGCCGCCATACATGCGGTTGCCGACCTGTCGCTTGGGATACTGCACCACGATGCGCCGCTGGGCGGTCTCGACGAACACCACGACCGCCACCACGGCGACCACGCCGACGGCCAGGGCGATGATGAACAGCGCCGACAGCGCGCCGGTACGGCCGAGTTCGAGGGTCTGGACCAGGGCGCTGGGCAGCGCCGCCACGATGCCGGCGAAGATGATCAGCGACACGCCGTTGCCGACGCCGCGCGCGGTGATCTGCTCGCCCAGCCACATCAGCAGCAGGGTGCCGCCGACCAGGGTGACGATTGTCACGAAACGGAAGAACAGGCCGGGATCGTGCACGACCGGGCCTATCGAGGCGGTCTGGCTCTCGAGCCCGACGGCGATGCCGTAGGCCTGGAAGGTCGCCAGGATCACCGTGCCGTAGCGGGTGTACTGGTTGATCTTCTTGCGGCCGGCCTCGCCTTCCTTCTTCAGCGCCTCGAGCGACGGCACGACCGTCGTCAGGATCTGCATGATGATGGAGGCCGAGATATACGGCATGATCGACAGCGCCAGGATCGACATGCGCCCGATCGAGCCGCCGGAGAACACGTCGAGCATGCCGGCGATGCCGCCGGCATTCTGCTTGAAGATCTCTTCGAGCGCGGCCGGGTCGACGCCCGGGACGGGGATGTAGGCGCCGATGCGGAAGACGATGAGCGCGCCGATGGTGAACCACAGGCGCTTCTTCAGCTCGGTCGCCTTACCGATCGCGCCCCAATTCAGGTTGGATGCGAGTTGCTCGGCGGCGGATGCCATGAAACCTCACAAAGTGAAGGGGTTCAGGCCGCCTCGGCAACCGGCTGGGGCGGCAGTTCGACCTTGCCGCCGGCCTTCTCGACCGCGGCGATCGCCGAGGCCGAAGCGCCGGCAACCTTCACTTCAATCTTGGTCTTGATCTCGCCCTTGCCAAGGAGGCGCACGCCGTCTGACGCGTTCTTGAACAGGCCGGCGGCCTGCATCGCAGCGGCGTCGATCAGCTTGCCGGCGTCGAGCTTCTTGTCGTCGATCGCCTTCTGCAGCGAGCCGAGGTTCACCACCTGATAGCTCTTCTGGTGCGGCGGACGGAAGCCGCGCTTGGGGATGCGGCGGTAGAGCGGCATCTGGCCGCCCTCGAAGCCCTTGATGGCCACGCCGGTGCGGCTCTTCTGGCCCTTCACGCCACGTCCGGCGGTCTTGCCCTTGCCCGAGCCGATGCCGCGGCCCACGCGCATGCGGCGCTTGCGGGCGCCGGCATTGTCGGCGATCTGGTTGAGTTTCATCGTGTGATCCTTAAGCGGCTTCCTCGGTGCGCACGAGGTGACGCACCTTGTTGATCATGCCGCGCACCGCCGGCGTGTCCTCGAGGACACGGCTGCGATGGCGCTTGTTGAGGCCCAGGCCCTTCAGCGTGGCGAGCTGATCGTCCGTACGGCCGATCGGGCTGCCGGTCTGGGTGACCTTGATCTTCTTGGCGGCGGCCATCGTTCTTCTCCTTAGGCCGAGGCTTCGGCGGCGGCCTGGTCGCCGTCGCGGCGGCCGAGCAGATCGCCCACCTTCTTGCCGCGGCGGGTCGCGACCATGCGAGGCGAGTTGAGCTGCTCGAGCGCCTTGAAGGTCGCCTTGATCATGTTGTGCGGGTTGGACGTGCCGACCGACTTGGCGACGATGTCCTTGATGCCCAGGGTCTCGAAGATCGCGCGCATCGGGCCGCCGGCGATGATGCCGGTACCGGCCGGGGCGGCGCGAAGCGTGACCTTGCCGGCGCCGAAGCGGCCGCGCACGTCGTGATGCAAGGTGCGGCCATCGCGCAGCGGCACGCGGATCAGCCCGCGCTTGGCGGCCTCGGTCGCCTTGCGGATCGCCTCGGGAACCTCGCGCGCCTTGCCGGCGCCGTGGCCGACGCGGCCACGCTGGTCGCCGACGACAACGATCGCGGCGAACGCAAAGCGCCGGCCGCCCTTCACCACCTTCGCGACGCGATTGATGGTGACGAGCTTGTCCTTCAGTTCGTTGTCCTCGTCGCCGTCGCGACCGCGGCCGCGGTCACGATCGCGCGGATTGCGGCCGCCGGAACCTCCGGGTGAACGAGCCATGTGCTAACTCCTCAGAACGACAGGCCGCCCTCACGGGCGGCAGTGGCCAGCGCAGCGACGCGGCCGTGATACTGATAGCCGCCGCGATCGAACACGACGGTCTTGACGCCGGCGGCGATCGCCCGCTCGGCGATCAGCTTGCCGACCTGCGTGGCGGCTTCCTTGTTCGCCCCGGTCTTGACCTTCACGGCCTCGTCGAGCGACGAAGCGGCCGCGAGGGTGACACCCTTACGGTCGTCGATGATCTGGGCATAGATGTGCTTGCCCGAGCGGAAGACGCTGAGGCGCGGACGGCCGTTCGCAGCCTTGCGCAACGCATAACGCGCGCGACGCTGGCGACGGGCGAACAGTGCTTTGGTGTTGGCCATGGTGGATCGCCTCTACTTCTTCTTGCCTTCTTTGCGGCGGATCGTTTCCGTCGAGTACTTGATGCCCTTGCCCTTGTAGGGCTCGGGCGGACGGAGCGAACGGATCTCGGCCGCGAGCTGGCCGACCACCTGGCGGTCGGCGCCGGTGATCTCGATTTCGGTCGGCTTCGGCGCCTTGATCTGGATGCCGGCCGGGATCGGAACCTCGACGTCGTGGCTGAAGCCGAGCTGCAGCTTCAGGTTCTTGGCATCCGCCTGGGCGCGATAGCCGACGCCGTTGATCTCGAGGTTGACGGTGAAGCCGTCCGAGACGCCGCGCACCATGTTGCGCGCGAGGTTGCGGGCGGTGCCCCACTGCATGCGCGCGCGGCGGCTTTCGTCGCGCGGCTTGAACGTGAGGGCGTCGCCCTCCTTCGCCACGACGACGTCGTCGTGAACGACCAGGGAGAGCTCGCCGCGCTTGCCCTTGACCTTGAGGGCCTGGCCCTTGAGGTCGACGGTGACGCCCGCGGGAACGGGGACGGGATTCTTGCCGACGCGCGACATGATCAGAACACCTTGCAGAGGACTTCGCCGCCGACATTGGCGGCGCGCGCCTCGGCATCGCTCATGATGCCGCGGGGCGTGGACAGGATCTGGATGCCGAGCCCGTTGAAGTGGCGCGGCAGCTCGCGGATCTTCGAGTAGACGCGGCGGCCCGGGGTGGAGACGCGCTTGATCTCCTTGATGACGGGCTTGCCGTTGTCGTACTTCAGCTCGACGCGAAGTTCCTTCACGCCCTTGCGGAGTTCTTCCTCGAACCAGCCGCGGATGTAGCCTTCGCGCTGGAGCACGTCGAGCACGTTGGAGCGCATGCGCGAGGCCGGCACGGTCACGCTGTCGAGGCGTGCGGCCTGGCCGTTGCGGATGCGGGTCAGCAGATCGCCGACAGGATCGGTCATCATGGTCTACGGTCCCCCGTTACCAGCTCGACTTCACGACGCCGGGCAGGGCGCCCGACGAGGCGAGCTGGCGCAGCGCCAGGCGCGACAGCTTGAACTTGCGATAGACCGCC
>JBGAIW010000074.1:0-21760 GCA_044225265.1 Reyranella sp.
GGCCAGCCTGCTCGCCCCGCTGTCCGCTCAGGCCAATGCCATGCGGATCGACTTCGAGAGCGCGACAGTCGGCGCCCTGCCGGCTGGCGTGACGGTGGCGCTCACCGGCTCCGGCCCGGCGCCGAAATGGAGCGTCGTCGAGGACCCGACCGCATCGGCCGGACCGAAGGTGCTGGCGCAGACCAGCGCCGACAGGACCGACAATCGATTTCCGCTGGCGATCTTCGACCATCCGGTAGCGGCCGATCTCGACGTCACGGTGCGATTCAAGCCGGTGTCCGGCGAAGTAGACCGTGCAGGCGGCATTGCGCTGCGCCTCGCCGACAAGGACAACTACTACGTCGTGCGCGCCAATGCGTTGGAGGACAACGTCCGGCTCTATCGCGTGATCAAGGGCCAGCGCATCCAGTTCGCGGGCGCCGACATCAAGGTGCCGTCCGGCGTCTGGCAGGAGTTGTGCCTCGTCGCGCGCGGTCCCCGTTTCGAGGTCTTCTTCAACGGCAGAAGCCTCTACAGCGTGACGGACGCCGTCCTGACCGCACCCGGCCGGGTGGCGCTGTGGACCAAGGCCGACAGCGTCACCCGCTTCGATGATCTCACCATCGCCACAACTTGAGGAATTACCATGCAGTACAAGCTCGCTCCCCTTTTCGTTCGCCCCTGGACGCTGAACGGCATGACGCCGCGCCTGATCGAGAGCCACTACGAGGGCAACTACGGCGCCGCCTTGCGCAAACTCAACGCCCTGACCCGGGAGATCGAGACCCTCGACCCCGCGACGGCGACGCCGGGCGCTCTCAACCGGCTGAAGCGCGACCAGGCGCTGGTCCTGAATTCGACGATCCTGCACGAATTGTACTTCTCCAGCATCGGTGGCGACGGCCGGGCGGTGCCGGAGCCGCTCGCCGCGGCGCTCGAGCGCGACTTCGGCTCGGTCGACCGCTGGCGGCAGGAGTTCATGGCGCTGGCCCAGGGGCTGGCCGGCGGCTCGGGTTGGGTAATTCTGAGCTGGGTGCCTCGCGACGGCGGGCTGATCAACCAGATTGGCTTCGATCACACGCAGAGCGTGGCCGGGGCCGTACCGCTCCTGGCGATCGACATGTACGAACATGCCTATCACCTCGACTTCGGCACCAATACGCAGGCCTATATCGCCACCTTCATGCGCAACATCGACTGGACCTCGACGCTTGGCCGCTATGAGGACGCCCTCAAAGTCGCACCGCCCCGGCCGCTCTATCAGAAAGAGTTTGCCGACGTGCCGGCGGTCACCCCCGAGGAAGTGAAGGCGATGATCGAGGCCGGCAACGGTGTGCAGATCATCGATGCACGTCCGCGTCATTACACGACCCGGTCGAGCGAGATCATGGCTGGCGCGACATGGCGCGATCCGGAACGGCTCGACGACTGGATCGGCGAGCTCTCCCGGGAGAAGCCTGTCGTGACCTACTGCGTCTATGGCTTCCATATCGGCTGCCAGACCGCGATCGCGCTGCGCGAGAAGGGCTTCGATGCCCATTACATGGCCGGCGGCCACTTCGCCTGGAAGGCGATGGGCGGAAAGACGCAGCAATTCGACGAAAAATCGTAAGACCGCGTGCTCCGACTGGATTCGCCTACTCTCGGGCGATGGCCTTTTTCCCGCCGACCGCCGACGCCAATGCCCGGCGCCTGCTGATCGGCCGTTCGCTGCGCGCCGTGGCGGACGGCTTCGTCAGCATCATCCTGCCGATCGAGCAATCTCTGCTCACTCAGTCGGTCGGCGATCCAGGCGATATCGAGGTGTTCGACACGACGACAATGAAGAGCCTCGGCCGCACGACCACCGAAAAAGGCGCGCACACCACGGCGCTGACGCCAGATGTCGAGTTGCTCTATGCATTTTTGCCGCAGACCCACCGCGCAGCGGTTTATCGCCTCTAGAACACCTTACTGATCGTGAAGCGCAGGCTGAACGGCTCGACCGGATGGAAGTGCACGTCGTTGACCGGCGCCGCCTCGCCGCGCAGCTGCGATTGGTAGAAATAGGCGACCTGCTGAGCCTGGGCGTTGAAGATGTTGAAGCCGTCGAGCTGCAGCTTCAAGCCGTTGTCGAATACATAGCCGACGCGGGCATTGAACAGCGAGGTCGGAGTCGAACTGATGCTGCCGTCCTCGGTCAGCGGCCGGGCGCCGAAATAGCGCCAGCGCAGGGCGCCGAACCAGCCCGTCTCCCCGCCCAACACGATGCCGGCCTGGGCGATGGTACCTGGCGCGCCGGGAATCCTGTCGCCGGCCGGGCTGTAATCGGTGAAGCGCGCATCAGTATAGGCGAAGTCGAAATCGAAGCGCAGCCAGGAAAGCGGCTGGTAGTGGCTGGTCCATTCGATGCCCGTCCGGCGGCTCGGCCGGCTGGCCTCGGTGGTGCCGGCGTCGCCCACGAACAGGATTTCCGAATCCATCTCGAGCACGAAAAAGGCCACAGCGGCATCGAGGCCCTTCAGGATCTGGGTGCGCGCGCCGATCTCGGCGCCGCGCGTGCGTACCAGCAGCGGCACCGCCTGCTGGCCGGTGATCATGTCGGCCGGATCGACCGTGATCACCGTGCCGCGCGCGTCGTTGCTGTGAAAGCCGAGGCCGGCATTCAGGAACAACTCACTTTCGGCGAACGGGCCGAACACCACGCCCGCCTTGGGGCTCGCCAGAAAGGCATTCATGGCGCCGGAGTTGGCCGGCGTGTCGGAATCGACGCTGGCCCAGTACATGTCGCCGCGCACGCCGAGGATGGTGCGCAGCCACGGCGTCCAGTTCGTCTTGTTCTCGCCGTACAGGCCGAGGCTGGTCTCGCTGACCTGGTCATTGCGGATCGTGCTGGTCGGCGTGCGCAGGGTCGTGTTGAACAGGCCGACCGCCATGTCGTCATAGCGGAACTGGGCGCCCAACGTGGTCGCGGAGTCGAAGCCCAGGAACGGCGTCTTCTGGGTGTGACCGAGATTCACGCCGAAGATCTTGCGCTTGTCGCTCTGCAGGAACTGGTCGCCGTCGGTCGGATTGTCGAGGAAGTAGGTGAAGTTGTTGTAGAGATTGAGCGTCTGGTAGATGAAGTAACCCTCGACCATCTGCGCACTTGCCTCGCCGGTGCGCGCCCAGCGGGCCGACAGCGAATAGCGCTGTGCATCGCCACCGTCGGTCTGGTCGATGGCGGCGAACCGCCCAAGGGAGCCATCGAGCGAGCCGTCGAGCCAGGCGCGCTGCGGTATCTGGTCGGTCGAATGCCAGGAGTTGGTGTAGGCCATCGCCGTCAGCGAGAAACCGTTCTGGACCGAACCCTCGGTGTAGCGCAGCACGCCGTTGTACTTGCGCGTGACGTCGGAGACGGTCCAGGGGCCGTCATAACGCACGATCTCGCCGGCCCCAGTGAGGGTGCCGTCACCCAGCAGCATCGATCCCGCGGCAAGGCCGCGCCAGTAGCCATAGCTGCCGCCGGTCGCCGACAGGATGTTGCGCTCCAGGCGATGGGCGTAGTCGAGGCGCAAGGTACCAGCCGAGGCGAAGTCGCCCTCCTGCGCCCAGTACGGGCCCTTGCGCACCAGCATGCTGCTGACCAACTCGGGGATCAGAAAGTTGACATCGGCATAGCCCTGGCCGTGACCGTGCGTGCGCATGTTGACCGGCATGCCGTCGAGCCAGATCGCGAGATCGGTGCCGTGGTCGAGATTGAACCCGCGCAGGAAGTACTGGTTGGCTTTGCCTTCGCCCGAATGCTGGGTGACGATCAGGCCGGGCGCCGCCTCCAGCATCTCGCCGGGCCGTTCGATCGGCCGGGTGTTGAGGGTTTCGCCGGAGATCCGCCGCTCGGACGCCGAATCGGTCGGCAATGCCTCGATGTCGCGCTGCCCCGTAATGGCGATGGAAGGCAGGACGACTGAAGCGCCGATTGGCATGTTGGCGGGGGGATTGCTGGGGGGATTGGCCGGAGCTTGGCTCTGATTCGGGGCCGGCGCCGGTGCTCCTGACGGTGTCAGCGGCGATGGAGCCGGCTGGGCCGCCACCGGCAGCGGCAGGAGTGACAGGGCGACAAGGACAAATGCACGAGTATGCATATTTTCTGAAATCTGCATACATCATGCCAAGCGGCAAGAGGAGCCAGATATGCAAAGAATTACGCTTTCGGTCGACGACGAGCTGGTCGCCGCCCTCGACCGGCGCATGAAGAGGAAGCGCTATGCCAGCCGCTCGGAAGCATTACGCGACATCCTGCGCGAGGCCGAGGCACGCGAGACCGCGGAGGCGAGCAACGAACAGGCGTACTGCGTGGCAACGCTGGCCTACGTTTACGATCACGAGACCCGCGATCTCGGCCGGCGCCTGACCAGGAACCAGCACAAGCACCACGATCTCCAGGTCGCGACCCTGCATGTGCATCTCGACCACGAAAGCTGCCTGGAAGTCTCCGTATTGCGCGGCCAGGTTCGCAGCGTGCGCGCCCTCGCCGATGAGACCGTGAGCCAGCGCGGCGTTAGGCACGGCCAACTGCATCTCATTCCGGCGACGGTGAGCCACGGCAGCCATGGCCATGGCGGGCCGCGCCATTCCCACGATCATCTGCACGCCTGAACGCGATCCGCGCCGACCGGGCGCCGTCTCGCGACGTTGACGGCGAGGACGTACCACACCGTCCGGAGGGCGGCTGAGCCCTGCATCTGCCGCAGAGATGCGTCGATCGGACTTGATCCCGATCAAGCCGTTGGCGACGCATTCCAGCCAAACTGTCGTCATGGACACAATTCTGGTTCCGTCGAAGGGCCACGCTGCACCGGCGACACCGGAGCGGCCGCCGATGCCGGCTCCGCTGGCCGAGCGCGATTCCTATTCGGTGACGGCGCTGGCCGACATCACCGACCGGTCGCTGCATGCCGCGCTGGCGCGCTTCACGCTCGGCCTGTCGCCCGCGGCGCTGCTCGCGGCCTACCTCGACTGGGCGGTCCATCTCGCCGCCTCGCCGGGCAAGCGCCTGCAGCTGCTCGACAAGGCGGCGCGCAAGAGCCTTCGCTTCGCCAACTACGCCTCGCGCCATGCGCTCGACCGCAGCGCCTGCGCGCCGTGCATCGAGCCGCTGGCCCAGGACAAGCGCTTCGCCGGGGAGGCCTGGCAGCAATGGCCGTTCAACTTCTATTCGCAGGCCTTCCTGCTGCAGCAGCAATGGTGGCACAACGCGACCACCGGCGTGCGTGGCGTGACGCACCATCACGAGGCGGTGGCGAGCTTCACCGCGCGGCAGATCCTCGACATCTTCTCGCCGTCCAATTTCCTCGCGACCAATCCCGAGCTGCTGAAACGTACCCTCGAGACGGGCGGCGCCAATTTCGCGACCGGCCTGCAGCACCTGCTCGAGGACTGGGAACGCGCGGTCAGCGGCAAGAAGCCGGTGGGCGCCGAAGCCTACCGCGTCGGCCACGAGATCGCGGCGACGCCGGGCAAGGTCGTGCTGCGCAACCGGCTGATCGAACTCATCCAGTATGAGCCGACCACGGACAAGGTCCGGCCGGAGCCGGTGCTGATCGTGCCGGCCTGGATCATGAAGTTCTACATTCTCGATCTGTCGCAGCGGAACTCGCTGGTGAAGTACCTCACCGACCAGGGCTTCACCGTGTTCATGATCTCGTGGAAGAACCCCTCGGCCGAAGACCGCGATCTCGGCATGGAGGACTATCGCAAGCTCGGCATCATGGCGGCCCTCGACGCGGTGAACGGCATCGTGCCGGCCGGCCCGCAAGGCGCCCGCCGCGTCCATGCCGTGGGCTACTGCCTGGGCGGCACGCTGCTCGCCATCGCCGCGGCTGCCATGGCGCGCGACGGCGACCATCGGCTCGCCTCCGCCACCCTGCTCGCCGCGCAGACCGACTTCACGGAGGCCGGCGAGCTGACGCTGTTCATCGACGACAGCCAGCTCGCCTTCCTGGAAGACATGATGTGGGAGCAGGGCTTCCTCGACGCCCGCCAGATGGCCGGCGCCTTCCAGCTGCTGCGCTCGAACGACCTGATCTGGTCGCAGGGACTGCGCCGCTACCTGATGGGCGAGCGGCCCACGATGTCGGACATGATGGCATGGAACGCCGATGCCACGCGCATGCCCTACCGCATGCACTCCGAGTATCTGCGCCGGCTGTTCCTGAACAACGATCTGGCCGAAGGCCGCTACCTCGCGGACGACCGGCCGGTCGCCCTGACCGACATCCGCGTTCCGATCTTCGCGGTCGGCACGGAGTGGGACCATGTGGCGCCGTGGCGCTCGACCTACAAGATCAATCTCCTGAGCGACACCGACGTGCACTATCTGCTGGTCAGCGGCGGCCACAATGCCGGCATCGTCTCGCCGACCGACGGCAACGGACGGCACTATCGCTGCGCTGCCCGCACGGCCGCGGGCCCCTATGTCGACCCCGACACGTGGGTGGCGACGACGGCGGTCCGGCAAGGCTCGTGGTGGCCGGAATTCGCCGCCTGGCTTTCCCATCATTCCGGCGAGCCCGCGGCGCCGCCGCCGATGGGCACGTCCCAGGGCGAAGCCCCCGGAAGCTACGTGCTGGAGTCCTGAACGAGCCAGGCCGCCACCTCGCCCCAGGCGCCGCCCAGGGTGCGCGCGCCGACGAACAGGCTGAGATGGCCTCCCGGCACCGACAGGCAGCGAATAGCCTCCGCCGGAGTGCCTGCGAGATTCCGCAGCGCCAGGAGCTGCGCCGGCGCCGTCACTTCGTCGTGGTCGGCGGTGAGCAGGAACAACGGATGCCTTACCGCCGCAAGATCGATCGGGCGGCCGAGCGCCATCATGCGGCCCTGCGCCAGACGGTTCTCCTTGAACAGCCACTGCACGACCTGATGATAGAAACTCCCCGGTAGATCGATGGTGGCCGCGGCCCATTGCTCGAAGCGCCGGCAAAGATCCGACGCCCTGCGGTAGTCGTCCGGTGTCAGCTGCAAGGCCGCCAACGCATCCTGTGCCCTGAGCCCGGGCTCCCACAGACGGGCGGTACGGGCGCCGCGGGCGAGACCGCCGTCGAGGTGCGCGATCTCGTCGAATAGGCCGAGCGGCACGGTCTGGGCGGAAACCGACAGGGTCGACCCTGCCGCTTCGGTATCGACCGGTGCACCGGCGATCGCCAGCTTGCGCACCTTGTCGGGAAAGCGCGCGGCGAAAACCAACGCCATCCAGCCGCCCTGGCACAACCCGACCAGGTTCACCGGCGCTCCGATCTCGTCGACGGCGACGTTGAGTTCGGCCAGATAGGTGTCGATCGTGAACTGCCGCATGTCCTCGGTCGCCGAACGCCAATCGGTGAGAAAGAGGCGCCGGCAACCGCCGCGACTCAGGGCCTCGACCAGGCTGTGTCCGGGCGCCAGATCGGCAATCACCGCGCCGTGCAGGGCGTAGGGTGCGCAGATCAGGGTCGGGACTTCGGATTGCTCGTCCGATCGCTCACCCGGCGGCGCGACGGAAAAGTCGCGCAACTCCATGGTCGACAGTTCGAGGCGCACGTGATTCGGCGCCGACCAGGGCAGCCGTGCCTGCGGCGGGCCCGGCGGTCCGAGCAGACGGGCGGTCTGCTCGGCTTGCGCAGCCAGCATGTTGCCGGCCGCCGCCGTGACGACGAGCGGCCAGAGAAGCAGGCTGGTGGTGGTCCCGAAGCCCCACTTGTCCAGGCCCCAGTTGCCCAGGCCCCAGTTGTCCGGCCCCCAGTTGTTCGGCCCCCAGTCAATCGAACCCCTGGCGGCGAGGCCATCGCGCTGACCGGGAGGGTTGGCGTCGCTCATGCATGGCAGGATGAGCCCGCTCCGCCCCGGGCGATTTGATCCGCCTCAATAGTCTTGCTTCTGGGTCCTTGCTTGGGGAGCCCCTACTTGGGCGCCATGCGGATGGCGCCGTCGAGACGGATGGTCTCGCCGTTCAGCATCCGGTTGGTGACGATGCTCATGGCGAGCTGGGCGTATTCCTTGGGATCGCCGAGCCGCGAGGGGAACGGCACCTGCGCGCCCAGGCTCTTCTGCGCCTCGGCGCTCAGCCCCATCATCATCGGGGTCAGGAACAGACCCGGCGCGATGGTGCAGACGCGGATGCCCATGCTCGCCAGATCGCGCGCGATCGGGAGCGTCATGCCGACGACGCCGCCCTTCGACGCCGAGTAGGCGGCCTGGCCGATCTGGCCGTCGAATGCCGCCACCGAGGCGGTGTTGATGATCACGCCACGCTCGCCGTCTTCCATCGGCTCGGCCTGGCTCATCGCCCACGAGGCGAGACGGATGACGTTGAAGGTGCCGATCAAATTGACCTGGATGACCTGGCTGAACATGCCGAGATCGTGCGGGCCGTTCTTGGAAATGGTGCGTGCGGCCCGGCCGATGCCGGCGCAGTTCACCGTCACCCTCGGGGCGCCGAGCTTCTCGACCACGGTCTTGACCGAGGCCTCGGTATTGGCGGCATCGGCGACATTGGTCTTCAGGTAGAGACCGCCGATCTCCTGGGCCTTCTTGGCGCCGAGCTCGTCCTGCAGATCGAAGATCGCGACCTTTGCGCCGGCTTCGGCCAGTGCCGACGCGGTGGCACCGCCCAGACCCGATGCGCCGCCCGTGACGATGACGGCCTGCCCCTTGACGTTCATTCCCGTATCCTCCGTTGATTGCGGGGCTTTTAGCATGCCCGCCCCCCTTGCCAAGCGGCCTCCGAAAGCCAACTTTCTCGGCATGACCGACTATTCGCAGACGGAGCGCGACGAAACCCGCGACGAGGCACAAGTGCGGCAGGGTTTCTGGCGCAAGGCGCGCCAGACGCTGGGCCAGGTGCCGTTCACCGACCAGGCGGTGGCGGCCTTCTATTGCGCCACCGACAGCGCCACACCGCTGCGCATCCGCGGCGTGCTGTTCGGCGCGCTGGCCTATTTCATCCTGCCGTTCGACACCATTCCCGACTTCATCCTGGGACTGGGCTATACCGACGATGCGGCCCTGATCGTCGGCGCCATCGCGCTGGCCCAGGCACACATCACCGAAGAACATCGCGCCAAGGCGCGGGCTTGGCTGCTCAAGGAGCAGGCGGCCTGATACCTTCCTCCCCATATGAATGGTGAGGGAAACTAAGACTCCCGATTTCCTTTCAGCGCCGCCTTCTTGCGCTCGCGCGCCAGCTGGGCCTCGCGCTGGGCGATGTAGAGCGCGGAGGCGATGACGATGGCGGCACCGACATAGGTCCAGATCTCGGGCATCTGACCCCAGATCAGCCAGCCCATGAACACCGCGAAGGGCAGCCGCAGGTATTCGAACGGCGCCACCGCCGACATCTCGCCAGCCTTGAAGGCCTGCACCCAGAAATACTGGCCGACCGTCGCCGACGCCGCGACACCGATCGCGAGCGTCCAGCCCCAGGCGTCGGGCCATCGCCACACCCAGATCGCGGGCAGCGCCAGCAGCAGGGTCGACCAGACCGCGAATTGCGTGAGGATCATCAGCGGCGTCTCGGAGTCCGAGAGTCGGCGGACCAGCAGGATCGACAGCGACACCGTGAGCGCATTGGCGAGCGCGATCAGCGCACCGGCCTGCAGGCTGCCCTCGCCGGGCCGCACCATGACCAGCACGCCGATGAAGCCCACGATGGTGGCGCTCCAGCGCCGCCACCGCACCTTCTCGTGCAGCACGATCGCGGCGACGCAGACCGAGAACAGCGGCTGGGAGAAACCGAGTGCCGTGGCGTCGGCCAGCGGCAGCATCGATACCGCATAGAAGCCCAGCACCATCGAGGTGGTGCCCATGAGGGTGCGCCAGAAATGGCCGGCGATGCGCTGGCTCTTCCACGGCCGCACCCTGCCGTTCATCATCAGCGGCAATAGCATCAGCACCGAGAAGATGGCGCGGAAGAACGCAGTCTGAACGCTCTCGATCTGGTCCGAGAGCAAACGGATCATCACGCCGTTGCAGGTAAAGATGAAACCGCCGCTCACCAGCCAGAGCGCGCCCTGTACGTTGGGCGGCAGCCGGCGAAGCTGGGCGACGGCCAATCTCATGGTGCCGGGTACGCGACCATGATCATCAGATCTTTCGCTCGCGTCCGGCCCAGTAGGTGGCGCGCAGATCCTTCTTCAGCACCTTGCCGACCGGGCTGCGCGGCAGGGTCGCCATGAAGTCGACTGACTTCGGCGCCTTCACGCCGCCCAGCTTCTGCTTGGCGAGCTCGATCAGTTCGTCGGCGGTGGCTTTCGCGCCGGGCTTGAGCTCGACCACCGCCTTCACCGCCTCGCCCCACTTCTCGTCGGGCACGCCGATCACGGCGCAGTCCTGCACCGCCGGGTGGCTCCACAGCACCTGCTCGATCTCGCTGGGAAAGACGTTGAAGCCGCCGGTGATGATCATGTCCTTCTTGCGATCGACGATGTAGACGAAGCCGTCCTCGTCGATGACGCCGATGTCGCCGGTATGGTGCCAGCCGAAGGTCGAGGCCTCTTCGGTAGCCTGCGGATTCCTGTAGTAGCCCTTCATGACGAGGCCGCCGCGCAGCACGATCTCGCCGCGCTCGCCGCGCGGCAAAATCCTGCCGTCGTCGCTCATCACCTCGAGTCGCATCAACGGGGTGATCTTGCCGCAGCTCGCCAGCCTGTGACGCTTGTTGGTCGCCAGCGCCTCTTCATGGTCGCGCGGCGAGAGCACGGTGCAGATCATCGCCGCCTCGGCCTGGCCGTAGGTCTGTGTCATCACCGGCCCGAACACTCTCATCGCTTCCTCGAGCTTGTCGACCGACATCGGCGCCGAGGCATAGACCAGATGCTTCAGCGAGCTGTAGTCGTGCTTCCCGATATCGGGATGCGCCAGCAGGATGTAGATGAGCGTCGGCGGCATGTAGATGTGCGTGACCTTGTGGGTCTCGATCGCCGCAAGTATCGCGCCGGGATCGGCCGTGCCCATGAAGATGTTGGTGCCGCCATAGGGCAGCAGCGGAAACGAGCAGACGCCGGCGGCGTGCGTCATCGGCGCCACCATCAGATGCACCGGCGGCGCGTCGATCGGCATGGTCGCCCAGAAGATCGAGTTCATGGTCTCGATCGCCTTGTTGGTGATCTGCACGCCCTTGGGCCGGCCGGTGGTGCCGCCGGAGCTGATCAGGATCGCGACATCCTCGGGCGCCTCGGCGAGATCGGGTGCGGTCTCGCCCTGCCCGCCCATCCACGCCTCGAACTCGGGCCGGTCGATGCAGACGAGGGTCCTGATCTTGGGACATGCCTCGCGGATGCGCGCGAGATAGTTCTCGAAGCTCGAGTGATAGAACAGGAACGCGACATCCGTGTTGTCGAGAATGAAGAGATTCTCGTCGATGGCGTTGCGCGCGTTGACCGGCGCCCACACCAGCCCGGCGCGCTGGATGCCGAGCAGGCAGGCATAGGCCATCGCATGGTTGGGCGAATAGACCGCGACCTTGTCGCCGCTCTCGAGACCCGCTGCGAGCAGGCCGTTGGCGATGCGATGGGTGAGCGGCCGCACCGCGCCGTAGGTCCAGCCGCGCGTCCCGTCATGCAGGCAATCGCGCTGCGGGTATAGATCGGCGCCGCGGTCGAAGTAGTTGATCAGGCGCATGGCAGGTTCACCTCAGGCGCTTCCAGGGGGCGTCGACGCGCCGACGCCAAGCTCGCGCTGCATCAGCACGCTGTCGAGCCAGCGGTTGAACTTGAAGCCGATGTTCCGGAGCGTGCCCACCATCTCGAAGCCGCACGAGGCGTGGAGGCGGATCGACGGCGTCTGCGCGCTGTCGCCGATCACCGCCACCATCTGGCGTTTTCCGAGCTTCGTGCACTGCTCGATCAGCACCGGCAGCAGCGCCTTGCCGACGCCCTGCCCCACCGCGTCCTTGTCGATATAGATCGAATCCTCGACCGAGAACTTGTAGGCCGGCCGCGGCCGCCAGTTCGAGGCATAGGCGTAGCCCATGACCTTGCCGTCGCGGGCGGCGACGAGATGCGGCAGGCCGATATCGAGCACGGCCGCCCGTCGCTTCTTCATCTCCTCGAGGCCGGGCGGCTCGACCTCGAAGGAGGCCGTACCGTGCAGCACGTGGTGGGCATAGATTTCCGCGCAGCGCGTGACATCGGCCTCGGTCGAGGCCCGCACGATCAGATCAGTCATTTGGCAGTTCACTCATGCCGCACTTATAGCGCGGCGTACTCGGGTGCGCCCACCCATCGGGATCGACGCGGACTAGCGCTGATTGCCGCCGCGGATGGCGCCGGCGTCGGGGCCGTCGTACCTGAACAGCGAATCGGCGATCTGGCCGCCGACCCTGAGATCGGACAACGCCACCGAGACCTTGTTGCCGCGATTGTCGATGATCGACCAGCCGCGCAGCTGCAGCGGATTTTCCGCCAGCCGAACCACGACTTTGCCTTCCTGCGGCTTTCGCGTCTGAACGACCGTGATCTCGAGGTCGCCGTCGTTTCGCGCCATCGATTCGACCGTGAGATCGCCCGAGAGCTGGAACGGCTCCTTCGTGAGGAACGACGCCGCCGTCCATCCGATCGGCCACTGGCCGAAATCCTTGGTCTGCGGATCCCACATCGTGACCTGCGTGCCGTCGGCCACGATCTTGAGCTGGCTCGGCGCGTCGTATTCGAAGCGCATGCGGCCGGGCCGGCGGATGTAGAGCGTGCCCTGCACGATCGATCCGTTCGGGTTGTTCTGCACGAAGCGCGCCTGGAGCGTGCGGATGTTGTTGAAGTACTTCTCGACCTCCGGCACGCCGGCCTGGGCACGAGCGGAGCCCATGCCCAGCAGCAGCGGCACCAAGGCGGTCAGCACGGCGAGCAAAGTACGCATGTAAATCCTATGGCGGCCGAATGGGGCGGATTCAAGAACCCTTCCCAGGCAGGTGAACGCATGTTTACCATGGTCACAACGAGATAACGAAAGGGTGGAGCGCATGCATGTCGGGATGGCGGCGGTTTTCCAGAACACCGGCCGGCAGGTCAGCGACCGGCAGATCTATCTGAACGAGCTGGCGCTGGCCGACATGGCCGAGCCGCTGGGCTTCGAATCGATCTGGTCGGTCGAGCACCACTTCACCGACTACACGATGTGTCCGGATGTCTGCCAGTTCCTGTCCTACATGGCGGGCCGCACCCGGCATGTGAAGCTGGGCTCGATGGTGGTGGTCCTGCCGTGGCACGATCCGATGCGGGTCGCCGAGCAGATCTCGATGCTCGACCAGCTCTCGGGCGGCCGCATGATCCTGGGGCTGGGCCGTGGCGCGGGCAAAGTCGAGTTCGACGGCTTCCGTCTCGACATGGGCGACAGCCGCGAGCTGTTCGTCGAGTACGGCGAGGCGCTGCTGAAGGGCCTCGAGACCGGCGTGATGGAGTATCACGGCAAGCACTACAGGCAGCCGGCGGTCGAGATCCGGCCGGCGCCGTTCAAGAGCTTCCGCGGCCGGACCTACGCGGCAGCCGTGTCACCGGAGAGCGCGCGCATCATGGCGCGGCTGGGCGTCGGCCTGTTGATCATCCCGCAGAAGCCGTGGCGCGAGGTCGAGAAGGAGCTCGCCGAGTACAATCAGCTCTACCGCGAGACCAACGGCACCGACGCGCCGCAACCGATCTCGGCCGGCTGGGTGTTCGTCGACGAAAGCGCCGAACGGGCGCGCGAGATGGCGGTGAAGTACATCGGCGGCTACTACCGCACCGTGCTCGACCACTACCAGTTCGGCGGCGAGCACATGAAGAACCAGCGCGGCTACGAATACTACGCCAAGATGAACGAGAAGCTCGCGGTCTATGGCGACCAGAAGGCGATCGAGTTCTTCGCCGACCTGCAGGTCTACGGCACACCCGAGCAGGTGCATGAGAAGATCATGACGATCCACAAGCAGACGAACAATTCGGGCTTCGTCGGCGTGTTCTCCTATGCCGGCATGCCGCACCAGGAGGCGGCGCGGAACATGCGGCTGTTCGCCGGAACGGTGATGCCCGAACTCAGGAAATTCGATGCCGGCGCCGCGGTCGACCGCGCACGACCGCTGGGCGACCATCGCTTCGCGGCCGCGGCCGAGTAAGAGGCCCACCGCAGGGCCGATCCATGGGTTTTGGGCCGTCGCGCTGGCGACGGCACTAGAGCAGCACCCTGTCACATGGAACCGGGCCGGTTCCATTGGGCAGGGTAAAGCTGCTCTGGATTCATTGGTTCCGGAGCACGACCTCCCACCCAACCGATTCCGGTTGAGCGGGACGTGCTCTAGACCAGACGGGCAGCCTTGGCGGCGAGACGGAACGGCCGGGTCAGGCGATAGAGGCCCCACAGCGCCGGCGGCAGCGGCATGGCGGTGTAATCGCCGGCGGTCGGAGTGAAGGCGAGCCCCAGCATGGCCTTCACGCGATCGAGCTGGCGGTCGCAAAGATCGAGATCGGAAAAGTTCGGCAGCGACTCCGGCTCAGGCAGGCCAAGGCTCATACGCGCGATCAGAGCGGCCGCCTTGCGCGCGCCGCGCTTGTCGGCGGCAGCAAGCGAGGCCAGCGCCGGCGGCAAATCGATCCCGAGCAGATCGCGGGCCAGCAGCGCGCCGAGGGTCACGCTGCCGCCGCAGCCGCGCGCCTCGGCGCGGCGGTGGATCGCGTCCCAGTCGAGACCGCGCCGGCGCTCGATCAGCAGTGCGAAATCCTCGATCCAACCGAGCGTACGCCATTGCTCCTTGGTGCCATGACCCGCGAGCAGCAGCGCGAGATCAGGGTCCGACAGGACCGGAACGGGACGGCCGCCGAACTCGAGCGACACCAGATTGTTCCAGATCTCCTCGGGCGCCAGCGGAAACGGCACATAGGCGCCGCTGAAGCCCCAGTGCAGGTCGATGGCGAAGCGATCGTCGTCGCTTACCAGGGCGAACTGCCGAAGGTAGGACAGGAACGTGTGACGGAAGGTGCGATCGCCCTGATGGCCGTGGTAGCCGAGCGTGGCCAGCGTGTCCTCCGCGGCCTGTACACGGTCGGCCGGCACGACGATGTCGATGTCGAGATATTCGCGACCCGCCGGATCGCCATAGAGGGCGGTGGCCAGCACCACGCCCTTGAAGGCGGCAAAGCGAACGCCGGCCCCCTGCAAAGCCCGCGACACGCGGCAGAGTTCCTCGGCAAAGGAAAGCGAGCGCATCCGATGCACATGGGCGAACCGCTCAAGGCTCTCCCGCGCCGGCGCCGGCACGTCCAGCCAGTCCAGCGAGGCGAAAGCCTTCAGCAGCAGCGGACGGACCGCATGCTGTGCGGCGAGTCGCGCCAGATCGTCGAAATCGAGACCGGCGGCGAGAAGCGCGCGTGCGCGATCGAGCGACCGAAGCGGACGCGCGATACAGCAGAGAAATTCGAATTCAGGCCTCAGGGCCGGAGGATGCGCCGACATGAAAGCCCTCCGCGCATCGGAGGTGTTCGGACCTCAGCGGGTGCGGCGGTTCGCGCCCTTCTTGGCGCCGTCGCTGCCGGCACTGCCGCTGAGAGATTGAGTCAGATCGCGGAGCGTTCCCCAGTCGACCAGGGCGGGCGCACGATAGGGCTGCTTCTGCGCCGGGGCGTCGTTCGACGAGGCTGCTTCGTCCTTGTTGCGGTCCATTACCCCAACTCCAATTTCATCAACACTGCCAATATATCACGGGCAGGCTCAGAACGTACACAGCCGACCCTCCGACCGCAATCGAAGGGGGTGGGCAAATCGCTCCGACAGGAGCACCTTATCCGACCGGCTCGACCAGCCCGGCCTGCTGCAAATTGTGCAAAAACTTCAGGACATCGGCTTCGCATTGCGCCGGGTCGACGTCGAAGTCGTCGACAATCAATTTGCATATCGCCTCGACCGAGCGCGGCTGCTCGAGCGCCTGCCAAATCTGCGAGCCGACGCCCTCGAGCCCGAAATAGACCGCCTTGTCGAGGTTCAGGATCGCGACCTCGTCGTTGAGATTGCAGGAAACCTGGCCGGCCGACTGCTTCAGCACGGTCGAAAGTTCGATCATCGGATGCCCCACATATTCGTCGGGTTGGCTTAGCTCCGGCCCGTCTGGGGCGCAACCGTGCAACTCGTCGCTTTCAATCGGCCCGCATACGTCTCGAGCCAATGGTCGAGCGCATGTGCGGCCACAAGGTTCTCCAGCGACGCGCTCGCTGTCCCCTCCGCGCGGAGTCGCGACACGTCGATCCAGCGCGCCAGGGTGCTGGCCGCACGAAGTGGCGGCATATTCCGGCCGCGCATGGCGGCGGGTATCGGGTCTGCACTGAGCGGAGCCTTGTCGCGGGTGAGGATCGCGGCCGGCAATCGAGACCGCATGGCCTCGCGGATCACCAGCTTGCGATAGGCCCACGGCACCGGCGGCAGGGAGAGCATGAAGTGCAGCACGCGCAGGTCTAGGAAGGGATGGCGCCATACGACAGGCGCCATCGCCTCTTCGATCTCGGTGTCGGCGAACATCCTTTGCCAGAGCGTGCTGCCAAAGGACGCCATCGCCGCGGGATGCCAGGGATGGGTGAACTCGCCGTTCATCGAGGCGAGGCGGTCGGCGAGATGCAGACGGCTGGCCAGAGCGGGTTCGATCCAGGGTGGCAGGCCGGGGTCGGCAGGCTCGGAACCGCTGCCGACCGTATAGCGTCGCACGGTGCGGCCCCAGTGGCGCAGGCCCTTGGCGCGGGCATAGAGCCAGAGCGCCTCGGCCAGTCGTCCCCAGCGCCGCTGCCCCCGCAGCCATGACAGATACGGCGCGCGATCGAGCCTCAGCGCGTTGTCCGGCCCCTCGCCCAGCAGCCAGACGCCGGCGCGACCGACGAACCGTTCGCCCATCGCGCGGTCGTAGCGCGCCCGCAGCACCCCGGCCCACGGCTCGGGCGTGAACGCCGGCATGTCGCGCCACTCGGGGTCGTACATCGTGTCGTCGAAGGCAATCTCGTCGAGCTCGATTCCGAGATGACCGGCCGCCAGCCGCGCGAAGCCGAGCTCGTCGTCGGGAATCAGGCGCTCGAAGTGATAGCAGGCCGCAGTGACTCGCGCGCGGTCGCCCGACGCGTCGACGGCCATGGCGGCGAGCATGGTCGAATCGAGCCCACCGCCCATCGACAGACCGATCCGTCCCTGCCGTGGCAGCCGATCGGCCACCGCCTGACGGACGCGCTCGCGGAAGATTTCGGCGTAGAGCCCGCGGTCCCGCAGATAGAGCGGCTCGCCGAGTTCGAGCCGCCAGTAGCGCCGCGCGGCGACCGCCATCGACGGCGCCGACGACACAGAGAGCAGATGCGCCGGCGCCAGCCGCTGCACGGCGCGCCATGCGGTGCGGTCGAAATCGAGGCTGGCCCCGGCCGTGAGATGATCGGCCATCCAGGTGTCGTCGAAATCCCGGTCGACCGCCGGCCGCGACAGGATCCACTCCAGCGAATCGCCGCCGATCCAGGTCGAGCCGGTCCGTGCATGATAGAATGAGCGTACGCCGAGCTGATCGCGCGCGGCGATCAGGGTGCCGCGCGCGCCATCCCAAAGCACGAACGCATAGTCGCCGAATACAAAGTCGAGGAAGCGGTCACCCCATCTGGCGTAGGCGCGCAGACAGAGCCCGGCATCGGAAACCGCCGCGCCACCGGCCGGCAGATCGAGACGAGCGATGAGATCATCCCGGCCGTCGAGGCGCATTCGTCCGACCAGCCAGAAGCGGCCGTCGAGTTCCTCGATCGCGCTGGTTTCGAGATCGCGCATCGGCGAGGCATCCGCCTCGCGCAGCAGCGCGACATGGCGGGCGCCGCCGGGCTGGCAAAGCCGGTGCGACGATGCCGGCCGGGACGCGACGAGATCGGCGGGCTCGATCGGTCGGCGATCGAGATTGATGATCGCGGCGAACCGTACAGGCCTTGGCGCCGGTATTCAGCGAAGTCCGCCAGGCGGTGAGGCGGGTGTAGGAATCGTCGGGGCCGCCGTTGTCGTAGACCTCGCCGTCGCAGACGATCCAGGCGTGGGCGGAGAACGCCGCGCCGTTTCGCGCCACCCCGATCTGCAATTCCGAGACATGACCGTGCCGCGACAGCACGCGCTGCAGGGCGAGCGACCACACCAGACAGGTCGAACCAGGCACGCGCCGGCAGGCGGCCTGCACCGCCCAGACGATGCGGTTGACCGGCCGGCGCCCAGTCCCGCGATCCTCCGCTCCGGTTTGCGCCGCCCAGCGCCGCATCCACGCGATATCGGCGACCCACAGCGAAACTCGCGCGACCAGCACGGCAGCCGCCGCCTGTCGCAGCAGCCGGCGGTCGTCCGGCGACAGCGACAAGTAAGTGCGGACCGACTTCATGCCGAGACCACGCGGCGAATCTCCCTGGTTACCTGGTCGAGCGCGGCGAAGCTGCGGGGATATTCCAGCGCGTAGACCGGCAGCACTTCCGCCAGTCTCTGCGCAAACCGCATCTGCCGCTCCAGCCGTTCCGGCGCATGGTAGCGGATATTCATGGCCGAGGAGATCAGGGCGCGGGCGAGTTCGATGCCGCTCAGCCGCCGCGCCGCCGGGCTCGCGTCGGGCGCCACCTCGCCCGGCTGGCCGAGCCAGAACAGGGCGTCGAGGCGGCGGTGCCGTCTCTCGGGCACAGCCTCCAGCGGCTGCACCAGGAGCTTCTCGGTCTCCTCGTTGAAGTGACCGCGGCCGGCGGCCTGAGGCAACAGACGCTCGGCGGTTTCCGGCATCAGCTTCAGGCGATAAGGGCCGGCATGGACCCGGGCGCCGTCGGCGCCGAGTTCCAGGCGCAGCATGTCGTCGGTGACGAGATCGCCGCCCTGCGCGATCAGGCGGGCCGCCAGGGTCGACTTGCCGGTGCCGCTGGGCCCGAGCAAACCGACCGTATGGCTGCCGAGATCGACGACGGTGGCATGCAGCGGCTCCTCGCCGAGCAATGTGAGCGAGACGCTGATCACGAAGTTCAGGAGATTGGCCTCGAAGGCACGCTGATCGACGCCCTCCATCCAGCGGCAGGTCGCGGTGCGGCCGTCGGGCGTGACGATCGTCTCGAGGACGTCCTTCACCCAGATATAGACACTGCCGTCGGCCATCACGATCTGCTGAATCCAGTCGCCGTCGACGAAGGTCACATCGCGCGTGCGCCGGGCGAAGAAATCTGCAGTGCCCAGCCGCAACCGGATTGCAGGCTCGGCAGCAACGGCGCCGAGCGCCGGCACGGTCGAGAGCGCGAGTTCACTCTCGATATCGAGGCCATAGACCAGGTAGTGCTGCGCTTTCACGTCTCACGCGAGGCGGGGGAATCCGGTGTTGCCCGGTGGGAAAATCTCTATCATCCGAACGGACGCTTCCGCGACGACCATTAACACATGATCCGGCCATGACGAGAATCGACTGCCGCGGCCTTATTGCCGCGCAACCGGCAGGCGCCGACCTCACGGAGGCCGAGCCGATGCGCGCGGCCTACGACAGTCTCGTCAGGAACGGCTACGTCGTGCTCGATCATGTCGTCGCCGCCGACAAGATCGCGGCGCTGCATCGGGAATTCGACAGCCGCTACCGCCGCTATTACCAGGACAACGAACTCGACGACACGCTGGAGGTCGGCAACCGGCGCTACATGATCCCGGTCGAGCTCGCCGGTCCCTTCGCCGACCCCGAGATCTACGCCAATCCCGCCGTGGTCGCGGTGGCGCGGCTCGCCCTCGACCTGGATGCCGTGCTGGAAAGCTGCGGCGCGGTGATCGCTCTTTCGGAGTCGCGCCAGCAGCACATCCATCGCGACGGGCCGGTGCTGTTCGACTCGGCGATCTCGGCCATGCTGCCGGCGCACGCGCTCACCTTCGTGCTGCCGCTGATCGACATGAACGAGGAACACGGCACCACCGCCTTGTGGCCGGGAAGCCATCGCTGGCGCCAGCGCGACGAGAGCGTGCCGCCAATCGCGCCCGAGGTGCCGGCGGGCTCGTGCATGATCTGGGACTTCCGCCTCTATCACGGCGGCACGCCCAATCGCTCGGCCATACCGCGGCCGATCCTCTACAGCACCTACGCGCGGCGCTGGTATCTGGACCCGCGCAACTTCGAGAAGCCGACACAGCCACGCCTGCTCTACGACAAGGACTTCGTGCGCAACCTGCCGGAGCAGAACCGTCGGTTGTTCGCCAATCTGCCTGACCGCACATGGCGAAGCTGAGCGGAGAGGCCGGTTGGAAAAGCTGATCATTCTCGACGACGTATTCGACGCCGCGACGGTCAGGACGATCGCTTCGTTCGACTACGGCGACGGGCTCGAGCGCTGGTACGCCCTGGGCAGCAATCCGGTGCACGAGAAGATTCTCGCGATCTGCGGCGAGCATTTCGAGCTCTCCGGCATCGCGGGCTACGAGATGTGGCGCAACACCTCCAATCCGGGCTGGCACATCGACAAGGACGAGGTCCTTTTCAAGGAGGAAAAGCGTTTGGCCCTGCCCCAGTGCAGCGCGGTCTTCTACCCGCTGGCCGACAAGCTTCTGGGCGGCGAGTTCTATACCGACGACGTCCGCTTCTTTCCGCGCGCCAACCGGCTGGTGATGTTCTCGCCGGGCATCTCGCACGGCGTCTCGGCCTATACCGGCACCCGCACCGCCGTGAGCATCAATCCCTGGCGGCAGAGGCCGAGGGGACGCTGACCGCCGGCCCCGCCCCGCTCCCGCGAGCGCCGGAGGGCGAGCGCCGGTCGCACCTGTGAAAATCTCACAGGTCTCAAATTAGGCCTGACTCGGGTGTCATCTTTTCGGCGCCACAGGCGGACGACCCTCGGTCCGTCCGCGGGCCCCAATCGAAATATGCAGAAAAAGGGCAATAAAATCAGGAGTCGGACGATTTCCGGCAAACAATCTGCAGTAAACTAATTGCACTTGGCGCACGCAAAAGCCGGAAAATACGTCCGATACACGATTCAGCAATTTGCACTGGTTTGCGAGTCGGAATCTTGTTGAACCGCCGATGCAGACACGTCATATCTTCGCAGGCACGATGCAGGGCAGTGGGAGCCAAGCATCGTCCAAAGTCGGGATGCTCTCAATTACGGGGAGGTCCCGGTTCTCAATGGGAAGGTGTGAAATGCGTCATCTTTTGCTCGGCGCCGTCATGCTGATCGGTGCTCTCGCGGTGACCTCGATTGCGACCACGGCTCTGGAAACCAGGGCGCGGGCGCAGGCCGTCAATGCCGAGTATGAGCCGCCGTCGCTGGCCTCTTCGCCGGCTTCGGTCAAGAAGTCCGACGGCGTCTACACCGGCGTGCAGCGCGCGCGCCGCGTTCCGACCGTGTACGACCAGCGCGTCTGATCGCGGAGACCGCCGATCAACGCTCGGGAGTGCATCGTCTGGAAGAAGTGGTGCCCCGAGACGTGGGCTAATAATCCAAGCGTCTCAATGACCTAGCACTCGGTGCGACCCCGAAACGTCGCGACGTTTTACTCTGCTTTCCGGGAAGGGGTGTCGCACTTTTTGGTGTCGGAAAGTACCTTGAAATACTCGATGCTCTGACGATTGCCGGGCTCTGCGCTCGGCGAAGGAGGAAACGGCATGGTGAAGCCGACGACGCCTACGGACGCAGCGTCGGCGTTGTCGCTCGAGGCGATCTACTATCCGGGTCCCATGCCTACGGGGCCGGCATCGCTGTCGGTGATGGGCGTCGTTTTCGACAAGATCCATTTCCCGCACGTGGTCATGCCTACGTCAGACTTCGAGCAATCCGATCTCAACAAAGAGATTGCACGCATCAGCGGCATCGGGAATCTCCGGCCCGACGCTCAA
>JBGAIW010000075.1:0-22105 GCA_044225265.1 Reyranella sp.
AGGTCGGCGGGCGGGTGCTGGTGGTCGACGACAATTCGGTAAACCGCAAGATCCTGGCGCGACAACTCGAGCTGGCCGGCGCCTCCACCGACTCCGCGTCGGGGGGCGAGGAGGCGCTCGAACTGTGGCGCCGCGGCAATTACGACTTGGTGCTCGCCGACCTGCAGATGCCGACCATGGACGGCTTCGAGCTGGCGCGCCGCATCCGCGAGAGCGAGGCGAGCGACCGGCGCGGCCGCACGCCGATCCTGGCTGTGACCGCGAGCGCGCTGGAAGACCATGAACAGCAGAGCCGTGCCGTCGGCATGGATGGACTGATCACCAAGCCGATCGGCATCGAGCAGCTGCGCGCCACGCTCGACATCTGGTTGAAGGAAGCCCGCGTGGAGCGAGCGATGGAACAGCCTGCCGCGGAAATCGGGGAGCAGACGAGATGAGCGAAGCGATCCTGCAATCGGCGAGACCGGCCTACGACCGCACCAAGCTGGTCGAGCTGTTCGGCGAGGACCCCAAGACGCTGGCCGAGGTCGAACGCGAGTTCCTCGAGACTGCGCGCGTCGCCGAGCGCGAGATCGTCAACACCACCGACTGCAACCAGATCGCCCGCGCGGCGCACCGGCTGAAAGGCGCCTCGGGGATGATCGGGGCTGCTTCGCTGCGCACCATTGCCGAGACGGTCGAAAAGGCGGCCAAGGCCAAGGACCTCTCAGGCGTGCGCCGCCTGCACCAGCTGTTCGCCAGCGAAGTCCAGCGCGTCGCCGATCAGGTCAGCGCCGCGCGCTAGAACTGGCCCGGTCATGGCCGACATCAGCTGCCGGTGCGGTCTCGTTCGCGGTGTCGTCAACGAGCCGTCCCTGCAGAAGCTCAATCGGGTCATCTGCTATTGCGACGACTGTCAGGCGTTTGCCCATCATCTGGGCCGGGCCGAGTTGCTCGACGCCAAGGGCGGATCCGATATCGTTCCGCTGGCGCCGGCTTCGCTCGCCTTCGTTCAGGGCCATGAGCGGATTGCCGGCATCAGGTTGAGCGCCAAGGGCGTCTATCGATGGTACGCGAGCTGTTGCCATACGCCGCTCGGCAATACCGTCGGTCCCGCCGTTCCCTTCGTCGGTCTGATGACAGAGGCGTTCCGCGCTTCGCGATCCTCGCCCGATCAGCGGCTCGCCGAGCCGATCGGAGCCATCCTGGGCCAGTTTGCGATCGGCGGGCCGCCACCACGATCGAAGGGCATCCGACTGTCGATCATGCTGCGTTCGGTCCTCAGGCTGATCGGCTGGAGACTGAGCGGCCGGGATTGGCCTCATCCCTTCTTCGACCGCTCCAGCCGGCGTCCAATTTATCCGGTGACCGTCCTGTCGGCCGAGCAGCGGGAAGCGCTGCGCCCCTTGTGCGGGCCGTCTCCGGCGAGATGATCTGCGCGATTCTTCTTCAAGTCTTCGGTCTCAGCAAAATCGTCGCCGAATAGGAGAGCAGCTTCCGTCCGTCCTGCTCGAGCAGGCCGCGCAGGAAGGCGAGGGTCTTGCCGTGGCGCGGCACTTCCACGCGCGTAACCAGCGGCGCGGTCGGCGTGCCGGCCGACAGAAATTCGGCGGCGAACGAGATCGTCGACGGTGCCATGCCGGTGACGAGGCCGGCGGCGCGGGTCACCGCGGAGTCGGCGAAGCTCATCATGTAGCCGCCATGCAGCGCACCACCCGAGTTGCACATGTGGGGCAGGGTCGGCTGGATCAGGGTCGCGCCGTCCACTTCCTTGCGCGCATAGGACGGGCCGATATGGCGCGAGTAGACGCTGGCGGTGCTGAGCAGGTCGAACCCGGCAGGGACGCTCTGTGGCGGCAACTCGACGCGCGCCGGCGCGGCGGCAGCCTTGCGTTCCATCGCCTTGGCGCGGGGCACGTGGCGGCAGACGCCGGACCATAGCGCCACGACCCTGCCCTGCTGGGTGATGCGGCCGCGGGCGAAGGCGAGGCGGCCGGTGACCTGGGTCGGCTCGCCGTCGGCTTCCAGCGGAATGCCGACCTTGCCGGCCGACAGGAACTCGACGGCAATGCTCACGGTCAGCGCAAACGACGAGTTAGTGCCGCCGTCTGCCGCGCGGCCCGCGACGATGCAGAGCGCATAGTCGGCGAAGGTCAGGATCGCGCCGCCATGGACTCCGCCGGCATAATTCGCGTGGCGGGCTTCGGTCGGCAGCACGCAATGCACCGCACCGGCTTGCCGGGCGTCGCCCTCGATGCGGAAATAGAAGGGGCCGGTGTGATCCTCGAACGGATCGGGCGGCACGAAGACCTGGTAGCGGCCGAGATCGATGGAATCGGGCATTGATGGTGTAATAGAAGAAAATGGCCCGCCTACAAAGGCCCGGGCCTGAAATTGAAGGGCGAAACGTCATGGCTGACAGCATCCACAAGGTCGACATCTCCTGGGAGAAGCGCGACTCCGGAAACATCGCCCATGTCGTCTACGACAACTCGCGTCGGCTGAACGTCGTCGGCCCGCCGGGCCTGCTCGATCTCACCGAAGCCTTCATGGCACTCTCGCGCGAGGACGACCTGCGCTGCGTGGTGTTCTCGGGTGCGGGCGGACGCGCCTTCATCGGCGGCGCCGACATCAATCACATGGCCGCCATGAAGCACCCCGACGACGGACGCCGCTTCATCACCATGATCCATCGGCTCTGCCAGGCCATCCGCGACTGTCCGGTGCCGGTGGTCTGCCGGCTCGAGGGCTACACCCTGGGCGCGGGCCTCGAGATCGCCGCCGCCTGCGACCTGCGCATCGCCGCCGATAACGCCTTCTTCGGCATGCCGGAGGTCAAGGTCGGCGTGCCCTCGGTGGTCGAGGCGGCGCTGCTGCCGCGCCTGATCGGCTGGGGCCGTACGTCGTGGATGGTGCTGACTGCCGAGAACATCGATGCCGCGACCGGCGAGCGTTGGGGCATGGTCGAGAAAGTCGTCCCCGCGGCCAAGCTCGGCGACGCGGTGAAGCACTGCGTCGACAACATCGTCGAAGGAACCCCGAAGTCGGTGCGCGCGCAGAAGCGGCTGATGCGGCGCTGGGAGCGGCTGCCGCTCGACGAGGCGGTGCAGGCCGGCATCGATGCCTTCGCCGAATCGGTGGGCGAGGGCGAGCACATCGAGCGCATGACCGCGTTCGTCAACCGCAAGAAGAAGGTCTGACGATGGCCAATACCGTCCGCATCGGCTGTCATTCGGGCTTCTGGGGCGACACCGAGACTGCCGCCCCCCAGCTCGTACGCCACGGCAACGTCGATTACCTGGTCAGCGACTATCTGGCCGAGGTCACCATGTCGATCATGGCGGCGCAGAAGCTCAGGAACCCGCAGGCAGGCTACGCCACGGACTTCGTCACGGCCGTGATGGCGCCGCTCGCCAGGGAGATCGCCGAGAAGAAGATCAAGGTCGTGACCAATGCCGGCGGAGTGAACCCCCTGGCTTGCCGCGACGCGGTGCTGAAGGCCTGCGAGGCAGCCGGCGTGAAGCTGAAGGTGGCCGTTGTGCTGGGCGACGATCTGCAGCCGCGCATCGAAGAGTTGCGCAAGCTCGGCATCAAGGAGATGGACACCGGTGCCGAGCTGCCGGCCCGGGTCGCCTCGATGAACGCCTATCTCGGCGGCTTCCCGATCGCCCGCGCGCTGAGCGAAGGCGCCGACGTGGTGATCACCGGCCGCTGCGTCGACTCCGCGGTGACGTTGGGCTGCCTGATCCATGCCTTCGACTGGAGCATGGACGATCTCGACCGGCTGGCGGCCGGCACTTTGTGCGGCCACATCATCGAGTGCGGCGCGCAGTGCAACGGCGGCAACTTCACCGATTGGCGGCTGGTGCCGGACTACGACAACATGGGCTTCCCCGTGGCCGAAGTGTCGGCCGACGGCAGCTTCGTGCTCGGCAAGCCCGACAACACCGGCGGCCTGATCACGACCGCGACGGTCGCCGAGCAGATGCTCTACGAGATCGGCGATCCGCGCGCCTACATCGTGCCGGACGTGGTCTGTGACTTCACGCAGGCCAAATACGAACAGGTCGGCAAGGACCGGGTGAAGGTCTCGGGTGCCAGGGGCCGGCCGGCGACCGACACCTACAAGGTCTCGACCACCTTCCCCGACGGCTACAAGTTCAGCTCGATCTTCATGCTGGGCGGCCGCGAGGCCGCGGCCAAGGGCAAGCACAGCGCCGAGATGATCGTCAAGAAGACGCGCCGCATGCTGGGCGAGAAGGGCATGGCCGACTTCAGCGACGTCTCGATCGAGGTGATCGGCGCAGAGGCGACCTACGGTCCTCACTCCCGTGCCAACGACAGCCGCGAGGTCGTGGTGAAGATCGCGGCCAAGCACCCGCAGAAGGAGGCGCTCGGCCTGCTCGGCCGCGAGATCGCGCCGATGTCGACGGGCGGCGTGGTCGGCCTCGCCGGCAGCTTCGGTGCGGGACGCGTTGCGCCCGGGCCGGTGATCCGGATGTTCTCCTGCCTGATCCCGAAGAGCCAGGTACCGGTCACGATCGACCTCGAGGGCAAGCAGATCGCCCTGCAAGAGGGCGCGCGCTCCGGCGGCTTCTCGACGGCCTCGCTGCCGGCCGAGGCGCCGCCGGCAGCCAAGGTCGCCGCCGGCGAATCCAAGACCGTGCCCCTGATCGCGCTCGCCTATGGCCGCTCGGGCGACAAGGGCGACAACGCCAATATCGGCATCTTCGCCCGCAAGCCCGAGTACCAGCCGATCCTCGACTCCGAGGTCACGGAAGAGGCGGTAGCCGCGTATTTCGCCCACCGCATCAAAGGCAAGGTGACGCGCTGGCGGCTGCCCGGCATCAACGGCTTCAATTTCCTGCTGCGGCAGGCGCTGGGCGGCGGCGGCATGGCCTCGCTGAAGGCCGACCCGCTGGCCAAGGCTTTCGCCCAGATGCTGCTCGACATGCCGGTGAAGGTGCCGGCGTCGGTCGCCAAGGAAGTCGCGAACTAGAGAGCCGCGACAGCGGCGCGGGCAATCGGCTCGCCCCACTCCTGCAGGAAGTGGCCGCCATCGGCGATCTCGATCGGCGGCGGGCAGTTGCGGATGTGGCGGTGCAGGGCACGCATCACCGGCGGGCCGAGCACCGGGTCCTTCATGCCGATCGCCATCAGGCTCTTGCCCTGCCAGTCGTTGCGCCAGAAGTCGCGGGCCTGTCGTGACAGTTCCGCGCCCGGTGCGTCGGGGCGGTCGGGCACGAGATTGGGAAAGCGCCGCACGCCCGCCTTGTACGTGGCATCGGGGTAGGGCGCGTTGTAGGCGGCCGCTTCTTCCGGCGTCAGATGGGCGCAGCCGCGCTGCATCAGCCGGCCGATATCCATGTCGGGGTTGCGGTTGGAATAGTCGCGCCAGGCGAGGAAGCCCTCGCTCAGGCGCTCGTCGCCGGTGCCGAGCGCGGTGTTCATCACCAGCAGACTCGCGAACCGCCCGGGCGCCGCCATCGGCAAGGTGAGGCCGATCAGCCCACCCCAGTCCTGAACCACCAAAGTGATGTTTCGAAGGTCGAGCGCCTCGATCAGCTCGAGCAGGCTGTCGCGGTGGAAGTCGAACGTATAGGTCGTCTCGTCGGCGGGCTTGTCGGAGCGGCCGAAGCCCAGGAAGTCCGGCACGATCACCCGGCCGGCCTCGGCGAAGGCCGGGATCATGCGCCGGTACAGGTAGCCCCAGGTCGGCTGGCCGTGCAGGCAGAGCCAGACCCTGGAGGCCTCCGTCCGTCCAGCCTCGACATAGTGCTGACGCAGGCCATCGCGGCGGGCGTGGTAACGCGGCAGGTAGGGCCAGCCGGGCAGAGCGGCAAATCGTTGGTCGGGCGTGCGCAAAGCTGAGGTCATTGGTGTATCCTGTCGGCCGTGAACGCCCCCTCCAAACCCGTCCCGCAGAAGGACTCTCCGCAGGATGCGCGCGCCGAACGGCTGGCCGCCGCTTTGCGGGAAAACCTCAAGCGGCGCAAGGCACAAGCCCGGGAAAAGGCGGGGGCGGACAAGACGGTCAAAGACCGCTAGAAGCCCTCGCGATGAGCATTCTCTCCGACCGATCGATCCGTCGCCTGGCGCAGGAAAAGGGCATGATCGAGCCCTTCGTCGACAGCCAGAAGCGCGACGGCATCATCTCCTACGGCCTGTCGTCCTACGGCTACGACGCCCGCGTCGGGACCGAGTTCAAGATCTTCACCAACGTCGATTCGGCGGTCGTCGACCCCAAGAACTTCGCCGCCAATTCCTTCGTCGACCGCACGTCCGATGTCTGCATCATCCCGCCCAACTCGTTCGCACTGGCGCGCACCGTGGAATATTTCCGCATCCCGCGCGACGTGCTGGTGGTCTGCGTCGGCAAGTCGACCTACGCACGCTGCGGCATCATCGTGAACGTCACGCCGCTCGAACCCGAGTGGGAAGGCCACGTGACGCTGGAGTTCTCCAACACCACGCCGCTGCCCGCCAAGATCTACGCCAACGAGGGCGCCTGCCAGTTCCTGTTCCTGCAGGGCGACGAAGCCTGCGAAGTCTCCTACCGCGACAAGGCCGGAAAATACCAGGGCCAGCGCGGCGTTACGCTTCCCAAGATATAACAAGCCTCATCCAGGGAGTTCCCCGCTCATGGATCGCATCCGAATCAAAGGCGGCCGCCAGCTCAAGGGCGAGATCCAGGTTTCCGGTTCGAAGAACGCCTGCCTGCCGTTGATGGTGGCGGCGATGCTGACCGACAAGCCGCTGACCCTGAAGAACGTGCCGCGGCTCGCCGACATCTCGACCATGATCCAGCTGCTCGAGCAGCACGGCGTGGAAATCCAGGCGGCCCCCGGCGAGAACGGCCACAGCCACGGCACGACGCTCACGCTGCGGGCGGGAACGATCAAGTCGACGACGGCACCCTACGACATCGTGCGCAAGATGCGCGCCTCGGTGCTGGTGCTGGGGCCGCTGGTGGCGCGCGAGGGCGAGGCCCGGGTCTCGCTGCCCGGCGGCTGCGCGATCGGCGCGCGCCCCGTGGACCTGCACATCGCCGGTCTCAAGGCGATGGGCGCCGAGATCGACATCGACGGCGGCTACATGGTCGCCCGCGCGCCGAAGGGCCTGAAGGGCGCGCGCTACACCTTCCCGAAAGTGTCGGTTGGCGCCACCGAGAACCTGATGATGGCGGCGGCGCTCGCCAAGGGCACCACCGTGCTCGACAACGCCGCGCGCGAGCCCGAGATCACCGATCTCGCGGAGTGCCTCGCCAAGATGGGCGTGCCGGTCGCCGGCATCGGCACCGAGACGCTGACGATCGAAGGCGTCGATCGGCAGAGAGGTGGGCAGCTCAAGCCCGCGACCCATTCGGTCGTGCCCGACCGTATCGAGACCGGCACCTATGCCATGGCGGTTGCCATGACGGCGGGCGACGTCGAGTTGGTCGGCGGTCGCCTCGACCTGATGGAGGCGGCGGCGCAGAGCCTGCGTGCGGCGGGCGTGGTGCTGGAAAAGACCAATCGCGGCTTCCGGGTGAGCCGCGCCAACGGCCTGCACGGCGTCGACGTCATGACCGAGCCCTATCCGGGATTCCCGACCGACCTGCAGGCCCAGATGATGGCGCTGATGACCCGGGCCGAGGGCGCGTCGATGATCACCGAGACGATCTTCGAGAGCCGTTTCATGCACGTGCCCGAGCTGGCGCGCATGGGCGCCAACGTCACCATCCACCACGAGTCGGCGCTGGTGCGCGGCGTGCCGAAGCTGCGCGGTGCCGAGGTGATGGCGACCGACCTGCGCGCCTCGGTGTCGCTCGCGATCGCGGGTCTCGCCGCCGAAGGCGACACGACCCTTCATCGCGTCTACCACCTCGATCGCGGCTACGAGCGGCTCGAGGAGAAACTCGCCGCCTGCGGAGCGGAAATCGAACGTCTCAAGGGCTGAGCCACGTCGCGCCGGCGGGCGGGCACGAGGCCGGACGAGCCGCCGAAAACGACGAGGGCACGGGCATTGCGTCGCTGTGTCGTTGACGTGACTCCCGGTTTCTGAACCCAGTGGCAGGTATGCATTAACGCGCGTTGCTGACAGGAGTCCCGGTCACTTAAGCGTCGAGGCGATCGGAGTTTCTGGTGTCTCGACCGCCTGCCATCGACGCGTTCTTCGACGAAGCTACCTTTTCGGTCACCTATCTGGTGAGCGATCCCGAAACAGGCCGGGCGGCGATCGTCGATCCGGTGCTCGACTACGATCACCGCGCCGGCAGATTGTCGACCACCTCCGCCGACTGGGTGATGGCCCGGGCGGCCGAACTGGGGTTCAGGATCGATTGGGTGCTCGAGACGCACGCCCATTCCGAACACCTCACCGCGGCGCCACACATCAAGGCGCGAACCGGGGCCCGGGTGGTGATCGGAGAGCATATCCGCGACGTGCAGACCACCTTCGCGCGCCTGTTCGGCGCCGGCGACGTGAGCGGCGAGGGCAGCGAGTTCGACCGGCTGGTCAGCGACGGCGAACGTCTGACGCTGGGTGGGCTCGAGGTCGAGATCATGCACCTGCCAGGCCATACCCCGGCCGATGTCGCCTATCGGATCGAGGACGCGGTGTTCGTCGGCAAGACGATCTTCATGCCCGATCACGGCACCGCCCGGACCGACTTCCCCGGCAGCGACCCGGCTCAACTCTACCGGTCGATCCGCCGGCTGCTCTCTCTGCCGCCGGCGACCCGCCTGTTCATGGGGCACGACTACGCGGCGCCGGGCCGCAATCGGTATGCCTGGGAGACCACGGTCGGCGAGCAGCGCAAGCGCAACGTTCATATCCGCGACGGCGTCAGCGAGGCCGATTTCGTGGCGATGCGTCGCCGGCGCGACGAAACCCTGCCGGCGCCGGCCCTGATGCTGCCGGCGATGCAGGTCAACATTCGCGCCGGCAACCTGCCGCCGGCCGACGCCAACGGCACCGTTTACCTGCGCATTCCGGTGAAACTCGCCTGAGCTATCGATCCGATGGGGCTATTGATCGGGCGGGCCGGCTGACGGTATCCATCGCCCGGATGGAAAAGCTGAAACTGACGGCGCTGGACGCCGACGACCTCGGCGTGATTTCCGCCGCCGTCCAGGATTCGCTGGTGGCGGTGCGCGACTGCGCCTATTTCGCCGGCGAGAAGCGTTTTGTTCTCCTGCTCAACCGGTTCTGCTGGGAGGCCGACCCGGGAATCGAGACCCGCTACTGGCGCACCCATTCCGCCTTGGTTTTCAACGGGGTGAACGCGGTCCATCACCACCACATCCCGCTCGATACTCCCGACCGAATCCTCGAATTGCTGTCGGTATCGTCGGAAAACGACCGTTCAGTCGTCCTGCGCTTCGCCGCGGACCGCGCCATACGGCTGGAAATCGCCGGACTTGCATGCCATTTGGGGGATGTGGGCGAGCCTTGGCCCACCCCCTGGAAGCCCGCCCATCCGGTCGAATAGCCCCCGGAAGGCGGGCATTCGTATTGGAGCGTAGTCGTGCTGAGCGAAGCCAACGAGAAGCTGATTCTGGCGCTGCCCAAGGGCCGCATCCTCAAGGAGGCGGCGCCTCTCCTGGCGCATGCAGGCATCGTGCCCGAACCCGCCTTCGCCGACCCCGACTCGCGGCTGCTGCGCTTCACGACCAATCACGCCGACCTCGACATCATCCGCGTGCGCTCCTTCGACGTCGCGACCTTCGTGGCATTCGGCGCCGCCCATCTCGGCGTCGCCGGTTACGACGTGCTGATGGAGTTCGACTATCCCGAGATCTACGCCCCGATCGACCTCGGCATCGGCAAGTGCCGCCTCGCCGTGGCCGAACCGGTCGAGATGGCCGGCGATGACGACCCGCGCCGCTGGAGCCACGTGCGCATCGCCACCAAGTATCCGGAGGTGACCCGCCGTCACTTCGCCGCCCGCGGCGTGCAGGCCGAATGCGTGAAGCTTTCGGGCGCCATGGAACTCGCGCCGTCGCTCGGCCTCAGCCACCGCATCGTCGATCTGGTCGACAGCGGCCGCACGCTGCGCGACAACGGCCTGGTCGAAGTCGAGCACATCGCCGACATCACCTCGCGCTTCATCGTCAACCGCGCCGCGCTCAAGACGCAGGCCGAGCGGATCGGCCACTGGGTCGACCGCTTCCGCGAGGTCTCGGCGAGGTTGGCCTCCGCAGCCGTCAAGGGAGCCGTGAGTGCCGCTTAGACTCGACGCTTCGGCGGCGGGATTCGAAAGGGACTTCTCCTCCTTCCTCGCGCGCAACCGGGACACCGACGAGAACGTCGACCGCATCGCGGCCGATATCGTGGCCGACGTGCGCGCACGAGGCGACGACGCGCTGATCGACTACACCGCGAAGTTCGACCGTCTGAAGCTCGCGCCCGCGGGGCTTCGCGTATCGCAGGCCGAGCGCGAGAAGGAAGCGGCCAAGGTGCCGGCTGCCCAGCGCGAGGCATTGCTGTTTGCCGCCAAGCGCATCGAGGCGTTCCATCGTGCCCTGCTGCCCAGGGATGTCGAGTTCACCGACTCGACGGGAACCCGGCTCGGCGCCCGTTACCGGCCGATCGACGCGGCCGGCGTCTACGTGCCGGGCGGCACGGCCGCCTATCCCTCGTCGGTGCTGATGAACGTCGTGCCGGCCAAGGTTGCCGGCGTGAAGCGCATCGCCATGGTGGTGCCGACGCCCGATGGCGTGCTCAATCCGCTGGTCATGCTGGCGGCGAACATCGCCGGCGCCGACGAAGTCTGGCGCATCGGCGGCGCCCAGGCGGTGGCGGCGCTTGCCTACGGCACTCAGTCGATCCGGCCGGTCGACAAGATCACCGGGCCGGGCAACGCCTACGTCGCCGCCGCCAAGCGCCGCGTGTTCGGCCAGGTCGGCATCGACCTGATCGCGGGGCCGTCGGAGATCCTGGTGGTCGCCGACGGCGCGAACGACCCGGCCTGGATCGCGGCCGACCTGCTGTCGCAGGCCGAGCACGACGCTTCCTCGCAGTCGGTGCTGGTGACCGACGACTCAGCCTTCGCCGATGCGGTCGAGCGGGCGGTCGAGGCGGAGCTGAAGATCCTGCCGCGCGCGGCCATCGCAGGTGCCAGCTGGTGCGACAATGGTGCGGTGATCCTGGTGCCGTCGCTGGCCGACTGCGCGCCGATCGTCGATCGCATCGCCGCCGAGCATGTCGAGCTGGCGATGGAGCCGGCGCCGGCACAGGCGCTGGCCGACCGCATCTGCCACGCCGGAGCGATCTTCATCGGCCGGCATACGCCCGAGGCGATCGGCGACTACGTTGCCGGAACCAACCACGTCCTGCCGACCTCGCGCGCCGCCCGCTTCTCGGGCGGGCTGGGCGTCGGGGATTTCCTCAAGCGCACCTCGATCGTGTCCTGTACGCCCGAGTCGCTGGCCGCCCTCGGTCCGGCGGCGCTGGCACTGGCCGAGGCCGAGGGTTTGCAGGCGCACGGCCGCTCGGTGTCGGTGCGCTTCAACCGCCGGGGCTGAGGGCCGGGGGCGATGACTGCCGGGCCCGAGTCCACGCCTGACAAGGCGCGCTGCATCGTCGATGTCGCGCTCGACGAGCAGTCGGTTGCCCGGCGCACCCCGCAGGTCGAGCACGAGCGCGCGGTCGCGCTGTTCGACCTCCTGGAGGCCAACGATTTCCAGCTCGTGGGCGGCGAGCCCGGCCCCTACAAGCTGCATATCGGCATCTTCGAGCAGCGCCTGGTGTTCGGCGTGCATGCCGCCGACGACCGCAAGCTGCGCGACATCGTCTTGTCGCTGACGCCGTTCCGCAAGGTCGTGAAGGACTACTTCCTGATCTGCGAGAGCTATTACGCTGCGATCAAGAAGCTCGGCCCCTCGCAGATCGAGGCGCTCGACATGGGCCGCCGCGGCCTGCACAACGAGGGCTCGGAGCTGTTGCGCGAGCGGCTGGAAGGCAAGATCGAGCTCGATCTCGACACCGCGCGACGGCTGTTCACCCTGATCTGCGCACTTCACATCACGGCATGAGCGGTCTGCCGTCCAGCCTGCTGTTTGCCTGCAGCCAGAACTCGGTACGCTCGCCGATGGCCGAGGCGATGGCCAAGCGCCTCTACGGCCAGTCGGTGTTCATCGATTCGGTGGGCGTTCGCGCCTCCGACGTCGACGGCTTCGCCGCTTCCGTGCTGGACGAGATCGGCCTCGACGTGAGCCGCCACCTTGCCAAGTCGTTCGAGGACGTCGATCCCGAATCCTTCGACGTGATCGTCACGCTCTCGCCCGAGGCCCATCACCACGCCCTGGAACTGACCCGCAACACCGCGACCGAGGTCGAGTACTGGCCGATCCCCGATCCCAGCGCGGTCGAAGGCTCGCGCGAGATGCGGCTCGACGCCTACCGGCGGACCCGCGACATGATCCTGGCGCGGCTCAAGGCGCGCTTCGGCGCGCCGTCCGGTCCCACGATCTAGGGCGGACTGTAGCCGGGTCGCTCTCTAGCGAAGTCTCAGTTCGCTCCGGCGTACCAGGCGGTGCGCCGCGACGTGCGGTGGGCCACCGGCATGTTGATCACGTCGACGAACACCGTCGCCGGGCCGTCGGCGCCGGCCAGGGTGCCTTCCAGCACGTGCACGTCGAACGTCAGCGTGTTGCCGTCGAGCTTCGGCGACCGCAGCACCACCACCGCGTCGAGCACGGCGTTCTTCTCCTTGAACAGCACGGAGATCGTGGCGTTCGGCGGGTCCTTGGCGAAGCTGTCGGGTGCCGAGGACGACCATTCCTCGAGCAGGTGCGCCACCATCGCGTGGCCCGCCGCCCGGATCGGCCGGTCGGCGAACACGATCGCGTTGGGCGAAACGCCGGTCAGCACCAGCTTCTGGTTGGCAAGCTGCGCGCCCTGGGAATTGATCACGATGAAGGTCGGCACCAGCGTCGGCTTCTTGGGCTGGCCGACGGCGCGGGGCGGGGTTTGCGCCTCGGCGACAACGGCCAGGGGGACGAGGCCGGTGGCGAGTCCGGTGGCGAGGCAGGCGGCGAGGACGGCGGTCAGGAGTTTCATGGATGCGTCCTCAGTAGCAGGGCAGCAGGGGCGGCTTGCCGCACTGGGGCGGGTTGTAGCCGCCATAGCCCGGGGGATTGGCGAGGCTCGGCGGCGGCGGCTGGTTCGGGCGTACCACCGGCGTGTCGGGCGAGGGACGCACCCAGCCGGGACCGAGATCCTGCTGCTGCTCGTAGTTGCCGACGGCAGGATAGGAGTCCTGGCCCTGCGATTTGGTATCGCTCTGGCCGAGATAGGTGAAGCCGCCCGATCCCAGGCCGAACCACACCGTGTCGATGAAGATCGCGACCGGGCCGTCGGCCTTGGCGAGACTGCCTTCCAGCACGTCGACGTCGAACGTGACCTTGCCGGCCGCGAGCTTCGACGTCCTGAGCACGACCACGGCGTCGGCCACGCCCGACCCGTCCTTGCGGAAGACCGAGACGGTGGCGTTGGGCGGATTCCTGGCGAAGCTGCCGGTGGTCCAGAGATCGACCATCTCCTGAAGCGGCAGGTGGCCGACGGTGCGCACCGGCCGGCTGGTGAACAGGATGGCCGAGCCTGCCGCGCCGCTCAGTGTGAGCGTGCGGCCGCTGAGTTCCGCGCCCTGGGCGTTCAGCACGATCAGAGCGGCGGAGTATTTGCGCGCCTGCGGCACGCCGATGATCTTGGCGCCGGGCGCCGCGACGGCGTCGGGCGGCGACGCCGCCGTCTGGCCAAGTCCGGACATCGGCAACAGAGCGAAGGCGAAGAGCGCGAGAAGGCCTGCCGGCCGCAATACAGTCATGGCGGATTTATAGACCGCGGCGGGGCCGGCGGGCAGGGGGTAATCAAGTTGACTATCGCGCGGCCGGGGCCCATTTTCCGGCCGCTCAAAACCTGCTTTCAAACCTCAACCGGAGGCCGGATGGCCAAGGAAGATCTGATCGAATTCAACGGCGTGGTCTCCGAACTGCTGCCCAACGCGATGTTCCGCGTGAAGCTCGACAACAACCACGAAGTGCTTGCGCACACGTCCGGCAAGATGCGCAAGAACCGTATCCGCGTGCTGGCCGGCGACCGCGTCAATGTCGAGATGACGCCGTACGATCTGACCAAGGGTCGGATCACCTTCCGCTTCAAGTAAGGCGGGGCCGCGTGGCCGCGCCGCTCGTCCTTGCATCGGCGAGCCCGCGCCGGCGCGAACTGCTTGCGCAGATCGGTGTCGTGCCGGTGGCCGTCGACCCGGCCGAGATCGACGAAGCGCCGCTCGCCGGCGAGACCGGCCCCAACCTTGCCGAACGGCTCGCGCGCGCGAAGGCCGCGGCCGTTGCCGCGCGCCGGCCCGATGCGCTCGTGCTTGCGGCCGACACGGTCGTTGCCTGCGGCCGCCGGCTTCTGCCGAAGGCCGAGTCCGAGGCGCAGGCGCGCGCCTGCCTCGAGCTTCTGTCGGGGCGGCGGCACCGCGTGCATGGCGGCATCTGCCTGGTCGTGCCGGGCCGCAAGGCCGTCGCGCGGGTCTCGACGTCGATCGTGACCTTCAAGCGGATGACCGAAGCGGAAATCGACGCCTACATCGCGTCCGGCGACTGGAAGGGCAAGGCCGGTGGCTATGCGATCCAGGGCCGCGCGGCGGCGCATGTCCGCTTCCTGTCGGGCAGCTATTCGAACGTCGTCGGGCTCGACCTGTTCGCGGTTTCCCAGATGCTGGCGGGGATCGCGTGAGGGCGGCGGTCGACGAGATCCTGATCGACGCCGAAGGCGGCACGCTGCTGGCGGTCGCGGTGGCGGGCGGGCAGGCGGTCGACATCGCGCGCGAGCCGCTCGACCGGCGGCTGGCGCCGGGCAGCGTGCATGCCGCGCGCGTCGCGCGCATCGTGCCCAACGTGGGCGCGATCCTCGATCTCGAAGGCGGGCTTTCGGCACTTCTCGACATTTCCGGCTCGCGCGTGCCTGCACAGGGCGAGATTCTGCGCGTCCAGATCGTCGAACCGCCTGCCGGCGACAAGCTTGCGCGCGCGGCCGCGCGCGTCTCGCTGGCCGGGCGCTATGCGCTGGTGGCGCCGGGCGGGAAGGGTGCGAGCATCTCGAAGCGTACCGCCGCGCCGCGCCGCGAGGCGCTGCAGGGTCTGGCAGGGCGGCTGCATGTCGAGGGCGAGGGGCTCGTCCTGCGCGCGGCTGCAGCCTATGCCGATGCGGCGGATGTCGAAGCTGAGGTTGCGCGGCTGCGCGCGCTTGCCGCCGGCCTGTCCGCCGGCAATTCGCCCCGGTTGCTGCTGGCCGACGATCCTTTCGCCGCGATCGTGCGTGCGCTGGCGCCGCAGGACGCGCCGGCCATCGTCTGCGGCCGGCACGAGACGGCAAATGCGGCACGGCTGGGGCTGAAAACCCTGTTTCCGGAACTCGCCGGGCAAGTCGTCCACCAGCGCGACGGCGGCGCCGTCTTCGAGCGTCACGGCGTCTCCGACACGCTCGGCCTGCTCGAGGGGGCGCGCATCGATCTGCCCGGCGGCGCATGGCTGTCGATCGAGCCGACGGCCGCCCTCGTGGCGGTCGACGTCAATCTCGGGGCGAGCACCGCGGACCCGGTGACGGTGGACGTCGCGGCGGCGCGCGAGGTGGCCCGCCAGCTCCGCCTGCGCGATCTGGGCGGGCTCGTCGTCGTGGATTTCCTGCGCCTGTCGAAGCCGGGCGAGCGCGCGCGGCTGGTCGAGGCGCTGAAGCGCGCGACCGCTTCCGACCGGCGGCGCGTGGACGTGCTTGGCTATACGGCGGGCGGCACGATCGAGCTGACACGCGCGCGCTCGCGCGGCGGCGCGCTCGACTAGGCGGCGGATCGCGCGATGTCGCAGGTCGTGAAGCTCGAGCGCAAGCCGCCCAAGGCGGTGTGTCCGATGTGCAGGCGTCCGTCGGCCGCGGCATATCGCCCGTTCTGCTCGGCGCGCTGCAAGGACGAGGACATGCGCCGCTGGCTCGAAGGCGGCTACCGCATCCCGACGTCCGAAACATCCGACGGCGACGAGGACGGCGCATGAGGGCGCTGCCCGAGTTCGTGCGGCACTGCGTCGACCTGATGCGGCCGGCGGGCGCCGTCGAGCCGCGGCGCATGTTCGGCAGCTGGGGGCTTTTCTACCGGGACAGGATGTGCGCGCTCGTCTCGGAGGAAATACTGTACCTTAAGGCGGACGACACGAACCGGCCGGCGTTCGAGCGCGAGGGGTTGCCGCCTTTCACCTACACGCACAGGGACGGACGCGCGGTCGATCTGCCGTACCGCCAGGCGCCGCCCGACGCGATGGAGGATCCGGGCGAGATGCGGCCCTGGGCGCAGGGCGCCATCGATGCCGCACTGCGCGCGCCCGCACCCAAGCCGAAGAAGGGCAGCGTGCGCGTGGCGGGTGCGCTCAATCTCGGCCCCAAGAGCGAGGCGTGGCTCGCCGAGGCCGGGATCCACACGCAGGCCGACCTGCGCAGGACGGGTGCCGCGAAAGCCTATGCGATGGTCAAGCGCGCCAATCCGCGCGCGGCGAGCCGCAACCTGCTTCATGCGCTGCATGGCGCCATCGCGGGCGTGCGCTGGGACAGGCTCGACGCGGCGACGAAACGACGCCTCGACGACGATGCCGCGGAAGCGCTCAAGCGGCTGGAATCGAAGGCGAAGTCGGTCGCCGCAAAGGGTCCGGTCAAGCGTTGACACGTGCGCGGCGCCTCTCTATAAGCGCGGGTCTGTCGCAGGACCCGGTGCCCAGGTAGCTCAGTTGGTAGAGCATGCGACTGAAAATTGCAGTGTCGCTGGTTCGATTCCGGCCCTGGGCACCACTCCTTACTTTTCTGGCTCGATCCGTAACCGGTGTTTATCACGACGCGCCAGATCGGCTGGCGGCCGGTTCACTTTCGATGGACGCACGCAGACGGCATAAGTTCCGCTCAGGTGGGGCAATCGACTACGGTTGCAGTGTGAACGTCTGATTCGTCCAGCATGCCGGGGCCTTAGCGTGAATCGGGATGCCGCTGCGGCATCACGTCGTATTCATGATTTGGAAATTTTCCGGCACAAGACTACAGCGAGCGTTGTTGTAAAGCCGGTTATTGTAAACTATATTGCTTACAATCTGAGATACGGAAACTCAAACACAGGTCCAAGCCATGAGCGATATCCGGAATTCGGTTGCCGAGCTGTTCGACAAGGTCGAGCGGCTCCTCCACAACCTTGCCTTCGCAAGTGGCCTCAACCCCGCACAGTGGAGCGCGCTGCGCTACCTGTCGGGTGCCGAGGACGGCGCACGCACGGTCACCGCCTTCGCGCGCCATCACCGCACGACGAAGCCTGCCGCCTCGAAGACGATCGACGCGCTCGTGCGCAAGGCGCTCGTGCGCAAGCTTTCGATCCCGGGCGACCGCCGCGCCCAGCGTCTCGACCTGACGGGCAAGGCCCAGAAGCGGCTGACCCAGGATCCGCGCCACCTGCTGCGCAAGGCGGTCGGCACGCTCGGCCGCAACGAGATGGCCGCACTCGCCCGCTCGCTTGAGACCGTCGCCGACGGGATCGATGCCGGCGCCGGCCGTGCCCGCAAGGCGAACGGGCGCGGCCGCTAAGGTCCTCGCGGAAGGCCGAAACGGGCAGGTTTTGCGTGACCTGCCCGTGGTTTGCTAAACTCCGGCGAGGCGTCGAATCGGCCTCCCCCGATCCCTCGTGCGCGAGGCGGTGGCCGCTGGAGAAGTCTTCATGCGCATTCGCGACGATTACCGGACCCTGACCGGCGCCGAGAAGGCGTCGATCCTGCTCCTGTCGCTGGGCGAGGAAGTCGCCTCAGCTCTGCGCTGATGAGCGACGACGAGATCAAGGAACTCTCGCAGACCATGTCGACGCTCGGCACGGTCAACTCCTCGATCATCGAGCGCCTGATCGTGGAGTTCGCCGACCAGATCGCGGCGACCGGCTCGCTCATGCGACACGTTCATTTTGTTTCCACGGAACGCCTGCTCGGCGAGTTTCTCGACAAGGGAACCATCGCCAACATCATCGAAGACATCCACCGGCCCCGCCAGCTCCACGATGTCAGGACAAGCTCGGCAACGTCAACGAGGCGGTCTCGCCGCTTCACCTCAAGAACGAGTATCCGCAGACCGTGGCGGTCGTGCTCGCCAAAGATCCGCGCCGACCAGCTGCCGCGCGCGTGCTGGTACCTTGCACCCTTTGCCGAAGACTTCGCGATGGAAGTCGTCATGCGCATGCTGCACATGGAGACCGATACGAAGGAAGTGCTCGACGACGTCGAAGCGCGGTATGCACAGCAGTTCATGTCGAGGCCTGCCGCCAAGACCAGCCGCAAGGACACGCTGAAGCTGATGGCGGAAATCTTCTTCGCTCGACCCGGCAAGACCGGGCGCTACGACACGCTGGAAGAACGCAACCGCGACAGCAGAAGATCAAGGCGCTGATGTTCAAGTTCGAGGATCCTCGGGCAGCTGGACCCCAACGGCGTCCTGGGCAGCGTGGCGGTCAGCGCTAACGTAGCCGCGCTGCGCTGCCGATCACGACAGGCAAACTCGCCATCGCCTTGAAGAAGTTGCAGACGAACAGGTGCGCGACCTGTTCTTCTCGTAGTGTCGAGCGCGCGGGCAAGATACTGAAGGAGATCAGGCGCTGGGCCGGTAAGCAAGGACGTGGCGAAGCGCAGAACCGCCATGGTCAACGTCGCCAAGGAACTCGCCAGGGCAAGATCGTGCCTCCTCGAAGGGCGGCGGCGGCGAGGACGACCTCATCTACTGGCACGTCCGTAGCACAAACCGGGAAACGGTTACGTAACCTGTTTAAACCGCCAGTCTACCGGCGGTAACAAAGTATCGGCCTTTTGCGGTTGTATTTTCCGCCCGGCCGCGATTTCAAAGGCTTGAAATCGGCGACCGGGACCGGCTCCGGTAAATTGACGATTCACGTTTCAAACAGCGCACGGACGTAGTGGAACGACCGATGATGTGATTATAGGCCGCGTGAGGAATAAATACAACTAAAAGTACATATGTAGGAAAGCGCAAAAGTCGCGAATGCCCGGCATGCGCCGGGCATGACGGCTCATTCCCATTCGTCATGCCCGGACTTGTTCCGGGCATCCACGACTCCTCAGCCCTTCAGCACGAAGCCGTAACGCGCGAGGCTGGGGTCGGCCCCTTCCTTGACGTAGGCGGCTTTGACCGTGCTGACGGCGTCGGTTTCGAGCCCGGCCTTGGTCACGTCGTACTTGTACATCTTCGCGGAGTTCATGCCGAAGATCGCGGTCTTCACGGGGCCGTCGGCGGCGCCGAGCGGCGCATAGCCGTGCTTCTTCTGCATGTCCTCGGGAATCTCGAGGCGGCGCAGCGCCTCGATCTGCCATTGCGGCGCGCCCGTCCAGATCGCGTCCGTCCCCCAGATGACATGGTCGGCGCCCAGCCCCTTCACGAGCATGCCCATCATCGCCGCGCACAGGCGCGGCTCGACGACGGTGCTCTGCGCGAAGATCTGGCCGAGATCGCCATAGACGTTGGAAACGCCGTACTTCGCCGGGATCTCGGCAAGGTCGCTCACCCACTCGACGCGCCCCGTCTCCTCGAACTGCTTGAGGCCGGAACCTGCGTTGCTGCCCGAGCCCCAGCGGTAGGCCGAGTGGTAGATCACGAAATTGATCTGCGGCCAGTCCTTCGCCGCCTTGCCCACGTCGTCCACGCGCGCGAATGGCGTGAGATGCGGGTACTGTACCTCGACCGACGGCGGGTAGAGCCCCTTGTGCACGCACACGATGTTGTGCCCGGCCTTGAGGATCTTCTCGTAGAAGGGATAGAGCAGCTTCTCGTCGTCCAGCCGCCACGGGTGGCGGGCAAGCTGCTTGTTGGTGTTGTCGCCGACCGTGTAGCCCTTCCACGAATCCGGCCTGTTGAGCGCGATATCCTCGTCCACGCGGTCCATCCAGCCCGGCGTGCCGGGCATGAAGATCGCGTGCGACAGGCAGCGCCGCGTGCCGGCCGCGGCGTTCACGCTGTCGCGGGCCTTTCGCTTCATCTCGTTCGTCAGGAACCAGTCGAGCGGATCTTCCGAGCCCGAACCGCTGATGAGCGCCACCTTCGTGTCGCTGTCGAGGAAGATCTCCTTGAACCAGTTCGGGTACTTGAGGTCGTCGAGCGTCTGCGGCTTGCCGGCGAGGCCGGGATTCCAGCCCGCCTGGCCGACCGCCTCGCGCGCGCGCACGAAGCCCTGCAGGCGCGTGTCGTCGCGCAGGAAGTGCGTGTGCACGTCCATGACGAACTGGCCCGCCAGCCCCTGCGCGCGCTGCTGGGCGAGCTCGACGCTGGCCGCTTCGGCCGGGGTGGCCCCGTAAAGCGGCCCGTACACCTCGTTCATCGCGACGAATGCGGCGGCCATGCCGGCCGAGGTCTTGAAGAACTGGCGGCGCGACATCCCGTTCCGGGCCCCCAGCTCGTCGCCCAGCGCCTCGAGCCGCGCCTGCACCTTCGCCTGCCGCTCGGTCTGCGGGATGGGCATGAACTCGTCCGACGAGATCACCTGCGTGGGGATGGGTGTGCGGGGCACGCCCGTCTCGGCGGGCGCAAGCTGCGACATTTCCCGGTCGGACAGCAGGCTCATCTGGGGCTCCCTTCGGGTTTCCGGCGGTTTGTTGCGGCATTCGCCGCGCTTGCCTAGAATCTGCGGCGGGCGGATTTGCCGGTCAATTCGGCTTCGGTAACAGGAAGGGCGGACCCACGTGCCAGGCCTCGAACGCAAGGTGCGGCTCCCCGACGGAACGCAAGTGTCCGCCTTCGGCGTGGGAACCTGGCGCATGGGCGAGCGCAAGGGCGGCCGGCCCGCGGAAGTCGCTTCGCTGAAGGCGGCTCTCGACCTCGGCGTGCGCCTGATCGACACGGCCGAGATGTACGGGGAGGGGGAGGCGGAGGCGATCGTCGGCGAAGCCATCGCGGGCCGCCGCCAGGACGTGTTCCTCGTCTCGAAGGTCTATCCGCACAATGCCAGCAAGGCCGGGGTCGTGGCGGCGTGCGAACGCTCGCTCAAGCGGCTGGGCACGGAACGCATCGATCTCTACCTGCTGCACTGGCGCGGAAGCCATCCTCTTGCCGACACGGTCGCGGGGTTCGAGAAACTGAAGGCAGCCGGCAAGATCGGGGCGTGGGGCGTGAGCAACCTCGACGTCGAGGATTTGGAGGAATTGGCTGCCGTCCCCGGCGGCAAGGCGTGCGCCGCCAACCAGGTGCTCTACAACCTGTCGCGCCGGGGCATCGAGGGCGGGCTGCTGCAATGGTGCCGGGCGCGCGGCATGCCGGTGATGGCCTATTCGCCGCTCGAACAGGCGCGCATTCCGACCGCACCGGGCCTCAACGCCGTCGCCAAGCGCCACGGCGCCAGCCCGGCCCAGATCATGCTCGCCTGGGCGCTGCGCCATCCCGACGTCATCGTCATCCCGAAGGCGACGCGCATCGAGCATCTCAAGGAAAACGTCGCGGCGTGCGACATCGCGCTGACGCCGGCGGATCTCGCCGATCTCGACCGCGCGTCGCCGCCGCCGCGCGGGCCGCAGCCCTTGGAAATGCTCTAGGGGCGGGAACCCGCCCGCACTCAGGCGAGTGCGGGCTGGGCTTCGCGGGCGAGTTCGCGCGTGCGCGCCTGCAGCTTGGCGAGCGCGCGCTCCTCGAGCTGGCGCACGCGTTCGCGGCTGACGCCGAAGCGCTTGGAAAGATCTTCCAGCGTTTCGGGCTCGTCGCGCAGGTTGCGCGCGCGCACGATCTCCTGTTCGCGCGGGTCGAGCGTGGCGAGCGCGCGGTCGACGAGGCCGCGCTGCCAGCGCCGCTCGTCGTCGTCGGCCATGCGGCCTTCGACGTCGGCTTCCGGATCGGCGATCTCGGCGGCCATCGTCTCGCCGTCGCCGGTGCGCACGGGCGCGTCGATGGGCACGATCGCGCCGCGCGCGGCCACTTCGATCTCGATGACGTCCTTTTCGCCCAGATGCGTCGCCTTGGCGATCTTGGTCACGTCGGCCTGCGTCAGGCGGCGGTCGCCGTCGATGCCGAGCTTGCGCTTGACCGAGTTGAGGCTGAACAGCAGCTTCTTGCGCGCGACCGCGGTGCCGATCGTGAC
>JBGAIW010000076.1:0-21030 GCA_044225265.1 Reyranella sp.
CCGCGCGGCTCCTCAGGATGAGGCCAAGGTAAAATCTCACCCTGAGGAGCGCGGACCGTCGCAGACGGACCGCGCGTCTCGAAGGGTGGGCGCGCCGGGGGCCCCATGAGCCGCTGGGACAAGTTCGTCGAGACGTTCTTCAACGCCAGGGTCATGGCGAAGTACCTGCCCGACATCCTGGAGGGCACGGTGCTCACCATCGAACTGGCCCTGCTGGTCGTGCTGAGCGGCATCCTGGCCGGGCTGGTGCTCGCCCTGATCCGCAGCCTCGCCATCAGGCCGGTCAACTTCCTGATCGTGTTCGTGGTGGATCTCTTTCGCTCGCTGCCGCCCCTGGTGGTGATCGTGCTGATCTATTTCGGCCTGCCTTCGGCCGGGCTGACGCCGTCGGCCTTCGTCTCGACCTGGCTGTCGCTCGCCCTGGTGCTGATGGCCTTTTCCGAGGAGATCTTCTGGGCCGGCATCACCTCGATCCCGAAAGGGCAGTGGGAGGCGGGGCGCTCGACCGGGCTGGGCTTCGTCCAGACGCTGCTCAACGTGATCCTGCCGCAGGCGCTGCGCCTCACCATCGCGCCGCTCACCAACCGCACGATCGCCATCACCAAGGGCACCGCGCTCGGCACCGTCGTGGCGCTGCACGAGATCCTCGGCATGGCGAGCTCGGCGATGTCGAACTCCTACAATCCCTCGCCGCTGATGATGGGCGCGGCGGCCTATCTCGTCCTGTTCATCCCCGTGGTCGTGCTCGGGCGCTGGATCGAGACGCGCTTCGCGTGGAAGCGCTGAGCCGATGGACGAGCTGATCCAGTCTTTCTTCAACGTCGAGATCGCGACGGCGGCGCTGCCGATCGTGATCCAGGGCCTGCTCAACACCATCCTGCTGTCGCTGCTGGTGGTGCCGCTCGGCCTGCTGGGCGGCATCGTGCTGGCGCTGCTCGCGCACAGCCGCAGCCGGTTCGTCCGCTGGCCGCTGATTGCCTGGGTCGATTTCTTCCGCGCCTTCCCGCCGCTGGTGCTGCTGATCCTGCTGTTCGCCGGCCTGCCGTTCGCCGGGCTGGAGCTGGGCGGCTTCGCCTGCGTGGCGATCGCCTTCTTCCTCAACACCGGCGCCTACTATGGCGAGATCCTGCGCGCCGGCATCGAATCGATCCCGCACGGCCAGGTCGAGGCCGCGCGCTCGACCGGCCTCAGCCGCCTGCAGGCGATGATCTACATCGTCCTGCCGCAGGCGGTGCGAAACGTGCTGCCCGATCTGCTGAGCAACACGCTGGAAGTCGTGAAGTTGACCTCGCTCGGCAGCGTGGTCGCCGTGCCCGAACTGCTCTATCAGGCCCGCCAGGCGCAAAGCCTGACCTTCAATCCGACGCCGATCGTCATGGCGGCGGTGGTCTATTTCCTGATCCTGTGGCCGATGGTGCGTGTCCTCAGCCGCCTCGAGAATCGCGCCCTGGCGGCCCGAAGGTAGGCGGACCTCACACTCATATTCCTCTCCCCCTAGCGGGGGAGAGGCGGAAGAAGGGCGGAAGGGAATCGTGGATCACGTGCTCTCGGCGTGCATGACCTCGCCGAACAGCTCCCAGGTCTCGCCCTTGAAGCGCTGCAGCTGGACCGCCTGGATCGGATAGAAGTCCGTCGGGCTGGTGTTGACGAAGATGCCGGGCAGCAGCATCGGCACCCGGAACTTCTGGAACGAGGCCGCCTGCTTCATCAGGTTGGCGCGGGTCAGGTCGTTGCCGCAGCGCTTCAACGCTTCCGTCATCAGATAGGAAACGGCGTAGCCGTAGACATGGTTGGCGTCCGCCTTGTTGGCGCCCGGCATATTCTTGTCCATCCAGGCCCGCCAGGTCTTCATCTCCTCGTTGCTGTCCCACTGCTTGTCGGTGGAATCCATCAGGTAGGACGCGGTCATGATGCCCTGGGCGTTCTCGAAGCCGGCCGGCTTCATCACGGCAGCGACCGAGACCGAGACGTTGGTGAGGTATTGCACGGGCTTCCAGTCGATATCGACCGCCTTGCGGATGGCCTGGGCGCCGGCCTTGGGTCCGGCGAAGTTCATGAAGATGTTCGCGCCCGAATCCTTCAGCTGGATGACCTGGCTGTCCACCGTCGGATCGGTCGCCTCGAAGGTCACCGTCTTGACGATCTTGTCGACGTCCTTGCCGAGGCCTTCCTTCAGGCCGCCGAGATAGTCGCGGCCGAAGTCGTCATTCTGGATCAGCACGCCGATCTTGGGATCCTTGACGTTGGCGAGCGCGTGCTTGGCGTAGATCACCGCCTCGGTGTGGTAGTCTGGCTGGAAGCCCATGGTCCACGGGAAGTTCTTCGGATCGCCCCATTTGGAAGCGCCGGTCGCGACGAAAAGCTGCGGCACCTTCTTGGTGTTCATGTACTTGTGGATCGCGGTGTTGCACGGCGTGCCGAGCGACTGGAACAGGGCGAAGATCTTGTCGCCCTCGACCATCTGGCGCACCAGCTCGACGGTCTTCGACGGCACGTAGCCATCGTCCAGCGAGATGAACTTGACCTTGCGGCCGTTGATGCCGCCCGCGTCGTTTACCGCCTTGAAATAAGTGTCGATCGTCTTGCCGATCGCGGCATAGGCGGAGGCCGGGCCGCTGTAGGGGTTGGTGTTGCCGATCTTGATCTCGGTGTCCGACGCGCCGTCGTCGTATTTCTTCTGGGCGTGGACGGCGGGTGCCGCTCCGAGGATGGCCGCGGTCGAAACGCCGGCCGCGCCGGCGATGAAATGCCTTCTGTTCGTCTTCATGCGTTCCTCCGTCATTCTTGATGCCCGATTGAAGTAGATTCAGCGGGACTTGGCGAGAGCCCAGACTGCAATCGATATGACGCAGGGGCGGCGGGTCCGCGGCCTTGTCCCAGGGCCGGTCCGACCGCACCTTTTTCGTCCGTCCCACCCGGGGAGGGCCGAGAAAGGGTGGGGGCGGCCTTTCGGAATGGCGAAGACGCCGCACGCGAACCGCGAAACAGGCCGGAAAACCGTCTGGCTACCCCGTTGTCCAGGCGCCGGGAACGTCTCATCCTTTGGCCATGACAACCACTCCTGACTACGAAGTCATCGTCATCGGCGCCGGCGTGGCCGGCATCTACCAGATGAAGCTGCTGCAGGATCTCGGCGTCAAGGCGACCGTGCTCGAGCTGGCGGGCGATCTCGGCGGTACCTGGTACTGGAACCGCTATCCCGGGGCGCGCTTCGATTCGGAGAGCTACACCTACGGCTACTCCTTCTCGCGCGAGGTCCTCGACGAGTGGCACTGGAAGGAGCGCTTCTCCAGCCAGCCCGAGAACCTGAAATATCTCAATTTCGTGGCCGACAAGTTCGACCTGCGCCGCCACATGCAGTTCAACCAGCGGGTCACGGCGGCGCACTGGGACGAGGCCAATCGCCTGTGGCGCCTGACGGTGCGCGACGAGAAGCAGAATATTACGCGCGAGATGACCTGCCGCTTCGTGGTGATGGCGCTCGGCCTACTGTCGCAGCCGACGCTGCCCCGGCTCGAGGGCATGGACAAGTTCAAGGGGCCGTCCTTCCACACCTACTACTGGCCCCAGGAAGGCGTCGACCTCAAGGGCAAGAGGGTCGCCGTGATCGGCACCGGCGCCACCGCCATCCAGGTGATCGCCGAGATCGCCGACAAGGTGGGCGATCTCACCGTCTTCCAGCGCCGGCCGAACTGGAGCGCGCCGCTCAACAACAGCCTGATCTCCGAGCAGGAGATGGCCGACATCCGCAAGCGCTATGACGAGATCTTTGCCGCCTGCGCGCGCTCGCCCGGCGGTTTCGTTCACGAGCCCGACCGGCGCGGCTTCTACGAGGTCAGCCGCGAGGAACGTCTGAAGACCTGGGACCGCCTGTACGACGAGCCGGGCTTCGGCATCTGGCTGGCGAATTTCCGCGAGATCTTCATGGACGAGGCGGCCAATGCCGAGCTCTCCGAATACATCGCCGAGCGCATCCGTCGCCGGGTGAAGGACCCCAAGGTCGCCGAACTGCTGATCCCGAAGGACCACGGCTTCGGCGTCCAGCGCGTCCCGCTCGAGACGCGCTACTTCGAGGCCTACAACCGGCCCAACGTGCACCTGGTCGACCTGAAGGCCGCACCGCTCGCCCGGGTCACCGAGAAGGGCCTCGTGACGAAGGGGCCGGAGGGCGAGCGCGAGTACGAATTCGACGTCATCGTCTACGCCACCGGCTTCGACGCCATTACCGGGGCGTTCGATCACATCGACATCCGCGGTACGAATGGCCAGACCCTGCGCGACAAGTGGCGGGATTCCTGCTCGAGTTTCCTCGGCATGATGATCCACGGCTTCCCGAACCTGCTGATGCCGGCGGGGCCGCAGTCGGGCTCGGCTTCGACCAACTATCCGCGCGGCATCGAGACCGGGGTCAACTGGTCGACCGAGTTCCTGAAATACGTCTGGAAGCAGGGCGACACCCGCTTCGAGCCGACCGCCGAGGCCGAGGCGCGCTGGACCGCGCACGTGGTCAGCATGTACTCGATGATGCTGATGCGGAAGGCCAAGGGCTGGTTCACCGGCTACAACTCGAACGTCCCCGGCCATGAGGAAGGCAAGGTGCGCTACTTCGTCTACAACGGCGGCGCACCGAAATACGTCGAACGCATCACCTCCGTGGCCGAGAAGGGTTACGAGGGCGTGGTCCTCGACGGCGCCAAGCAGCACGCCGCGGCGGAGTAGGGCGCAAGCCCCCCTTCGGGATGTCGCGCTCTGTGTGACGCCTCAGGGGTGAGGTCTTCCCGGCAGCGTCGGCTACGATCCCGAGCTCATCCTGAGGAGCGCCGCGCAGCGGCGCGTCTCGAAGAATGGGCTGCCGGCGGCTCTACTTCAGGACATTCCCCGCGCCGTCCCTTGCGACATAGCCCTGCAGCATCATCGGCGCGCCCGCCGGCGTCGACTTCTGCCTTGCCTGGGCGAGCCATGCCTCGGCACTGGGCTGAAACCTGAATCCCGGCGCATTGGCCTCGACGACGGCGACCAGGGCCGCCCAGAAGGCCGGCGGCACCTCTTCCAGTGTGTCGAGCACCAGCTTCTGGCTGCCGCTGCTGACGAACTCGAGTGTCGGCACGCCGGCATCGCGCGCGCCGAAACGCAGCTCCTTGAGGTCACGCCAGGCAATCCGGCCCGTCGAGGCCATCGGGTCGAAAGGCGCGCTGAACGAGACGCTGTCGTTGTCGAGTCGCAGTTCCCAGCCGAGCGGAAAGACCAGTGCCCATGCCGCGATCAGTACGGTCGCGACCAGCGCCACGAAGTTGCTCGACTTCATGTTGGAGAGCCCGCGTCGCCAGGCGAACCACAGGGCGGCGCCCGCCACCAACAGCAGAATTCCGGCGATGGGGCCGGCAAAGCTGTACCAGCGGGCGGACTGTTCGAGGACGATCGGCAGGATGGGCATGCGAGGACTGCAGCCATGCTCTCTCAATCGGACACGACTTGCGAGCGCAAACAGGCTGCGATCGGCGCAAAAAGCGCTAGCATGGCGATAACAAGGAAAACGGAGGGACGGCCATGGATGTCGGCATGATGATGGTGTTCGCCAGCTACGGCTGGGAGAACTGCCCCGACGAGCGCGTGTGGGAAGAGGAGATCCGGCTGGCCCGCATCGCAGCCGACTCAGGGTTCGATTGCCTGTGGTCGGCCGAGCATCATTTCAACGACTATTCCTTCGTGCCCGACAATCTCGCGCTGATGATGCATCTCAGTGCGCTCTGCCCGGACATCGACATCGGCACCGCCGCCGTGATCCTGCCCTGGCACGATCCGCTGCGGGTCGCCGAGAATGCCGCCGTGCTCGACCTCGTGAGCAAGGGCCGGCTGCGCTTCGGCATGGGCCGCGGCCTGGCACGGCGCGAGTTCGAGGCATTCCGCATGAGCATGAACGAATCGCGTGCCCGCTTCGACGAGGCCGCGCCGATGATCGTCAAGGCGCTGCGCACCGGCTTCATGGAAGGCGACGGCCCGTTCTACAAGCAGCCCAGGATCGAGATCCGGCCGCGCCCCAAATACAGCTTCGACGGCCGCATCTATGCCGTGGCGTCGAGCGAGGACTCGATCGACTCGGCGGCCCGGCTCGGCGCCCACCAGGTGATGTTCGCCGATCGGCCCTGGGAGATGCGTGCGCCGATGATCGAGAAGGGCCGGGCGCTACATCGCCAATATCATGGTACCGAGCCGCCCCGGGTGATGCTCACCGAGTTCTGCGTCTGCGGGCCCGACGCCGCCACCATCGAGGACGAGGCGCGGCGCTACCAGGGCAAGTTCGTCGAGAGCAACTTCTACCACTACGAATTCCTCGGCGAGCACTTCAAGTCGGTGAAGGGCTACGACTCCTACCAGCAGAAGGCCGATCTCGCGCGCAAGGGCGGCGGCATCGAGGGCGCCGTGACCGGCTTCATGCAGGCCGCGTCCTGGGGGACGCCGGACAAGATCCTGCGCGGGCTCGAGGCGCGCCGGAAGCTGCTGGGCGATTTCGAGATGAACGTGGCCTTCCGCTTCGGCGGCACGCCCTTCGAGGTGAGCGAGCGCGGCCTCAGGCTGTTCGCGAAGGAAGTCCTGCCGGTGGTGAAGAAATGGAGCGCCGAGGCAACCGCCAAGGCTGCGGAATAACCGGCAGCAGAGTGACGAGAGGAGCAAGCGAGACCATGAACAACGACGCCAAGAAGACCGTCCTGCGCATGATCCCCTACGGGATCTACGTGCTGACCTGCGACGACGGCAAGGGCAACATCGCGGCCGCCACGGTGAACTGGGTGACGCAGACCGCTTTCGCGCCGCCGCTGGTGGTGGCCGGCGTCAAGACCGACTCGGGCGCCTACAAGGCGATCCAGCAGGCCCGCACCTTCGCGCTCAACATGCTGGGCAAGGACCAGAAGAGCCTCGCCTTCACCTTCTTCCGGCCGGCCGACGTCAAGGACGGCAAGATCAGCGGCCAGGCCTTCCGTAAGGGTGTCACCGGCGCGCCGTTGCTGCTCGATGCGCCGGGCGCGATCGAATGCAAGGTCACGTCGATCGTCGAGCAGGGCGACCATCACATCGTGGTCGGCGAGGTCGTCGAGGCGCATCTCAACAAGCCGCCGACCGGCCGTCCCGACGCCGCCATCCTCGAGATGAAGGACCTCGGCGACAACGTCTTCTATGGCGGCTAGTGGCAGCGGCGGCGGGATGACCCAGATTTCCGATCTCCGGGCCGAGGCCGACGAGTTCGACAGCCTGCTCGCCGGCCTGAAGCAAGGGGATTGGAAACGGGCGACGCAGTTCAAGGCATGGACGGCGGAAGACATCGTGCGCCATCTCCATGCCGGCGACCTGCTGGCTCTGGCTTCGGCGACCGGGCCGGAGACCTTCGCCGGGATGTACGACGAGGCGCAGGCACTGCGCGCCGAAGGCAAGACCCGGCGCGAGGTCGAACTGCGGCGCATCGCCAGCGACGACACCGGCGAGGCGCTGCGCCGGCGTTGGCGGGAGACGCTGGCCCGACTCTGCGACACGCTCGCGGACAAGCCCGGCGATGCCCGGCTGAAATGGGCCGGCCCCGACATGGGCGTGCGCATGTTCACCACCGCGCGACAGATGGAAATCTGGTCGCACGGCCAGGCAATCTACGATCTCCTCGGGCGGGACCGGCCGGCGCCGGCGGCACGCCTGCGCAACATCGCCGAGATCGGCGTCCGGACCTTCGGCTGGACTTTTACCGTCCACAAGCTGCCGGTGCCGCCTGTCGTGCCCCATGTGCGGCTGAGTGCTCCGGGCGGCGAGATTTGGGAATGGAACGCAAACAACGCCACCGACCGAATCGATGGCGACGCATTGGCGTTCTGTCAGGTCGTGACGCAGACCCGCAACGTCGCCGACACGACGCTTCGGGTGACCGGCGAGACCGCGCGTCACTGGATGAGCATCGCGCAATGTTTTGCCGGCCCGCCCGAGACGCCGCCGGCCAGGGGCACGCGGTTCAGGAGCTGAAAAGGGGGACCCGATGGTCGACTTTCAGAAGATGCAGGGCCGGCTCTCTGAGGGCCTGCAGCGCCGGGCGACCGTGGTGCCGCTCGCCTTCACGGTGCGCGACGGGGTGCGCGATACGGTCGTGGCGCTGTCGCTCGGGGCGAAGCCCGCCTTCACCCTGATCGCTTCGAGCGAGACCTGGGAGGCCTTCGCCCGGGCCGTGCCTCCGGTCGGCTATCAGAGCCTGGTCGGCATGGTGCGCATGGGGCATCTGCGGGTCGAAGGCGACATGCTGGCGTTCGGCCGGCATCTCTTGTTCCTCGAACAGCTCTTCGCCGGACTGCGTCCCGACAAGCCCGCTGAGAAGCTGGAGGCGGTCGACGCGCCGACGATCGAGCCGGTGGTCGGCCGCTACCTGCGCCTCGACTTCAAGGGCAAGCCGCACAGGATCTATTTCGAGGAAGCGGGACCGGGGGACGGGCAGGGCATCCCGCTGGTCTGCCTGCACACCGCGGGCGCCGACGGGCGGCAGTATCGTGCGCTGCTCAACGATGCCGAGATCACGAAGCGATTCCGGGTGCTGGTGTTCGATCTGCCGTGGCACGGCAAGAGCTCGCCGCCGCCCGGCTTCGAGCGCGAGCGCTATCAGCTCACGACCGATCTCTATGTCGATACCGTCATGGCCTTCTGCCGTGCGCTGAAGCTCGACAAGCCGGTGGTGATGGGCTGCTCGATCGGTGGCCGCGCGGTGCTGCATCTGGCGCTGCGCCATGGCGGCTATTTCCGCGCCGCCATCGGGCTGCAGTCGGCCACCCATGCCGATCCCGGCGCCGACACGCGGCTGCGCGACCTCGGCGTGCTGCACCGGCCCGACGTTCACGGCCAGGAGGCGGCGGCCGGTTCGGTGGCGTGCCTGATCGCACCGACCTCGCCGCGCAGCGATGCCTGGGAGACGTTGTGGCATTACATGCAGGGTGGGCCGGGCATCTTCCTCGGCGACCTCCACTATTACTTTGCCGACGGCGATCTGCGGAACGGCCTGCTCGACACGCTCGACACGAAGAAATGCCCGCTGCATCTGCTGACCGGCGAATACGACCTGTCGGCCACGCCGCAACTCACCGCCGAGCTCGCCAAGGCGGTGAATGCGACGTCCTTCCAGGTCATGGAAGGCCTGGGTCACTTCCCGATGTCGGAGAACCCCGCGCAGTTCCGCAAGTACCTGCTGCCGGTGCTGGAGCGCGTTGCTGCGGGGCCATGACCATCCGGCGCGACGATTGCCTGATGCGAGCGGCGCGCCTCAGGGCCGTGGATTGATGATTTCGAGCGCGTCGTACAGGAACAGGCCGGGACAGATTCCGGGCGGCGAGCGCGGCGGCCGGCTGAGGCCGTCCGGTCCGAGCAGGGCCAGGCGATAGCGCTCGGGCGACTGCGGCGAGATCGAGACGATGCACTCCGACTCGGCGTTTCCCGCCGGGTAGGGGCCGATGCGGAAGGTCGATCCGACGAGTTCGGGCAGCGGCAGACCCGCCGCGCCGAGATCGGCATAGAGCGCGGCGGTGCTGCTTTCGTCGCGCATCACCCTGGCCGACATCAGGTCGCGCGCGAGGGAGCCCTTGACCTTCGAGCCCGCGAGCAGACGCTGAACCTGCTCGAGCAGAAGCCGCCGCGCCTGTGCGTTCGTCAGCGGCTGCGCCTGGTCGGCCTCCAGCCGGCGCTGGTTGCCGGTCGCGTGATTGCAGATGTTGGTCGCCTGCTCCTGAAGGCTGGCGACCGGCCAGGCGAGTGGCGCGGGACAGGCCTGGTAGGCGAGGAACGCATCCGCGGTGTCCATCCAGTCCCAGACGTCCGGCGGCCGCCCGACCATGCCGGCAATGCGCCCCTGATCGACGCCCATGTCTATGGCGTAGCGGAACAGACGCGAGGCGCCGCCGCGGGCTTCGTTGAAGCCGCGGAGTCGGCTGGCCGCCGGATCGTCGTCGGTGCGAGCCAGGGTGATCGCGGGATTGAGGAAGAAATTGTGGAAGCCGACCCGCGCGCCGATCTCGATGGTGCGGCTGGGAATCGTCTCGCCCTGCGAGTGCACCGCGGTGCCGCCGAGAAACGCCAGCGCGCAGGCGGACAGGCAGAGGTCGCCGCGGCGCACCACGCTGGCCAGATTGTATTCGCGCATCAGGTAACCGAGCCGCAGCCCTTCGATCAGATCGCCGCCCATGCTGCTGAGCTCCAGGGTGGCGAGCGGCGCGTCCGGCAGGAAACGCGGCTGGCGCGCCAGCGGCGCAACCAGCGTGCGCAGTCGCTCCGCGTCGCCGATTTCGATCATTCCGGTCAGCCGGATCGTGCGGAAGACGATCGGTGCCGTGCGGGAAGGGCCCTCGACGGCCCGGCTGTCGACCGCGAAGGACGCTGCATGTGCGCCGATTGTCACGAGCGCCGGCGTCAACAGCGCCGACAGGGCTGCGATAATGACCGCGACGAAGTACACAATATCCTCGGTGCCGGGCGGCCGGCGAGTATGGGGAAAATGCTACAAGCGATGCGTGTGTCTCGTCACAACACATGATTGCATAACTGAGCGCAAAATTGCTGCTGCGCGTGTGAAGGCACGACGCCGAGACGTCCTTGCAGCCTCATCGCCACTTCATCGCTAGGCGGAGCGATCTCTGTCATCCTTGACGGACAATCGCGACGACATGGTTGCTGCTTGATCGACCTTCCACTCTCCCGACGCTTGGCGTCGTTGCTGGAGCATCTCGGCCTCGAGACGGCTCACATCGCCACACAGATGCCGGGTGACATCGCCGCTCTCGCCCTGGAGGCGCCGCAGCTTCTGGGCGGCGTGGTGTTGTGCGTGCCGACCAGGCTCGATCCGGCGCCGTTCGCCGCCGTAGCCGGCCGGATGCTGGCGATTTCCGGTTCGTCGGGCTTGACCCACGACGTGACGGCGAAAGCGGCCGAGCGCCTGGTCGGCCTGCGCCGCCATGTGCTGACGGGCTATGCAGCGCCCGGATGGGCCGACGTCGTGGCCGATCGCACGGCCGAGATCGTCCGCGAGATCGTGTCGTTTCTCGGCGAGCGGCCGGCCGGCGCGCCGCGCCCTGAGTTGGCCGCCAAGGGAATTCACCAGGGCATCACCTGGGAGAAGCAGGGGGCAGGACCGGCGCTCTTGCTGCTGCCGTTCTTCCTGGCGCCGTCGCAGTGGCAGCCGGCGGTGGCGGGGTTGGCCGAACGCTTCACCGTCATCACCCTCGGCGGCCCGCATCTCGGCGGCGTCGCCGCGCTGGAGGATCGGGCGAAGGCGCCGACTTATCGCGCCATGGTAAGGACGCTGCTGGATCTGATGGCTCTCCAGCCCGGCGAGACGCTGCTGGATGTCGGCTGTGGCTCCGGTGCACTCGACCGGTTGGCGGCCGGCTGGTTTCCGCAGAACCCGATCACCGCGATCGACGCCAATCCATTCCTGCTGGGCGAGGCCGCGTCACTGGCCGAAGCCGCGGGCCTCGCCGGGCGCATCCGCTTCCTGCCGGCCAATGCCGAGACGCTGCCGTTCCCCGATGCGAGCTTCGACGCGGTGTTCTCGGTCACGGTGCTGGAGGAATGCGACGCCGACCGGGCGCTGGCGGAGATGCGCCGCGTGCTGCGGCCGGGTGGGCGCATCGGCGTGATCGTGCGCTCGATCGACCTGCCACAGTGGTGGAGCGTGACGCCGCCGGCCGGCCTCGCCGCGCGCATGGCGCAGCCAGCGCAGTCGGTCGGCGCGAAAGGCGTGGCCGATGCCAGCCTCTACGAGCGCGCGCGCCGCGCAGGCTTCGACGATCTCGTATGCTTCCCGAGCCTCGTCACGCTCGACCGGCCCGAGGGACCGATCTGGCGCTACCGCGAGGATCATCTGCTGGCGCAACTCTCGCCCGAGGAGACGGTCCTGTGGCGTGGCGCGCGCGAGAAGGCTGCCGCGGATGGGCTGCTGTTCATGTCCCACCCGATGCATTGTGTCGTCGGGAGGAGTAAAGCGCCAAAATAGAGGGCGACACCGGACGCGCCCATGGTGACGCGATCAAGATTCGTACGGCCGCCACCGCTCTCGCCATGGCCGCGTCCTACCAGCCGTCGTCAGTCCGCCGCGGCGGTCGCGCTCTGGCCGAGTCCGAAGGCCGGCATCACCTCGCGCGCGAAGGCGCGCAGGTTGGCGACCGAGGCGTTGGGATCGACCAGCAGGATGTTCTGGGCGCCGGCCGCTTCGAGCAGCTTCAGGCGCGCGATCACCTCGTCGGGCGTGCCCCACAGCGGGGCGGTATCGTCCTCGATGCGGTCGGGCAGCTTGTCGCGCGCCAGGTCGCCGATCGTGCCGACGACGCGCTTGCGCGCGGCGTACATCTCGGCGCGCTCGGCGTCGGAGTGGACCATCTGCAGCGGCCGGGCCGTGGCGACGAGATTGGGATGGTAGGCACGGCCGGCCTTCTCGCACTCGGCCTTGAACAGGGCGATGCGGCTGGCGATCTGGTCGACCTGGGCAAGCTGATCGAGCAGCAGGTGATAGCCCTCGCGCGCGGCACGCCTGATCGAGTCGGGGCTGCCGGCGGCCATCCAGAGCGGCGGGTGCGGCCGCTGCAACGGCTCGGGCTCGACCACGATGTCCTGATAGTGCCACAGCTTGCCGTGATGGCTGAAACGTCCTTCGGTGGTCCATGCTTTGCGGATGATTTCGATGGCCTCGTCGAAGCGTTCCGTCGCCTCCTCGATCGGGATGCAGAAGCCGTCGAACTCGGCCTTGCGGTAGCCCTTGCCGATGCCGAAATCGAAGCGGCCGCCGGTCAGCAGATCGAGCGTCGCCGCCTGCTCGGCGATCAGAACCGGATTGTGCCAGGGCAGCACGACGACGGCGGTGCCGAGTCGGATGGTGCGCGTCTTCGCCGCGAGAAAGGCGAGCAGGGTGAGCGAGGCCGAGACCTGGCCGTGCCCGGTGAAGTGGTGCTCGACGAGGAACATGTGCCGGAAGCCGAGACGGTCGGCCTCGACGACGTAGTCGACGAAGCTGTCGTAGCCGAGGCTGTCTTCGAGCCCGATCGCGCGCTTGGTGCGCGCACCGCCAAAGAGACCGAATTGCATGGCCATGTACGGACGCGTTTCCTAGGCCGCGAGCGCGGCTTCGCTCGCCGGATCGCCGGCGATGCGGCTGTGCCACATGATGCGGCGCTGCGTGTAGTCCCACGGCGTCGCGCGGTGCATCAGCCGGCGATTGTCCCACAGCACGGCATCGCCCACTCGCCAGTCGTGATGGTAGACGCGTCGCGGATCGCCGGTCGCGAAGTCGGCCAGTTCCTGCAGGAAGCGTTCGGACTCCTGCTTGTCCATGCCGGGAATGTTGTGGGCGTGACGGCCGATCACGAGGTTCTTGCGTCCCGTCTCGGGATGGACCTTGACCAGCGGGCGCAACGGCACGGGGCCGTCGTGGAAGCCGTAGCCGTTGTACGAGCCGTCGGACTTCGCCTTCGAGTCGTGACCGGCCCTGGCCTGGCTGTAGTGCAGCGAATGGTAGGCCGAGAGCTTCTCGACCTTGGCTTTGGTCGCGTCGTCGAGCGCGTCGTAGGCTGCGCGCATGTCGCAGAAGCCGGTATGGCCGCCGATCGTCGGCACTTCCTCGGCCGAGAACACCGCGCCCTTGGCCTGCACGGGCATGTAGGTCGAATCCATGTGCCAGCCCATGTTGCCCTTCAGCACCTTCATGCGGTCGTCATTGTCCTCTTCGCGCCGTAAGGTGCCGTCGGCCTTCACGTTGCTGAGCGCGGCCATCTCGAACTCGAGCGGCCCCAGGCGCTTGGCAAAGGCGATCTGCTGCGCGTTGGTGAGAAACTGGCCGGGGAAGATCAGCAGGCCGTACTCGACCCAATCCTTCCGGAGTTCGGCGAGGGCCGCGTCGTCGATGGAGGTGAGCTTCACGCCGGTCACCACCGCGCCGAAGCACACTCCGTCAAGGGGCCGTATGTCGAAACCGCGGGCCATATCGCCTCCTGTGAGGGAACGTAGACAAGGCTATTATGAACCCTAAAGAAAACGGGAGGAACAGGATGAACCGGATCGTTCGCTGGGCGATGGCGTCGGTATTGGCGCTGGCGGCCAGCTCTGCTGCAGCGCAAACCAACTGGCCGGACAAGCCGGTCAAGCTGATCGTCGGCTTCACTGCCGGCAGCGCCACCGACGTATCGGGGCGGCTGATGGCGCAGAAGTTCCAGGAACTGTGGGGGCAGCCGGTGGTGGTCGAGAACATCGCCGGCAACTCGGGTGCGATCGGCGTCGACCGCGTCGCCAAGGCGGCGCCCGACGGCTACACGCTGATGTGGTCGGGCAACGCCGCTATCACCCTGCTGCCGTCCCTGCAGAAGCTGCCGTTCGATCCGCTGAAGGACTTCGACCACATCACCATCGTGCTTGGCACCGCAAGCGTGCTGATGGTCAACAACGACCTGCCGGTGAAGTCGCTCGCCGACCTCATCGCTTACGCCAAGGCCAATCCCGGCAAGCTCTCCTATGGCTCGCCGGGCGTCGGCACGCCGCAGCACGTGGCGGGCGAACTGCTGTGCACGCTCGCGGGCATCAAGATGGAGCACATTCCCTATCGTGGGGCCAACCTGACCGACGTCATGAGCGGCGTCGTGCCCGTGGGCATCCAGAACTCCGGCGCGGCCATGCCGTTCGTGAAGGACGGCCGCGTGCGCGGCATTGCCATCACTTCGCCGAAGCGTTCGATGGCCGCGCCGGACCTGCCGACCGTGGCCGAGCAGGGCTTCCCGGGCTTCGAGGCGCTGTCGTGGTTCGGCCTGATGGCACCCAAGGGCACGCCGCAGCCGATCCTGGACAAGGTGCGCGAGGCGGCCCTGAAGGCGCTGGCCGATCCCGCGTTGAAGCCGAAATTCGCCGCCCTCGGACTCGAGCCGATCGGCGGCACGCCGGCGGAGATGTCGGCCACCATGGCCGCCGACATTCCGAAGTGGGAGAAGGTCATTCGCGACGCCAAGATCCCGACGTCGAAGTAGGGGCCGCCGCGGCCGCCAATGAAAAACCCGCCCCGTCGAAACGGGGCGGGCTCTCTGGTGTCTCGGATCCGCGGTACTCAGCGCACCTCGTTGACCTGGCCGCTGCTGTTGAGCGCCACCTTCACGGTGGAGTTGCTGCGGTTCAGCGCCACAGCCTGCCAGCCACCGTCGCCGGTACGTGTCAGGGCACGCACGCTCGAGTAGCCGCCCTTTTCGATCTGGGCACGGGCCAGCGCCTCGCCGGCGTTGAAGTTGGTGCTGCGCGGGCCGAGCGGATCGGCCTGGAGCGGCGGGCGCTGCATGGTGGCGCCGCCGATCACGGCGGACTGCGCATAGGCGCCGGCCGACGCCAGCAGCGCGAGGGGCAGGGAGAGAGTGATGACAATACGCTTCATTCTGTACTCCTGTGATGGTTCTTTCGAACGCTCACGAGGAAGCGCGGTCATTGAGGCCGCATTGGGGCCTGAGTTGGCAGGCTGCCTGCAAATGCGCGAAGCGTGAAGCGCTCGACTCGTCAGCCGATGGCGACGCCGAACGCGATCGGATGCAGCCACCACATCGCGGCGTACGCGCCGCTGCCGACGATCAGCGCGATCGCGTCGCCGATGGTCGCGCCGCTCGCGATGGCACCTGCGTCGCCGCGTCGCTTGAGCGAGATGCGGTCATAGACCGCCCAGGCGAGGAAGCCGCCGAACAGCAGGATCGAGCCGAGGTCGCCGTTGGCGAGCAGATGGGCGAGGGCCCACGCCTTGACGCCGACCAGCATGGGATGGCGAAGGCTCGCCTTGATCTTGCCGAGCGGACTGTAGGCGGCGGCGAGCGAGACGAACGAAACCCACATCAGGACCAGGGTGACGACGTGCAAGGCGGCCGGTGGATCCCAGACCGAGACGTAGCCGGCATGGCGATAGCGGCCGAAGCCGATGACGATCAGCACGATGCCGGCCGCCGAGACCAGCGAATAGAGGCCCTTGTAGGGGCCTTCGCCCAGGCGCGCGATCGCCAGTTGGCGCGTTTGGCGCAGGGTCGTGAAAGTGTGAGCGCCGAGGAAGAGCGCGAGGCCCAGGATCAGGAGCGTCATGACCGTATCCTATCACGGCTGGGCGGGATCGGCGGCCCTAGCCCTTGAAGACGCCGAGCCACAGCAGGGCTACGCCCAGCGCGCCGCTCGCCAGGATCGGCCAGGCGGGATTGATCTTGGTGCGCAACAGCAGCACGAACACCGCGACCGCGATCAGCGCCGTCGGCACGTCCTTGATCGCGCCCTTGCCCATGATCAGGCCGCCGGCCAGCACCAGCCCGACCGAAACCGAGCCCAGCCCGTGCTGGACCGCCGACCGCCAGCGCCAGCTCTGCAGCCGGCCCCAGAGCCGGCCGGTGGCGAAGGTGAGCAGCGATGTCGGCAGGAGGAAGCAGATCAGGGAAACCAGGGCACCGACCGGTCCGGCGACGAACATGCCGACCGACGCCACCATCATCATGTTGGGGCCCGGCGCGAGCTGGCCGATCGAATAGAAATGCAGCAGCTCGGGAAAGGTCAGCCAGTGGTGGGTGTCGACGGTGAGCGACTTCAGGGCCGGGAAGGCCGCCATGCCGCCGCCCACCGTGAGCAGGGACAGATAGCCGAAAACCTCGGCGAGCTCGGCGAGCTTTTCCATCATGGCGCGCCGTCCTTGCCGGCCGGCTTGTCGCCCGACTTGTCACCCGGTTTGTCACGGGGGCGGTTCCACCAGATGGCGATCACGCCGAAGGCCAGGAGGGCATACAACACCGGCACGTGGAAGAAGAACACGGCGGCGGCGGTGAGGCCGGCGAAGACGTAGTCGGTGTGGTTGGTCAGCGTCTTGGCCCCTACCTGCACCAGCACCGACATCACCAGCCCGACCGCGGCCGCGGCGATGGCGTGCAGGGCGGCGGTGGCCGGTGGCGCGTCGGCCTGCAGGCCGTAGGCGGCGCCCGCCGCCGACATCAGCAGCGCGCCGGGCAGGCACATGCCGAGCGTTGCGACCAGCGCGCCCCAGCCGCCGCGCAGGCGGTCGCCGACCAGGATCGACATGTTGACGGCGTTGAGGCCGGGCATGGTCTGGCTGATCGACAGCAACTCGACGAAGGCCACGTCGTCGAGCCAGGCGCGCTTGCCGACCAGGGTCGCGCGCAGGTAGGCGACCACGCCGCCGCCGATGCTGGTCGTGCCGAGCATCAGGAACGTCCCGAACAGGCTGGCGAGCGAGGGGCTCGGTCCGGCTTCCGCGCCGGACGATTGCCCGAACTGGCCGGCGGCGGGATCACTCATGGCTTTGCGGCGGGTTGCCCTTCAGGCGGTAGACGGCGCCGGTCTTGGTCGTGGTCAGCGCCAGCCAGTCCTCGGCGACGTGCTGAAGCAGCACGAAGAAGCGCTCGCACAGGGCGAGCGCCTTGGGCGAGATGTGGTCGCCCTTCTTGATGCGGATCTGGAAGGCGAACTCGCCGACGAACGGGCGATGGTCGCCACGGCCGCGCCACAGGGCGAGGTTGGCGTTGGCGGCCGCGCCGTGGCCGAAGTCGAGCAGGCAGATGTCCTCCAGAAGCTCCTCGACGATCGTCTGGTTGACCAGCGCGATCTCGTCGGCGTCCTCGCAGTCGATCGCCTTGAGCGGCGGGAAGAGATCGCCGAGGTCGCCGAGCGACATGTGGCCGAGCGACGCCATCACCATGCGCTGCGCCTCGGGGGCCTGGCTGAGGCCGAACTCGACGTTGTGCGACATCAGCCGGCGCATGCTGCCGACCTTGTCGCTGACCGGCAGCAACTCGACCTTGTACTTGATCTTGTACTTGCCGGCGATGTTGGGCCGCACGTCGATCGCGGCGGCATGGGCGGGATCGGGATGGCGGAACTTGAAGACGATCTCCGGGTCGGCGATCGGAAAGCCGTCCTCGTAGGCGATGCGCCGGCGCACGATGAAGGCGTTGTTGTAGAGGTGGAAGTGCTGGGTATCGAGGAACAGCACCTCACGGACCTCCGGCCGGGTGCGGCCGTGGCTGGGATGGTGGAAGCCGATCCCGAGCGGCTCGGCGGCACGCTTCACAAGGTGGGCGAAGTCCTTGAAAACCTGGGTCGAGGTGAACCGGTCGGGCTTGAGAATGAGCTTGCACTGGAGATAGCCGACTTCGTCGAAGGGGCTGCCATCGGCGTAGTTGCCCTGCTGTCGATCGTTCATCCAGGCGACCAGCGTGCCGTCCGCTGCGTCTGACTTCATACGCGGTTCTCCCCTCGGCGCGACCTTAGTATCGCCGGGCCGCGGCGAGCAAGTCCGGGACTAATTGGCCTTCACGCCGTAGCGGGCGAACTCCTCGGCGATGCCGGGGACCTGGTCGCGGGCGGCGGTCATGTCGGCCTGGCCGCCCGACTTGTCGCCCTTGCGCTGGCGGGCGACGCCGCGGCCGAACAGCGAGTAGGGACGGCCGGGCTGCAGACCCAGCGCGGCGTCGTAGTCGGCGATCGAGGCGTCGAGCATGCCGAGCTTGAGGTAGGTGAAGGCCCGGCTGTCGTAGGCGTACTGGTTGTTGGGATCGAGCCGCAGCGCCTCGTTGCAGTCCTTCAGCGCCTCCTGCAGCCGATCGGTGATGGCATGGAGATAGCAGCGCGAGTTGAAGGCCTGCGAGAAGGTGGGGCGCAGCCGGATCGCCTCGCCATAATCCTTGATCGCCTGGCCGGGATTGCCCAGCCGGCGGCTGGCAATGCCACGATAGAGGTAGGCGGCGGCGATTTCGTCCTTGGACTCGCGGTTCTCTGCGATGACGGCCGTGCAACCCTGGACCGCGAGTTCGTTCGACGGCGCGCTCTCGAGGCACCAGCGGCGCATCTGGCCGTAGTCCTGGGCCTGGACCGACGGGGCGAGCAGGAAGAAGACGGTCGCCGACGCGACGGCTCTCAGCGGCATGTGCATTCCCTCAGTGGCTGTTCCGGCGCGCCCAGCTCTGCAGGTAGTCTAGGCAGAAGGCCAGGTCGACGACATCGACATAGCGTCGTCCTATGTCGCGCAGATTGTCCCGGTGCGGCTGTTCCTCGATGTCGCCGACGCAATCCTCCGGCACCAGCGTGCGGTAGCGCAGGCTGAAGCTGTCGAGCGCGGTGCCGCGGATGCAGCCCGACGTGTTGCAGCCGGTGACGATCACCGTGTCGACCCGCTCCTTGGTGAAATAGTTGGCGACCCCGGTCTCGAAGAAGATCGACGGGCCCTTCTTGGTGACCTGCAGATCGTAGGCGGGATCGTAGATGCGCGGATCGAGCCGGGTGCTTGGATGGCTGTGCAGGAAGGTCTCGCGCACGGCCGTGATCTTCCAGTACGGCATCTCGCGCTCGTTCAGATAGGCGGTATTGCACACCGCCACCGGCACGCCCGCGGCGCGCGCAACCTTGAGCAGCTTTTCGGTGTTCTCGACTGCGCGAGATACCAGGGGCGCGCCGCCCAGCGGATATTGCGGATCGGTGAAACCGAGCTGGAAGTCGACGACCACGATGCCGGGCTTCTCGCCGGTGCCCACCGGAATGGCGCCGTAGCTGCGCCGCTGATAGTCGTCGCTCATCGTACTCCCGATCTGCCGGCTCACTGCCGCTGGCTGGTTTTGACGTCGACCTGGTCGGCGCGGCCGAACGTGTCGACCTTGCCGTCCGTGAAACAGATGTAATAGCGGTCCGACAGGCTCCACGGCGTGCGGCTCCAGAAGTCCTTCGCCACGGTGTAGACGGAGCAGCTGCGGCCCGGTGAATGGGTCGAGCTCTCGGGCGGGCCCATCACCGCCACGACCTCGTCCTGGGTCATGCCGGCCCGGACCTTCTCCAGGCTGGAATTGTGGACGCAGCCGCCGATGGCAGTCGCGATCAGAAGTCCGACTGTGGCGCGCTTCATGACATACCCTCCGCGCAACGGCTGCAACGATAAGCCAGAGTTGGCCTGACCGACAACTTTCCTCGCCTGTCTCCGGGGGCGCCGTGGCTGGCGTACGGGCGGGGGATGCGCTACCTCCGCTGCATGCAATCCGCGAACCGTTTCCAGCCGCCTGGCCTCGGCGCCAGCCTGAGCGCCCACACTTCGGTCGGCCTGCCCGACACCGCGATCGTCGAGGTGGCGATGGCGGTGTTCGGCGACCGCGATGTCGTGCCGCTTTGGTTCGGCGAGAGCGACCTCGTGACGCCGGACTTCGTGCGCGAAGCGGCGGCCGAGGGCCTGCGCGACGGCGAGACGTTCTACACGTGGCAGCGTGGCACGCCGGAATTGCGCGCGGCGCTGTCGGCCTACACCGAGCGGCTCTATCGCATCAAATGTCCGCCGGACCGCGTGTCGCTGACCACCGGCGGCATGCAGGCCATCCTGTTGTGCTGCCAGCTGCTGCTCGATCCCGGTGACAATGTGGTGATCGTGTCGCCGATCTGGCCGAACATCAGCTCGGCCACCCGCCTGGTGCGCGGCGAACCCAAATACGTGGCGCTCGACCGCCAGCGCGACGGCGGCTGGAAGCTCGACCTGCAGAAGCTGTTCGACGCAGTCGACGACCGTACGCGGGCGATCTTCGTCAATTCGCCGGGAAATCCGACGGGTTGGACGATGACGGCCGACGAGCAGCGCGCGATCCTGGAGTTTGCGAAGAAGCGCGGCCTCTGGATCATGGCCGACGAGGTCTATGCCCGGCTGATCTATACGCGCAGGCCCGACGGCCGGCAGGTCGCGCCGTCGTTCCTCGAGATCGCCGGCCCCGACGATCCGGTGCTGGTGCTGAACAGCTTCTCCAAGCCCTGGGCGATGACGGGTTGGCGGCTGGGATGGCTGACCCATCCGGCGGCACTCGGCGACGAGATCGCCAAGCTGGTGCAGATCAATACTTCGGGCGCCCCAGCCTTCCTGCAGCGCGGCGCGATCGCGGCGCTGGAGAAAGGCGACAAGTTCGTGGCCGAGATGGTCGAGCGTTGCCGGGCCGGCGGCGAACTGGTGTTCCAGCGCCTGTCGGCCCTGCCGCGGGTGAAGATCGCGCGGCCGGAAGC
>JBGAIW010000077.1:0-21320 GCA_044225265.1 Reyranella sp.
GGCGGCCACGGGCCGGCCGGCAATAGATGTCGCTCAACAGCGAGATGACGCGCCCCGCCGCCGAACCGGCCAGGGAATAGTGGATTGTCTGGGCCTGGCGCCGGGTGGTCACGACACCGGCGTCGCGCAGTTTGGCGAGATGTTGCGACAGCGCCGACTGCCCGAGCCTGCAGGCGTCCGCCAGTTCGCCGACCGTGCGCTCGCCCCGGGCGAGCTCGCACAACACCACCAGACGGCGGTCGTTGGCCATCACCTTCAGCAGCTTCGCCGCCTCGCCGGCCTTCGTCTTGATGCCTTCAACATTCATACTTGCTAATTTAGTTTATGCTAATATATAAGTCAAGGCCAAAGCGACAGGGTTGGACGTCGACGGCGGCGCGGGCTGCCAGGGCAGGAGGTCGAGAAGGCATGAGAATGATCCGTATCGTCGCCCCCGGGGCTGCCCCGGTCGCGCTCCTGATGGCTGTCCTGGCCACGCTCGCCCTGCCCGCCTCGGCGCAACAGGCAACCGTCGCCCGCCAGCAGGTCGACGACCGCAAGGCGGTGATCGCCACGGTCGAGCCGGTGCGCGAGCTGCGCGCGCGTTCGCGCATTGGTGGCACGATCACGACGCTTACCGTCCGGGAGGGCGATCGCGTCGCTGCCGGGGATCGCATCGCGCTCATCGTCGACCCCAAGCTCGCCCTTCAGATCCAGGCACTCGAGCAGCGCATGCAGGCGCAGAGTTCGGCCCGGGAACAGGCCCAGATCGACTTCAATCGCATGCAGCAGCTTCGGGGATCGGGCACCGTCTCCCAGGCACAGCTCGACCAGGCGCGCACCCGGCTCGACATGGCCGAACGCACCCTCCAGGCCCTGCGTTCGGATCGCGAGATCGTCGAGCAGCAGGCCACCGAAGGCGCGGTGCTGGCCCCGGGCTCGGGCCGCGTGCTTGCCGTGCCGGTCGCCGTGGGCAGCGTGATCCAGCCGGGCGAGACGGTGGCGACGATGGCCACCGACAACTACATCCTGCGCCTGCAGTTGCCGGAGCGGCACGCCCGCTCGATGAAGGCCGGCGATTCCGTGCTGATCGGCGCGCGCGGCCTGCAACAGCAGGACCAGGAGCGGCTCGGCACCGGCCGCGTCCGGCTGGTCTATCCGCAGATCGACCAGGGACGGGTGATCGCCGACGTCGAGGTCGACGGGCTCGGCGACTATTTCGTCGGCGAGCGCACCCGGGTCTATGTCGCCACCGGACGCCGCGACGCGCTCGTCGTCCCGGCCGACTTCGTCTACCGGCGCTTCGGCGTGAGCTATCTGAAGCTGAAGGACGGGACGGAAATCGTCGTCCAGGTCGGCCTGCCGGTCGACGGCGGGATCGAGATCCTGTCGGGCGCCCGCGAAGGCGACGTCGTGGTCCGGCCATGAAGCTCGGCATTTCGGGCGCGCTGACCCGTGCGTCGATCGGCTCGCCGATCACTCCCCTTTTCCTGCTGGCGTCGTTCATCGTCGGTATCATCGCCCTGCTCGCCCTGCCGCGCGAGGAGGAGCCGCAGATCAGTGTGCCGATGGTCGACATCGTGGTCGCCGCCAACGGCTACAGGGCGGAGGACGCCGCCGAGCTGGTGACCAAGCCGCTCGAGGACATCGTCAAGGGGATCAATGGCGTCGAGCACGTCTATTCGACGACCCAGGACGACGCCGTGCTGGTGACCGCGCGGTTCTTCGTCGGCACCGACGAGGACACGGCATTGATGCGGATCCACGAAAAGATCCGGGCCAACATCGCCGAGCTGCCCAAGGGGATTCCCGAGCCGCTGATCGTCGGTCGTGGCATCAACGACGTCGCGATCGTCACCTTGTCGCTGTCGCCCAGGCCTGAGGCCGCGTCGCGCTGGACCGACAACGGCCTCTACCGCATCGCCGACGAGCTGCGCCACGAGCTGGTGAAGGTCGACAACATCGGGCTGACCTATATCGTGGGCGGAAGCCCGAACCAGATCAGGGTCGAACCCGATCCGGAGCGGCTGGCGCTGTACGGCATCACCCTCAACCAGCTGGTCGACAAACTCGGCAATGCCAACCGTTCCTTTCAGGTCGGCGCCTTCCGCCAGGTCGATCGCGACGTTCCGGTCGTGGCCGGCCAGACGCTCCAGGGGGTGCCGGACGTCGGCCTGCTGCTGCTGACGTCCCGCGACGGGCGCCCGGTCTACGTCAAGGATGTCGCCACGGTGGTGGTCGGCGCCGCCGAGACTGGCCATCGCACCTGGACGCTGGCGCGCACCGCTTCCGGCGAACTCGAGCGCCGGCCGACCGTGTCCGTCGCCTTCGCCAAGCGGCGAGGGGCGAATGCGGTGATCGTCGCCGACGAACTGCTCGCGCGGCTGAAGGCGGTGCAGGGCCGCCTGGTTCCCGAAGACGTCGTGGTGACGATCAGTCGCAACTACGGCGAAACCGCCTCCGAGAAGGCGGACGAGCTTCTGTTCCACCTGGCGCTCGCCACGGTATCGATCGTCCTGCTGATCACTTTCACCGTTGGCTGGCGCGAAGGTCTGGTCGTGCTCGTCGTGATCCCGACCACGATCCTGCTCACGCTCTTCGCGTCATGGCTGATGGGTTACACGATCAACCGGGTGAGCCTGTTCGCGCTCATCTTCTCGATTGGTATCCTCGTCGATGACGCCATCGTCGTGGTCGAGAACATCGTGCGGCACTGGCAGGCCCGGCGCGGAGGCGACCTCGTCGCGACCGCCGTCGAAGCCGTCGCCGAGGTCGGCAATCCGACCATCGTGGCCACGCTGACGATCGTCGTCGCGCTGCTCCCCATGATGTTCGTCAGCGGGCTGATGGGCCCCTACATGAGCCCCATTCCGGCGAACGCTTCGATGGCGATGGTCTTTTCCTTCTTTGTCGCCGTTGTGATCACGCCGTGGCTGTTGCTGAAGGTGGCCGGACGTCATTTCGCCCGCCGCGACGGGGACGGCGCCGCTGTGCACGGCCACGCCGAGGTCGGAGCACTCGGCCGGCTCTACCTGAAGGTCGCCCGGCCCCTGCTCACCGGACGCCGGCGTGCCGTCAGGTTCCTGGCCGCGGTGACGGCGGCCACACTCGCGGTATGCGTCCTGTTCGCCACCCGTGACGTGACCGTCAAGCTCCTGCCGTTCGACAACAAGTCCGAACTGCAGGTCGTCGTCGATCTTCCCAGGTCGACGACATTGGAGGCCACGGAGCGCTTCCTGATGGATGCCGCCCAGCGCCTCAAGGACCTGCCGGAGCTCACCTCCATCCAGGTCCATGCCGGCACGGCGGCCCCGTTCAACTTCAACGGCCTGGTCCGCCATTACTACATGCGCAGCGGGCCCGAGCAGGGCGACCTGCAGATCAATCTTCTGCCCAAGTCGGACCGCGGCCGCCCAAGCCACGCCATTGCCCTCGACGTGCGCAAGCGGCTCGAGTCCCTGCCGAAGCCGCCCGGCGCCGCCATCCGCGTGGTCGAGGTCCCGCCCGGGCCGCCCGTCATGTCGACGCTGCTCGCCGAGATCTACGGGGCCGACCCCGAGGCACGGCGGGAGGCCGCCCGGAAGGTCCGGCAGGCCTTCGAGAAGGTCCCGTTCGTCGGCGACGTCGACGACACGCTGCACCGCCCGGCCGAGCGGCTGCGCTTTTCGATCAACCAGGAGAACCTGGAATTCTTCGGCGTCGAGGAGCAGGCGGTATACGACACGATTGCGGCCCTCGTCGGCGGCGTGAACGTCGGATTCTCTCAGCGCGGTCAGGGTGCGCGGCCGATCGAGATCGTGATCAGGTTGCCGCGCGGCGCCCAATGGCTCGGCGAACGCATCCTGTCGACGCCTCTCCCGGCTGGCGGCACGGCGCGGCAAGGACGCAATGTCGAACTGGGCGACGTCGTCACGGTGGCGCGCGAGCAGGCCTCGTATCCGCTGTTCCGGCGCGACGGCCGGTTTGCCGAAATGGTGCAGGCCGAGGTCGCTGGCCGCTTCGAGGCGCCGATCTACGGCATGCTCGCTGTCGAAAGCGAAATCGCCCGCCAGGACTGGGGCAAGGCGGGGCCGCTGCCGATCCGCTACCATGGCCAGCCCGCCGACGAATCCCGGCCGTCCCTGCTGTGGGATGGCGAGTGGGAGGTCACCTACGTCACCTTCCGCGACATGGGGGCCGCCTTCATGGTGGCCATCCTGGGCATCTACCTGCTGGTGGTCGCGCAGTTCGGCTCCTACCGCCTGCCGCTCGTCATCCTCACGCCGGTGCCGCTCACCCTGATCGGGATCGTGTTGGGGCATTGGATGCTCGGCGCTTCCTTCACCGCGACCTCGATGATCGGCTTCATTGCACTGGCGGGCATCATCGTGCGCAACTCGATCCTGCTCGTCGATTTCATCCAGCATCGCCGTAGCCAGGGCGAGGGGCTGCGCGACGCCCTGCTGCAGGCTGGCTCAATTCGCTTCAAGCCGATTTTCCTGACCGCCGCCGCCGCGATGATCGGTGCCGCCTTCATCATGACCGATCCCATCTTCCAGGGGTTGGCCATTTCGATGGTCTTCGGCCTCGCCTCGTCGACCGCCCTGACGGTCCTCGTCATTCCGGCGATCTATGTCTGGCTGCGCGACGACAATCGCCCGATGCAAGCCGCAAACGGAGGTTCCACATGAACGACAAGGTCCTGACGGCATGCCCGTCCTGCAATACCCTCAATCGGCTGCCGCGCGAGCGACTCGCCCCGGGAGCCGGTGGCCCGGGCATCTATGGGAAATGCGGCCAGTGCGGCGCGCCCCTGTTCGACGGCCATCCCGTGGCGTTGAACTCCGGCACATTCGACGCCCATGCCTCGAAGAGCGATCTGCCGTTGCTTGTCGATTTCTGGGCGCCGTGGTGCGGCCCGTGCCGTGCGATGGCACCACAGTTCGACAAGGCGGCAGCCGGGCTCGAGCCCGGCGTGCGGCTGGCCAAGGTCAATACCGACGAGGAACAGGAGCTGGCGACACGCTTCTCGATTCGCGGCATCCCCACCATCGTGCTGATGGCCAGGGGACGCGAAGTGGCGCGCCATTCCGGCATGATGGATGCCGAGGGCATCCGGCGATGGGTCCGGCAGTCGCTCGGCTAGGGCTTCATGAGTTCAGCGGGAATAGGCTGAACGCATGAGACCTCTCGAAACAGGCAGCACCGAAGCGAGCGGGTCCGGTTTCACGATAGGTATGCCGGCCGCTTCAGGGCTACAGTGTCGAAGATTCCCGGGAGACGCCTGATCTCGTCGATGTTTATCGCGCTTTTCTCTTCGGTTGTACGGCAGGTCCTGCGCCTCGCGCGGATCTTCGCCTGGATCGCGATCGCGTGCGTGGCCCTCGTGGCCGTGCTCGTGGCCGTACTCGCGGCCCTGCCCAGCATCGTCGACACGCAGTCCTACAAGCCGCGCGTCGCGGAGATCCTCGCGTCGGCGAGCGGCCGCACGGTGTCGCTCGACGGCCCGTTGTCCTTCGAGCTGCTGCCGCAGCCGGTCCTCGTCCTCCGCGACGTCCGGGTCGGCAACGTGCCCGGGAACGTACCCGGCGCGGCCACGCCCACCATGCTCACGGCCCGGCGCCTGGCCGTTCGCCTGTCATGGCAGGCGTTGTTGCAGGGCCGGATCGAGATCCTGCGCGTCGCGCTCGATGAGCCCCGGCTGGCGCTCGAACCGGGCGCCGACGGCAGGCCCGACTGGTGGTTCCCCGTCCTCGAGTCGGCCGGTGGCGAGCAACCACCGCTGCTGCCGCTCACGCTCGACCGGGTGGAGATCCGGGACGGCCGCCTCGTCCATGCCACCGGGCTGGTCGGTCAGCCGATCGAGGCGCATGCCATCGACCTGGTGGCCACGCTCGACACCGCGCGCGGTCGGGTGAAGGTCGAGGGAGCCGCCATCTTCAACGGCCTGCCGTCCACCTTCGCGCTTGGACTGGACATTGCAGGATCGGCCGGGCCGCCGGTCGATTTCGCCGTCGGCCTGCCCGGCGGTCGCATGACTTTCAGCGGCTGGCCCGGCCACCGCTCCGACGACGACCCGCTGCGCGGCCATCTCGCCGTCGAGGCCTCCTTCCTGCCGGAATTCGTCGAATCCGTGTCGCTCGTGCTGGGCCGCCCGCCGCTGCGGGTCAACGAGGCCGTGCTGAAGCGGGTCGAGGCCTCCGGCGACGTCCTGCTCGACAGCCGGCGCCTGACGATCGATGCGCTCTCCCTGACGACCGAAGGCGAGCGGATCCGGGGCAATCTTCAGATCGCCGCCGATGACGCCATCTCGGTGAGCGGCCGGCTGTCCGCGGCCAGCCTCGACGCCGATCGCTGGCTCGAGCGCCTGCGCGATCGGCCCCTGCTGGTTCCGTCCTCGCGGATCGCGAGCGACGCACCGGCGGCGGAACCGCCGGCGCTCCGCCTGCAGCTGGCGGTCGAGGCCGGCGCCGTGCGTTACCGCCGCGACATCGTCCGCGATCTCCTCGTCGCCTTCACGGTCGAAGACCAGGTCTTTCATCTCAAGGAAGCCAGGGCTGTTCTTCCCGGCGACTTCCGCCTGCACCGCAAGGTCGGCTTCGAGGGCGACGAGACCCATCCCGGCTATGACGGCGTCATCGAGGTCAATGCGCTGCACCTGCGCCAGACGCTGAAGTGGATCGGCATCGATATCGCCGGCGTTCCCGCCGACCGCCTGCAGACGCTGCGGCTGGATGGCCGGACGCGGCCGGTGAAGGGGGTCGTCCATGTCGCCGATGCGGCGTTCTCGCTCGACGATCAGTCCGGCAGCGTCACGGCCGATATCGCCCTTGCGATTCCGACGGTCATCGGCGCCCGCCTCCGCCTGCCGCAGCTCAACCTCGATGCCTATCGCCTCACCGCCGAGGCGCTGAGCGGCCTGATCCCGCCCGCGCCGGCACCGTCGGGCGCCGCGAGCGGCGAGATCGAGCCGCCGCTGTTCGACCTCACCGCCTCGCTCGACCGGGTGATCTATCGCGGCGAACCGGCGCAGCAGGTCGACGCCCATGTCGAAATCCGCGGCAACCGGCTCAGTCTCAGGCACGTCGGCATCGGTGGCCTGCTCGGTGCCCAGCTCGAGATCGCGGGCTCGGTCGACGATTTCGGCACGGCGCCGCGCTTCGACCTGAGCTGGCGCGGCGTCCTGCCCGACACCGACCGCATGCTCGACTACGCCGGCCTGCCCCGCTTCACGCACGGCGCGATCGGCGCGGCGCGACTCGCCGGCCGGGCGTCGGGCACGCTGCGCCAGGCCAGGCTGTCCGGCTTCTCGCTCGACATGCTCGGCACGACCATCACCGCCTCGGGCGAGGTGGCGTTCGGCGACGAACTGCGCTTCGACTTCCCCCAATGGTCGCTCGCCACGCCGGATATCGGGCGGCTGGTCGCCGTGGCCATCGGCAGTCCGTACCGGCCGATGGTCGAGGTCCAGGCGAACGGTGTCTTTCGCGGCGACGCGCGCGAGGCGTCGTTTCGCGGCGACCTCTCGATCGGCGGCATGACGGTGTCGGGCGACCTGTCGTCGACCCTCGACGCGCGGCCCCGGATCGCGGCCTCCTTGCACGCCCGGCAGGAACTGCGGCTCGACCGCTGGCTTCCGCCTGCACCCGCTTCAGGAGCCGCCGAGGTCGTGCACGCCTGGGCGAGCCGTCCCATGTCGGCGCAAAGCCCCGCCTGGCCATCGGCCCTGAAGGGCTTCGACGGTACGATGTCGCTGACCGCCCCCGCGGTCGCCTGGGGTCCCTATGCGATACCGGACTTCATGTTCGCGGCCCGGCTCCACGGCGGGTTGCTCAGCGTCGATCGTCTGTCGGGCAGTCTCGAGGGGGCGGCCGTGGGCCTCTCGGGCACCATCGACGCCCGGCGAAGCCCGGTCGCGCTCGCGCTCGACGGCAGCCTGCGCAACATCAACGTGCCGCGCGCCATCGCGATCGCCCACACCGCCAACGATTTCGGTTCCGACGACCTCGCCGTCGCGATCGAGGGCCGGCTCTCCCTCGAGGACCTCGCGCTGCGCGCCGAGGGCGAGACGCTCGAGGCCATTCTTCTCTCGGTATCGGGCGCAGGCCGCTCCGAAGGCGAGATCCGGCCGGTGGTGACGCGTGGCTCGCTGTCGCTCGCGACCTTCGCCGCGGGCATCGGCAGCCTGTTCAGCACCGAGATGGGCTTTGCTTCGGCGGTGATCGACAACTTCGTCGACCGCTGGATCGCAACCCGTGGCTCGATCGAATTCGGCGACGGCGTGATCACCCTGCGCGAGCACACGCTGCACACCCCGGGCGCGACCGCCTACGTCACCAGCCATATCGACACGCGCAACGGCACGCTCGACACCCGGATCGACCTCGACAGCGGCAGGCCGGGAACGGTCGACTATTCCATGTCGCTGCGCGGCCCCCTGCGCGCCCCGACACTCGGGGTCGAACCGAACCGCGGACGCTGACCACGCGCGCCGTCAGCGCGCCTCACGTCAACGCGCCCCGGCTACTCGCGCACGACTGACCGGGACTCCCGCCAGCGGTCCCGGCCCCGCAAGGCCCAGTGGCGTGCGGCGGCACTCACGACCCCATGCGCCATGTGTGTCAGCACGGCAGTCGCAAGAGCCAGCGCCATCGGCACGAGGATGTCGTCCATGGCTATTCCCGGGGTCGGCCGAACCAGTAGGACGCGCCGGCGTCCTGTAGCGTGAGGCCGATCGAGGGTCCGGCGAACGCCTGTGACGGTCCGGCCGCTTGGCGGCCCTGATGCCACGCCGACAGCGCAGCGATGCCGAGCAGCACGAGGCAGAGCGCCAGCGCCAGTGGCCCCAGAATGCCGAAGACGAGACGCGGCAGTCCTTCCATGTCTTGGAGTACCGGAAAATGGGGGCCCGCGGTCGCGGGACCCCCCTTCTCCCCCGCTGTCAGAAGCCTGGACCTGCCGCGCCGCCCGGCGTTGGGACCGCCGGTTTCGGCACCTCGGCGACGAGGGCTTCCGTGGTGATCAGAAGAGATGCGACCGACGCGGCATCCTGCAGCGCCGTGCGCACGACCTTGGCCGGGTCGATCACGCCGGCGGCAACGAGGTCCTGGTACTGCCCGGTCGCGGCGTTGTAGCCCCAGCCGTACTCGTCCTTTTCGAGCAGCCGGCCGACGATCAGCGAGCCGTCCTCGCCGGCGTTGAGGGCGATCTGGCGCGCCGGAACCTGGATGGCGCGGCGCACGATCTCGACGCCGGCCTTCTGGTCGTCGTTGGCGGCCGAAACCTTGCCGAGCGCCCTGGTCGCGCGCAGCAGGGCGACGCCACCGCCCGGCAGGATGCCCTCCTCGACCGCCGCACGGGTCGCATGCAGCGCGTCGTCGACGCGGTCTTTCTTCTCCTTGACCTCGACCTCGGTGGCGCCGCCGACGCGGATCACCGCGACCCCGCCGGCGAGCTTGGCGAGCCGCTCCTGCAGCTTCTCGCGGTCGTAGTCCGAGGTCGTCTCCTCGATCTGCGCCTTGATCTGGGCGACACGACCCCGGATCGCCTGCCTGGCGCCGGCCCCCTCCACGATCGTGGTGTTGTCCTTGTCGATCATCACCTTCTTGGCGCGTCCCAGCATCTGCAGCGTCACGTTCTCCAGCTTGATGCCGAGATCCTCGGAGAGGGCCGTTCCGCCGGTCAGGATCGCGATGTCCTCCAGCATCGCCTTGCGGCGATCGCCGAAGCCCGGCGCCTTGACCGCCGCGACCTTCAGCCCGCCGCGCAGCTTGTTCACGACCAGAGTCGCCAGGGCCTCGCCTTCGATCTCCTCCGCCACGATCAGCAGCGGCTTGCCGCTCTGAACGACGGCCTCGAGCACCGGCAGCATCGCCTGCAGGCCGGAGAGCTTCTTCTCGTGGATCAGGATGTACGGATCCTCGAGTTCGACCCGCATCTTGTCGGGGTTGGTGACGAAATAGGGCGAGACGAAGCCGCGGTCGAACTGCATGCCCTCGACGACCTCGAGTTCGGTCGACAGCGACTTGGCTTCCTCGACCGTGATCACGCCCTCGTTGCCGACCTTTTCCATCGCCTCGGCGAGGTAGCGGCCGATCTCGGAATCGCCGTTGGCCGAGATGGTGCCGACCTGGGCGATTTCGCCGTTGTTCGTCACCTTGCGGGCATGGGACCTGAGATCCCCGACGACGGCCTCGACGGCGAGATCGATTCCGCGCTTGAGATCCATCGGGTTCATGCCGGCGGCCACCGCCTTGGCGCCTTCGCGGACGATCGCCTGCGCGAGCACGGTCGCGGTCGTGGTGCCGTCACCGGCCAGATCGTTGGTCTTGCTCGCGACCTCGCGCACCATCTGGGCGCCCATGTTCTCGAACTTGTCGGCGAGTTCGATCTCCTTCGCGACCGTGACGCCGTCCTTGGTGATGCGCGGGGCGCCGAAGCTCTTCTCGATCACCACGTTGCGGCCCTTGGGGCCGAGCGTCACCTTGACGGCATCGGCCAGCGTATCGACGCCGCGCAGCATCCTAGCGCGCGCTTCCGTCGAGAACTTCACTTCCTTCGCAGACATTGACCCTTGCCTCCTTCCGTAGGGTTGGTTAGCGGAAATTGCCGGTCGTCAGGCCGCGCGGCGCAGCGCCGGCTTCTTGTCGAGCACGCCCAACACGTCGCTCTCCTTCATGATCAGGAACTCCTCGCCGTCGATCCTGACCTCGGTACCCGACCACTTGCCGAACAGGATGCGGTCGCCCGCCTTGAGGTCGAGCGGGACCAGCTTGCCGTTCTCGTCGCGGGCGCCCGGCCCGGCGGCGATCACTTCGCCCTCCATGGGCTTTTCCTTGGCAGTGTCGGGAATGATGATGCCGCCGGCGGTCTTTTCATCGGCATCGATGCGGCGCACGACGACACGGTCGTGCAGCGGGCGGAAATGCATTCAGTTCCTCCAGGTGCAGAACAATGGTCATGTAGGCCCGGCCGCTGGTGCCGCCGGGCATCGGACGATCTGGAAATCGGTCCCGCGACCGTCAAGATTTTGCCGAAAAAAATTCGCCGGCCCGGCCCGCTTCGAGCGCCGGAAATTAACCGCCTGAAATTTCTCGAATTTTCGGCCTCCGGGAGAAGGCAGCGCCGCTGCCGCCCGAAATTTCCACACCCTTGACGAAGCGGCGGGCGCTCCTAGATCGCTCGGTCGAGGCGGCATCGTGCGGTGCCGCCCGGCGGCCGCCTTTCGGGGGGCCGGATCGCAACCCATCGCTCACAGGAGGATGACCATGCGTACCGATTATGATTTCGCACCGTTCTATCGCGCCACTGTCGGCTTCGACCGGGTCTTCGACCTGCTGGATTCCGTGGCCAGCCAGTCCGGCAACGGCGCCGGCTATCCGCCCTACAACATCGAGCGCGCCGGCGAGGACGCCTATCGGATCGTGATGGCCGTGGCCGGCTTCTCCGAGGCCGAGCTGAACGTGACCCAGAAGGAGGGCGAACTCCTGGTCACCGGCAAGGCCCAGCCCTCCAACGACCAGACGGAGTACCTCTATCGCGGCATCGCCGGCCGCGACTTCGAGCGGCGCTTCCAGCTCGCCGACCATGTGAAGGTCTCGGGCGCGAAGCTGGCCCACGGCCTGCTGACGATCGAGCTGAAGCGCGAGATCCCCGAGGAAAAGAAGGCGCGCGCCATCCGCATCGAGGCCGCCGCCGAACCGCGGGTGATCACCCAGCAGTAGTCGCCAGTGCCGGTACGGAGGGACGCCGTCGCAGGAGGCCGGCGGCGTCCCTCATCGGTCCCTGCAATTCATGTTTCAGCAAGGAGGTAAGGTATGACGATCGGGTCAGCTGCTTCCCTGGCCGGCCCCGTGCCGGAGGTGCCGCTCCCCTCTTTTCGGTCTTTCCGTCATGGCGGCCGTCCGTCGGCCGCACCACGTATCGCGACCTTCGACTCGCCGGAACGTCGGCGCTTCGAGCCCGTTCTGGCGGACCAGCCGCCGCGCGGACGGATCCTCATCGTCGAGGACGACGCAGCCCTGGCCCTCGACATCCAGCGCCTGCTGCGCGAGGCGGGCTATCTCGCCGTGGGGCCGGCTGCCTCGGCCGGGGAAGCCGGCCGCCTGATCCGCCAGGGTCCGATCGATGGCGCGGTGGTCGACCTGCATCTCGCGGGCGGCAGCGAAGGGATCGCCGACTCGCTCGCCGAGGCCGGCATACCCTTCGTGTGGCTCACCCGCGATTCGGTGGTCGCGATCCCCCGCGCCCATGCCTTCGCCCCTTCGGTCACCGTGCCCCTTGGCTGGGATGGGCTGATCGGCGCGCTCGACCAGGCCCTCTCGCAGGGGCCTCGGCCGGGCCACCGGGACTGGTATCCCGTTCCGCCGCCGTCGCCCGTGTGGCCGCGCATCTTCCCGCCGCTCTGAGCGGCGGCCCCCCGTCAGGTGCCCCCCGTCACGTGCCCCCCCGTCACGCGACTCCGACGGTCTCGAGCGACCGCACGATGTGATCGTGCAGTCGGCGCGCCGGCACCGGCAGGCCGCGCGCCGACAGCAGCGCGATCTCGGTATCGTGCAGGTCGGGCAGGCCGGAGCGGCGCTCGATCGCGGCCAGACCTGCCGGCACCATGTCCTTCGGCAGGACCGTGACGCCGAGCCCCGCCTTCACCGCGGCGTGCTGGCCTGCAAGCGAGGCGCAGCTGTAGGCGACCCGCCACGGCCGCCGCAGGCGCCCGAGCGCGTCGGTGGCGCGCTTGCGATAGACACAGGGCGGCGGCGAGACCACGAGCGGCAATGGGCCCTTGTCGGGAATCGCGAGCTTTTCCGACGCGACCCAGACCAGCGGCTCGCGCCACACCCGCACGCCGCGGTCCGAGCGTTCGGGCTCGCGCTTGACCAGCACCAGGTCGAAGGCGCCCTCCCGGAAGCGCCGCAGCAGCGTCAACGTGAGATCGCAGGTCACCTCGAGCTGGACCGAAGGATAGGCCTGCGCGAACCGCGCCAGGACCTGCGGCAGGTGCGTGGTCGCGAAATCCTCGGGCGTGCCCAGCCGCACCGTGCCCGCCAGCGCCGGTTCGTCGAGGCTCGCCACCAGCCGGTCGTTGAGCTCGAGCATCTGCCGGGCCTGGCCGAGCAGCGCTTCGCCCGCTGCGGTCAGGCGCAGGTGCCGGGACGTACGGTCGAGCAGTCGCTTTCCCAGCCCGTCCTCGAGCCGCTTGATCTGCAAACTGAGCGTCGACTGCCGCCGCAGCAGCGCGTCGGCGGCCCGCGTGAAACTGCCGAGATCGCAGACCGTCACGAATGCGCGCAGCAGATCGACGTCCAGATTGTGCAGCCGGGCCATGGGGTTTCCATCAATTCCATAAATGCTTCTGCTGAATATTATCAATTTTCCGGAGGTCCCGTCATCGCCTATCCCTCCGGCGCCGAACTCACCCCGGAAAAAAGGATCGGACCGTGACCTTCTTCTCTCTCGCCGGCCAGAACCTGCTCTCGCCGATGGTCCTGTTCTTCCTGCTCGGAGCCGGCCTCAGCCTCGCGCGCTCCGATCTCTCCATCCCCGGCGCGGTCGCCAAGCTCCTGTCGCTTTACCTGATGATGTCGATCGGCTTCCGCGGCGGCGTCGAGGTGGCGCATCACGGGCCGTCGGTCACCCTCGCGGCGGCGCTGGCGGCGGGCGTCGCCCTGTCCTTCGGCATTCCCTTCCTCGCCTATGCGATCCTGCGCGTCGTCTCGCGCCTGTCGCCGGTCGATGCGGCAGCGGTGTCGGCCCACTACGGCTCGATCTCGGCAGTCACCCTGGTTGCGGTGACGGGCGTGCTCAACCAGATGGGCATGCCGTTCGAGGGCTATATGATCGCCGTCGCGGCCGCGATGGAGACGCCGGCCATCCTGAGCGCCCTGCTGCTCGCGAAGAAGGGCAACCTGGAAACGCCGCGCGGCGAATTGCTGCGCGAGATCCTGCTGAACGGCGCGGTCGTCATGCTCCTCGGAGCCTTCGCCATCGGCATCGTCACCGGCGATCGCGGCCTCGCACTGCTGAAGCCCTTCCTGGTCGATTCCTTTCCCGGCTTTCTCTGCCTGTTCCTGCTCGACATGGGCCTGGTCGCCGGCCGCGGGCTGCGCGACGATCGGCGGGCGCTGTCGGCCAGCGTCGTGGTCTTCGCCGTCGCGATGCCGCTGATCGGCGGCGCCTGCGCCGCCGCGCTCAGTCCCCTCGTCGGCCTGTCGGCCGGAGGCACGGCGATCCTGATCACGCTGGCGGCCTCGGCCTCCTACATCGCCGTCCCGGCGGCGATCCGGCTCGCCCTGCCGGAAGCCAACCCCGCCATCCCGCTCACCCTGTCGCTCGGCGTCACCTTCCCGTTCAACCTGCTGTTCGGCATCCCGCTCTATATCGCGGTGGCGCAGCGGCTCGGGTGAAGGACCTTCGCCACGTCACGTCCCGCTCTACCAGCCATTCGCCGCTTGCTAGACGGCAAGTGGCCTATCGATCGAAGAGCCTGAATTTGCGGGCTCTTTTCGTAGCCGGCGACACCAGAGACCGGGCTTGTCGGCCACGGATTCGCAACTTTGCCGGAAACCGACCAGATGTTCTGCGGGAGTCCAGGAAGGCCAATGGCAACACGGCCTGCACATGGCCCGGATCTACCTTCGCTCTCGCTGCGATGTGTTCCGCAGGATTGAGCTTGCCCCTCCTCAAGCCCCCCACTCATAGGTGCGAGCAACCGCATTCACCACTAGCGGCCAATACGCCGAGTAAAGACGACCTGAGCACCAGCCTCAAAATCAGAGATCGAGAACTTTGCCTCGTTGTTTGCCGGGCGCTGAAGCTTCGGGCCTGGGAAGACCCACACCTAATCCAGAGCTGTTGAAGCTATCAGCAAATCCTCAGATCGAATGGCGCCAAGCCGCATCGTGAAGATCTGAACTGGCCGCTTCCCACGCTACGATCACCCCTAACGGAGACTCCTGGGGTCCGAGTCGTTGTAATCACCATACCGCTGTAGTCGCCGTCGAAAGAGTTGGCGGAATTGGCCGGTTTCGTGGCTGGCGCGGGAGGACCAGTAGCCGGAGCGGATTGCGGCGCGATCGCCGGCGCTTTGGCCTTTGGCCTCTTCCTCAAGTTTCTTTTGCTTCATCGTCGGATTTCCGCTTGGCTTCCTCCTCGGCCCTTCTTGCTCGTCGTCGTACTTCTGCTAACCGCAGGCGCAGCTCTCTTTAGCAATACCTGCAGTTGGGCAGCATCAAGAAAACCGGTGACGGACAAATTGCGTGCCTTCTGCCAACTAGCGATCATCTCCCGAGAACGTGGGCCAAACGATCCGTCAGTGCCCTTCGTGTCGAACCCAAGCGAAGTTAAGGCAACCTGAAGCCGCTGGCGCTGGGTCGGGGCCAACCTAAGCCCGCTCTCTGCCGCCTCGGCCATTTTCTTCTCGGCCGCTTCAGCATCAGCCTTTGCCTTGGCGGCTGCCTTCTCTTTGGCATCGGCTTCCGCCCTGGCCTTTGCGTCGGCATCGGCCTTTGCCGCGGCTTCCGCCTTCTGTTTGGCGTCAGCTTCTGCTCTGGCCTTCGCCTCGGCTTCTGCCTTCTGTTTGGCTTCATACTCCGCTTTCTGTCGGGAGGCTTCCTCGTCCGCCCGCTGTCGCTCCGATTGCGCTCTGGCCAGTGCTTCATCGGCCAGTCGCTTGGCATCGGCCTCGGCGGCAGCCTTTGCCCGGGCTGCTTGTTCAGCTTGCCTAAGAGCGGTCGCTTCGGCTTCCGCCTTGCGCTGCGCTTCTTCGTCGGCCACACGCTTCGCGTCGGCTTCCGCCAATGCCTTTGTCCGTGCTTCTTCATCAGCCCTGCGCAGGGCCGCTATCTCTGCCTCCGCCTTTTCACGTTTGGCCGCTTCATCAATCGCACGCTGCATGGCCGCCGCCGCCTGCTCGCGCTGAGCAATTGCCTCCAATCGACGGCTCTCCATGTTGGCCTTGAGCGTCGCCAATTCTTCCTCGGCCTTGCGCCGCTGCTCCTGCGCCTTGGCCAGTTCGGCATCGGCTGCAGCTTTGGCTTTGGCATCGAGGTCAACTTGGCGCTGCGCTTCTTCTTCCAGCCTCTTCTTCTCAGCAGCAGCCGCATCGGCCTTACGTCGTTCTGCCAGCGCCTGCTCCAACTCCTCGGCCGTCAGGCTCTGTACAGGTTTGGCAAGGAAGCCGCGTTGATCGGACGAGACTAGATAGAGGCCAACCCCTGCCATGACGACGACAGCAGTCGCTACGACTATTCCCAAGGCCACGCGAGATCTTCTGGATACCAGCGTCCTCACACCAAGCTTCGGCACGCTCGCGACTCGCTCTTGAGCCGGGAGCATGACCTGGGTGGTCGCAATGTCAGTTGACCCAGCCAGAACCCGTCGCCACTGGGCGATAGTTTGCGGCCTGTTTGTGCTCCGAACGGCGAGGCCGGCATCGATACCCGACAGGAGCCCAGGCGCAAATCCAATTGGCCGAAGCTGGCCGAGTGGTTCGTATGTATCCTGCATCATCCGGTCGAAGGCACTCGGCGGCACCTTGCCGGTGATGGTCTGATAGAGTGTTGCCGACAGCCCATAAATGTCTGTCCACGGGCCCTGGTTGGCGGACGTAAACTGCTCGGCCGCGGCGTAACCTGGCGTGAAGATTGCGGTCATCGCCGTGGAGCGCCCGGCCATTGCCGCTCGCGAAGCGCCGAAGTCGATCAAGGTCGGGTCGTTGTTGTCATCGAGAATAATGTTGGCGGGCTTGATGTCACGATGCAGAAAGCCAATGGCGTGAACCTTCTCAAGTCCGTCCAATAGCGAATGGAGGATCCGCTCAACGACCGGCGAGCGCATGACACCGTCCCGCCTCAGCCGGCGCTCCAGGGTTTCGCCTTCCGCCAGCGCCATCACCATGTATGCCGTGCCGTTGGCTTCCAGAAAGTCGAAAACGCGGACGATTGCCGGAGCGCGGCCAAGTTTGGCGAGTGTCCGGGCTTCATCGAGGAAGCGTTCACGGCCCCAGACAAACTCTTCGGCCATGTCCGTCGAGCGAGGGACCACGAGTGTCCCCTCCTCCCTCAAGGCCAGGGAGGTCGGCAAGTATTCCTTTATGGCGACGTGGCGATCGAGTTGCGTGTCACGCGCGCGGTATGTGATTCCGAATCCGCCTTGGCCAAGAACAGAGACGAGTTCGTACTTCTGGAGCCGCGTGCCCGCAGCCAGCGCACCACGAAGCTCATGCTGCCCTGCGCCTGCCGCCCTAGCGTCAACTCCCGACATCCCCGCTTAGATTTCTAAATAGTTGCGCCCCACTACAACTTTATGGAGCGGCCCAACAAAGCGTCAAGCAGCATCAACTTGGAAGCTCTGAGCTCAGCTGGTCCAAAGAGGGGTCTCAGAGGAAAAGGGAAGGAGACTCAACCTGCTGACATGCGAACTACGGAGAGCAGGTCAAGACCGGTTCATATCGGACCGGCGTCACTTGCGGCGCGGCGCCCATTTCCCGCCCCTATTTCCCAACAGACGGCGGCGCCGACAGCTTGACCACATCGGCCCAGCGCTTCCTTGATCTTGGGGTTCTGCATCGCCTTGTCGATCGCGCCGTGGAGCTTGTCGACGATCGCCGGCGGTGTGCCCTTGGCCACCAGCAGGAAGTAGGCGACGTCGACGGTCATGTCGGGATAGCCCAGTTCCTTGAAGGTCGGGATCTCGGGCGCCACCTTCGAGCGCGCCTCGCCGGTGATGGCGAGCATGCGGGCCTGCTTCTGATATCCCGTCTCAACCGTCCAGACGGGTAAACCGGCTGTGGTAGATCGGCTCTGAGTTGCTGATCGGCACGTTATAGATGCCTGAATTTTCGTCCTTCCATGCAAACTCCTCGATCGGAAGTCCGAATCGGGAACCGACAATCTGGTCGTACTTCAGACGCGAGCCGGAAAGACTGGCGGAGATGTAGCGCCAACCCTTACCGCCCGAGAGATACCAGTCTCTCGTCGAGATGATGATTTCGGCCGTGTCGTTTTTTGGAACGGTGAGAACAACGAGGAGGAGAGGCTCGAGCGAGCTGGACGCCGAGTTGGAAGTGATCGAACCACCGACCCTGACTTTGGTTATGCAGTGAAAAGAGCCGATCTTGTGGGCATGAGACGAGCCGTCCGGCATCCGGAGCGCCACCAGCCCCGCCGGCAACAGCAGGTTTTTCTCGCGGGCGAAGGCGTAGGCATTGGCGAGCTCGAGTACATTCGCGGGATCCCGAGGCGGTGCGTTCACGCCCGGGGAGGGTCGCCCACGCGACACGCTCAAGGGAAACGGCGCCATATAGGTATTTTGGTCCCACAAGACCTGACGTCCCCCCGTTGCAATCAACAGATCCCGCCGCAGATTGGACGACAGAGTCGCCAGATCGTTCGACGGGCCGCCGAGTTGCCGGAGGAATGCCGCGGCGAATGGGCTGTTCTCACCGGCCGGTCCATCGAGCGCCGTGCGCCCAGGCGCCGTCGAATACAATACCAACGTGTTCGGCGCTTTGAAACTTGCGGCCACCTGATCGGCTGACGTGATCCGGGAAGCGATCACCGCAGCCCGCTGCCGCCAGCCATCGGCAGGATTGTTTCGGCAATTGTCGAACACCAGCAATCGGTGACTGGCGGCCTTCATCGCGTCACCCACTGCAGTTACCGGAAGGAGGGTTTGCACGGTCCGTGGATTGGCGAGATCGGCGTCCTCGGGCACCAGATACGTATCGGCGTCCCAGGACGCACCGTGTCCCGCAAAGTAGAACGCCGCCAAATTGGCGCCGCGCGCGGAGCCCGCGAACTTTTCGACGGCCGCGCGCATCGCGTCCCGGCCGACGTCCTGCACCAGTTCCGTCTTGAGCCCAAGCGCCTGGAACGCCTTGGCGACGTCCAGTGCGTCGCGCCTCACGTTCGGCAGCGACGCTTCCCACTTGTATTTCGAGTTGCCGATGACGAGGGCGACGCCTGCATCCCGGGGCTGTGCGCGAACGATGGCAGGAGATCCCAGGAAAGCGCCAGCGCCAGCAACCAATCTCCGCCGTCCCAGGCGGAGCGATACTCCGGGCCTCAGCATCGTCGTGATGTCGGTACTTCCTTCTCGCCCCCCTACTTCCCGAGACTCTTCGGCGCCGACAGCTTGACCACGTCGGCCCAGCGCTTCACCTCGGCGGCGAGATAGGCGCCGACCTCGGCGGGCGTGCCGCGCTTGTCCTCGATGCCCTGCGGCGCCAGCGCTTCCTTGATCTTGGGGTTCTGCATCGCCTTGTCGATCGCGGCGTGGAGCTTGTCGACGATCGCCGGCGGTGTGCCCTTGGCCACCAGCAGGAAGTAGGCGACGTCGACGGTCATGTCGGGATAGCCCAGCTCCTTGAAGGTCGGGATCTCGGGCGCCACCTTCGAGCGCGCCTCGCCGGTGATGGCAAGCATGCGGGCCTGCTTCTGGTTCTGCACCGGGATGCCCGAGGCGATCGGCGTGAACCAGACCTGGATGCGCTCGGCCAGCAGGTCGGAGAGCGCGTCGGTCGTGCTCTTGTAGGGCACCATCTGCATCTCGATCTTGGCGGCGCGGTTGAGCATCTCGCCGAGGAACTGCGGCACGCCGCCGACGAAGCCCGCATAGTTGAGCTTGCCCGGCTGTTTGCGGGCGACATCGACGAATTCCGGCACTGTCTTCGCGGGGAAACCGTTCGGCACGAACATCGAATAGGGCGTCCGGCCGGCGAAGGCGACGGGCGCGAAATCGGCGATCAGGTTCGAGGTCACGTTGCCGGTCGCCTGGTTGATGATGTTGCTCATCGAGGCGATGACCAGCGTGTAGCCGTCGGGCTTCGACTTGGCGACCAGCTCGGTCGCGATGTTGCCGGTGGCGCCCGGCTTGTTGTCGACGACGATGCCCTGGCCGAGCGTCACCTGCATGTCGGTGGCGATCTGGCGGGCGATGATGTCGTTGGTCGTGCCGGGGCCGAAGGGCACGACGATCGTGATGGGCTTGCTCGGGAAATCCTGCGCCCCGGCCGGCAGCGGCAGCGCCACCGCGGCAAGGCCCGCCACCGCCGCGAGAGCGGCAAATCGTGCCGTCGCCGCGACAGCGGCAAATCCTGGCAAAGCCGCGGCCACGGCGGTGCGCCGGGCCCAGTTGGTCAACTTCATGAACGCTCTCCTCCCAACCATCTCGATCGATTGTCCGGAAGGAGTTAAGGTTCCACAGGCGCCATGCGTCAAGGTGAACGGCCGTGGCGCCCGACCGATATGGTTATGCCCGCAGGTTGAGGCTACTTCCGCGGATATCGCTGAACATCGACGGTGACGACGGACGTCTTGGTGACACTTTGGAGTTCGACCGTTATGTCAGCGGTCAGTTTCCAGCTCGGATCTGCCTTGATAGGGGTAGGCAGGCTGTTGCAACTATTTCCGCTGATATCCCGGCGCTCGCCCACCTGTGCCTTTCCGATGTTGCAAGCATAGCTGCCAACAAATGTGCGGGCTTTGCCGGTCTCGGCGTAGATTTTTGCGTGCAACCAGTTGGCATCGGCGTGGAGCGCCTGGTCGGGAATCGCAAAGAAATGAATCTTCGTCGGCACGACATCGCCGTTGGCATCGATCGCATCTTGATCGATCGAGCTACCGACGACGATCGACAGAGATGAGGGGGCTTGAGGGTCGATCGGTTTCCTGTCGTGCATGCAGGCGCCCAGGACCAGGAACAAAAGCACCAACAGAGGTTTCACGGTCCATCTCCCAATAGCCAGATCGCCCGGACAGTCTATGGTTGTCCGGGAATCATGCTTTCAATCTCTGGTGGGGAAGTCGAGTCTTTGCTGGATGTGCTCCCGGCGCCTCACGACATGACCAATATCTGGCCACGCCCTCGTGCCCCTTCAGCCTCGCCTCAGCGATCGAGCCAGACGTCCTCGAAGCGCCAGTGGTTGTAGATCGTGTTGACGCTGAGCTTCACGCCCTTGACCTCGGGCCGCCAGCAGGTCGCGCCCTGGTCGTGCTGGATGACCGGCCGGGCGCCGTCCTCCTGCAGCTTCTTGTCGATCTCCCAGACCAGTTTCCGGCGCGCCTCGAGGTCGGTCATGCGCGACTGCTGGTCGAACAGTTTCTCGATCTCGGGGCTGCAGTAGTTGGTGTAGTTGCGTTCCGAGCCGCAGGAGTAGGTCTCGTAGAACACCACGTCGGGATCGTCGATGCCGACGCCCTGGATGTTCATGCCGACCGCGTAGTCCTTCTTGAGCAGGCGGTTGTACCAGACCGCGGTCTCCAGCGGCTCGAGCTCGCCCTGGATCCAGACATGCCTGAGATGGTCGATCAGGATCACCGCCTGGTCGCGGTAGCTCGGGATGTTGCGGGTCGAGACTTTTATGC
>JBGAIW010000078.1:0-20386 GCA_044225265.1 Reyranella sp.
CGCCGCTTGTTCTAAAAAATGAATCGTGCCGGCAACAGGCCTTCGATCACCTTTTCTCCTTTCCCTTCAACATCCTGCACGGTGTTCTGCGGCGTCCTCGCGAGTGCTCGCGAGCCCTCGCGAGTTTCGCAACTCTTTTCCCTATCTTCTGCAGCTCCGGTCCGGACGGGCCGTCCCAGCCTCAAGTCAGTTTTCCCTAAACCCTACCGAAAGGGACGTTCGTGCCTTCCTGTCCGGGACTGGCGCGACGTCCCTGGGCATTTTCCTGGACCTTGATTAAATGATCAAATCCCATGCCGTGGCGACATCGGACGCGCAGGCATGCGCCGCCGGCCGCTCGATTGCGGTGATGGAAGACGGCAGCCCCGACAACGATCCTTCCTCCTTGCCCAAAGAAAAGACCCCGCGGTGGTGTCCGCGGGGTCTGACTTGAATACTAGTGAAACTCGCAATGATAGTCAAGAAAAGATTGCGGCCGTTGGCCCTCGCTATCGCTTGGGGATGACGCAGAAGCCCTGGGCCTCGATGCCCAGCGGCGGATTGAACTTGGAGCGGAAGTTCTCCATTGCGATCGCCGCGGTCATCTCGACGATCTGGCCTTCGGTGAAATGCTTCTTCAGCGCCGCGACCAGCGCGTCGTCGACCTTCTGGTCGGTGTAGGTGATCCGCTCGGCATATTCGAGCGCCAGCCGTTCGGCCTCGCTGAACAGCCTGCTGTCGCGCCAGGCCGTAACGTCGGCCAGCTTCTCCATCCCGCCTTCTGTGGTTTCCAGCACACGGCTGGAGTTGATATCGATTCAAAAGGGGCAACCGTTGATCGTCGCGACGCGGACATAGAGCAGCGCCGGCAGCCCCTTGGGCAGAAGCCCCGACTGCTCGATCGACTGGCCGAGCATGCCGGCGGCGCGCAGGATCGGCGGGCAGTGCGCCATCACCTTGGTCGGATTGAGCAGGCCGCCGAACATCTCGCGCTGGCGGTCAAAGATCGCCTTGAGCGTCGGGTCTCCGCCGTCGTCCTCGATTTCACTGACACGGGGCATCAGATCCTCCTGCAGGGTCGGTAGTTATCATAGCTCTGATAACCCAACGTCCCGCAGGAGGTTTTCTCATGCCGGCTAGAAGCCCAACGCCTTGGCCTGCACCACGCTCTGCAGGGCCGCGATCTTCGCGGTGAGCTCGGGCGACAGCGGCTGGTCGACCTGGACCAGCGCGATCGCCGAGCCGCCGGGCTTGTCGCGGCCGAGATGGAAGGTCGCGATGTTGACCTTGCTCTCGCCCAGCAGGGTGCCCAGGCGGCCGATGAAGCCCGGCTTGTCGTCGTTGGTGATGTAGAGCATGTGCGGGGCGAACTCGGCCTCGATCTCGATGCCCTTGATGTCGACGATGCGCGGATGCTTGCCGCCGAACAGCGTGCCGCTGACCGTGCGCGTGTACTTGTCGGTCGTCACCGAGATCTTGATCAGCGAATTGTAGTCGCTGTCGCGCTCGTGCTTGACCTCGGCGACCTCGATGCCGCGCTCGCGGGCGATCACCGGCGCGTTGACCATGTTCACGGAATCGAGCTGCGGGCGCAGCACGCCCATCAGCGCCACCTGGCTGAGCGGCTTGATGTTGAGCGCCGCCACCTGGCCCTCGTACTCGATCGCCACCGCCTTGATCTCGGTGTCGGTGAGCTGGCCCGCGAACGAACCGAGCTTCTCGGCGAGGTCGAGGTAGGGCGCCAGCCGCGGCGCATCCTCGGCCGAGACGTTGGGCATGTTGAGCGAGTTCACGATCGCTCCGGTCAGCAGGTAGTCCGACATCTGCTCGGCGACCTGGAGCGCCACGTTCTCCTGGGCCTCGAGCGTCGAGGCGCCGAGATGCGGCGTACACACGAGGTTGGGCGCGCCGAACAGCACGTTCTGCTTGGCCGGCTCCTCGGTGAAGACGTCGAAGCCCGCGCCCGCGATATGGCCCGAGACCAGCAGATCGCGCACCGCCAGTTCGTCGACCAGTCCGCCGCGGGCGCAATTGACGATGCGCACGCCCTTCTTGGTCTTCATCAGGTTGGCGCGGGACAGGATGTTCCTGGTCTGCTCGGTGAGCGGCGTGTGCACGCTGATGAAGTCGGCGCGCGGCAGCAGCTGCTCGAGCGTCACCTTCTCGACGCCCAGCGTCGCGGCGCGCTCGTCCGACAGGAACGGATCGTAGGCGATCACCCGCATCTTCAGGCCGATCGCGCGCTCGGCGACGATCGAGCCGATATTGCCGCAGCCGATCAGGCCGAGCGTCTTGAAGCTGAGCTCGGTGCCCATGAAGCGGTTCTTCTCCCACTTGCCGGCCTGGGTCGAGGCGTTGGCCTCCGGCACCTGGCGGGCGACCGCGAACATCATCGCGATGGCATGCTCGGCGGTGGTGATGGCGTTGCCGAACGGCGTGTTCATCACGACCACGCCATGGGCCGTCGCCGATTTGATGTCGACATTGTCGACGCCGATGCCGGCGCGGCCGACGACCTTCAGCTTCTTGGCCTCGGCCAGGACCTCGGCCGTGACCTTGGTCGCCGAGCGGATCGCCAGGCCCTCGTAATTGCCGATGATCGCCCGCAACTCGGCGGGCTTCAGGCCCGGCTTGAAATCGACGTCGCAGCCGCGCTCGGCGAAGATTTCGACGGCGCGCGGAGAAAGCTCATCGGAGATGAGCACCTTGGGCTTTGCCATGATTTCCTGTCTCCTCAGGCCGCTTTGGCGCCGAATTCGCGCTCGATCTCGCCATAGGCCCAGTCGAGCCACGGCAGCAGCGCCTCGAGATCGCTCTTCTCCACCGTGGCGCCGCACCAGATGCGCAGGCCCGGCGGGGCGTCGCGATAGCCGCCGACGTCGTAGCCGGCTTTTTCCGCCTCCAGCAGATCGGCCATCTTCTTGGCCGCCGCCGCCTGCTTGTCGGCCGCAAGGGCCGCGAACCACGGCGCGGTGATCGTCAGGCAAACCGAAGTGTTGGAGCGAATCGCCTTGTCGGCGGCGAGGAAGCCGATCCACGGCCGCTCGGCCGCGAACTTCTCCAGCACCGCGAGATTGCCGGTCGAGCGCGCGATCAGGCCCTTCAGGCCGCCGACGCCCTCCCCCCATTTCAGGCCGTCGATCGCATCCTCGACGCACAGCATCGACGGCGTGTTGATCGTGTCGCCCTTGAAGATCGCCTCGGAGAACTTGCCGCCCGAGGTCAGGCGGAAGATCTTCGGCATCGGCCACGGCGGCGAAAAGGTCTCGAGGCGCTGGATGGCGCGCGGGCTCAGCACCAGCATGCCGTGCGCGCCCTCGCCGCCCATCACCTTCTGCCACGACCAGGTGACGACATCGAGCTTCGGCCACGGCAGGTCCATGGCGAACACCGCGGAAGTGGCGTCGCAGATCGCGAGCCCTTGCCGATCGTCGGCGATCCAGTCGCCGTTCGGCACTTTCACGCCCGAGGTCGTGCCGTTCCAGGTGAAGACCACGTCGTGCGTCCAGTCGACCGCCTTCAGGTCGGCGATCCGGCCATAGGGCGCCTTGAGGACGCGCGCATCCTTGAGCTTGAGCTGCTTGGCCACGTCGGTGACCCACCCCTCGCCGAAGCTCTCCCAGGCCAGCATGTCGACCGGGCGCGCGCCGAGCAGCGACCACAGCGCCATCTCGACGGCGCCGGTATCCGAGGCCGGAACGATGGCGATGCGGTAGTCGGCGGGAATGCCCAGCATGGCCCGCGTACGATCGACCGCCTCGACGATCTTCTTCTTGCCGAGCTTGGAGCGATGGGACCGCCCGACGGCGGCATCCTTGAGGGCTTCCGGTGTCCATCCCGGACGTTTGGCGCAGGGTCCCGACGAAAAATCGGGACGCGCCGGACGCATGTTCGGCTTCGTCATCAACCTCTCCCTTACAGAAGAGCTGCACTCCGGTGGGGGAGCGTGGCCCGCGGCGGATATAGGAGATGGCTCCCGCCTCGTCAATGCGCGGCATTGACCGGCAATTCACAGCAGCCGCGAGGCCGCCCGGGTGAGGTTATCGGCGCTTCAGGTCGTAGTAGACGCCGGCGAACGGCACGTCGATGGGCGGCCCCACCGTGTAAGCCGTGTGCAGCATGTCGTGGATCGCCGGCGCGCGATTGCCCGCCGACACCACGCCCAGCTGGTTGGCGAGGTCTTGCGTCGTCCATTGCCACAGGTCGTGGGCGATGACGACGCGGTAGCCGCGCGCCATTGCGCCGTCGATCGCCTGCTTGATCGACTGCGCGTGCTGCTCCGGTGTCCAGCCCGGATGACCGATGGCGCCGCTGTTGGCGGCGATCCACTTGAAGCGCGGCTCGCGCGAGGGCGCCGGACCGACGTCGGGCTCGCCCTCCCAGCCCCAGGTCGGGCTCCACAGCGCGAACTGCCAGACCGTCATGGCCTCGAAGCCCCAGTAGACGAACACCGTGCGGTCCGGCGGGAAACGCCGCTCGAGCTCGGCGACCGCCGCCAGCGCCTCGGCGTCGTGGCCGCGATACCTGGCCAGTGTCGCCGCATTGACGGCCAGCGGCAGCAGCGACAGCGCCACCAGCAGCGCCAGCAGCCGGGCGCGGGCCGCCAGCGCGCCGAGCAGCAGGATCCAGGCCACGACGAGCCACGCCATGACGTTGATCTGCATCTGCGGATCCTGTGGCTGCGAGTAGTAGTTGAACACTTCCCCCGCGCCGAGCGTGCCGAGAAACACCGCCGCCAGCGCTCGCAATTGCCTGTCGTGCCGCTGCGGCCAGAACAGCCACACGCTGGCGGCAAGGATCGCGGCCTGCAGCACGACCGACAGGACCAGCGTGGGGAGCGCGTTCTTGACGCCGACCATCGTGGAGGGCGAGTCGCCGAGCACGAAATAGCTGCCGACGCCCGACAGCATCATCCAGGCCTTGTTCCAGGTGAGGCCGGCCCAGCCGGTCGACACGCCCTTGCCCGTCCACAGCAGGTCGTGCACGCCGACCGCGCCGTAATGACCCTCCCACAATTGCTGCACGATGCCTGCGGTGGCGACGATCGCGACCAGCAGGGTGCCGACCAGTGCGGCGCGCCGGCGCGGCGTGCCGTCGGAGATCGCGAGCGCCAGGACGAAGGCCGGCAGGGTCGGAAACATCAGGCGCCACTCGATCAGCCATCCGATCGTGAAGACGGCCGCGACGACGATCACCCGCGGATGAGTCGGCCGGTCGAACCACAGCGACGCCAGCATCATCGAGCCGAGCACCACGACGTAGCCTGGTACGATGTCCTCGTTGATCACCGAGAGCAGCAGCACGAAGCCGATGCCGAGATGGAACAGGGTCGCGGCTGCAGCGATCAACGTCCTGCCTGTCAGTCGCCAGGCGAAGGCATAGACCAGCACGCTGCCGACGCTCGCCCAGAAGGCGTTGATGTACGCGAATTGCCGCCACGCCTGGCCCTCGAGGATGCCCAGCGCGTCGAGCCAGGCGCACATCCGGCCATAGAGCGGAAAATAGAGGTAATTCGACGGGTCGAGCTTGGCCCTCGGAGGATCGCTGATCCACGGCTGGACCTGCAGGCTCTTGTACAGCCCGTTGTTGGTGACGATGTGGACGTTCTGCAGCCAGTAGATCAGGCCGCAAAGCACCACCAATGTCAGGATGAAGGCCAGCGCGAGCTGCCAGACGAGGTTCGCCTGGAGACGCGGCGGCGACGCCGCGCCGAACACTAGAACTTGCGGCCGAGCAACACGACAGCTCCTTCGTCGCCATAGCTTTCGTAGTGCAGGCAGCCGCGCGGCATCGAGAACACCTCGCCGCGACGATAGGTGTCGCTGCGACCTTCCCGCGTCAGGGTCAGGGCCCCCTGCATCACCATGGCACGCACGTCGAACGGATGGCTGTGCTCCGGATTGACCTTCGCACCGGCGGTGGTGTTGGTCATGGCTTCGTAGCCGTCGCGCTCGAGCTCGGCCTCGAATATCTGTCGATCCACGGCGTCCTCCACCATCTACCCGGTCAATCTAGCATTCCCATACGACCTGTCGCGAGGTCTCTCAACGCCGCCGCAGGCGATAATAGGTGACACCCAGCGCGTCGGTGAACACGCGCTCGCCGGTAAAATTGTCGTGCAAGGCGGCATACACGGCAGGCGCCCGGACCGACGCCGAGAGCGGGCCGAACGCCTTGGCGAGTTCGGGCTCGCTCCAGCTCCAGACATCCGACGCGATCACGTCGTAACCGCGCGCCAGCGCCAGGTCGATGTCGCGTTTCAGGAGCTCGGCGTGCTGCGCTCCCGTCCAGGCCGGCCGCCGCACGGCCGCCGCCGTGACGGCGATCCACTTGAAGCGCGGCGTGGCGGACGGCGCCGGCGCGATGTCGACCTGGCCGTCCCAATCCCAGTTGCGGCTCCACAGCGCGTAGTGCCAGGTGATCGCCGGCTCGAAGCCCAGATAGAGGAAGACCGTCCGGTCCGGCGGGAAGCGCCGCTCCAGTTCGCCGAGGGCGGCGATCGCCCGGACATCGCCCTCGCGCCACTGCGCCAGCGAGACCGCATTCGCCGCCAGTGGCACGAACGACAGGAGCGCGAACAGCGCCACCGTCGCGAAACGCGGCGGTGCGATCGTTCCGAGCGAACCCGGACCCGCGAGCACGGCGGTCAGGATCGCCGCCCAGGCGACGGTCAGCCACGGCATGACGTTGACCTGCATCTGCGGATCGTGCGGCTGCGAATAGAGGTTGAGCACCTGCCCCGCCCCCAGCGTGCCGAGGAAGACCACCGCGATCGTCCGCACCAGCGCCTCGCGCCGGCGCGGCCACAGCACGATCGCGGCCGCGACGAGAATGGCGGTCTGCGCGACCGCCGACAGCGACAACGGCAGCCACGCCGCGCGCGAGTCCTGCGGCAGCGGGAAGGAGCCGACCAGCATGAGGTAATTGCCGACGCCGCCCAGCATCATCCAGAGCTTGTCGAGGTCGAAGCCGCCCCAGCCGCTGGTCACGCCCTTGCCCGTCCACAGCAGATCGTGAAGGCCGACCGCGCCGGCATGGCCCTCCCAGACCTGCTGGACGATGCCCGCGGTGGCGACGATCGAGACCAGCAGGGTGCCGACCAGGGCGAGCCGGCGCCGCAACGGCAGATCGGCAAGCAGCAGCGCCAGGCCGAAGGCCGGCAAGGTCGGGAACATCAGCCGCCATTCGATCAGCCAGCCCAGGGTGAATAGAACCGCGACCGCGATCACCCGGCCGTGGGTCGGACGGCCGAACCACAGGCCGGCCAGCAGCATCGATCCGAGCAGCAACGCGTAGCCCGGCATGATGTCTTCGTTGATCACGGCCAGCAGCAACACCGTGCCGCAGCCGGCATGGAACAGCGTGGCGAGCGTGGCGACGCGCGCGCTTCCCGAAAAGCGATGGCCGAAGCCATAGACCATGACGTTGGCGATGCTCGCCCAGAAGGCGTTGAGGTAGGCGAACTGCTTCCACGCCTGCCCGCGCGCAATGCCGGCCGCGTCGAGCAGGTTCGCGAGGGCGCCATACAGCGGGAAATAGAGATAGTTCGAGGGGTCGAGCCGCGCATGGGCGAAGTCGCGCATCCACGGCTCGGCCTGGATGCTCTTGAACATGCCGTTGGCCGTGATGACGTGGACGTTCTGCAGCCAGCCGATCAGGCCGGCGAGGCCGGCCAGCGACACCGTGAAGACCAGCGCCAGCTGCCAGCCCACACCCAGGCCGCGGCGAAGCGTCGGCAATTGCCGCTCCCTCACGCCGCCTTGGAAGCCGTCACCGCGTACTGCGCCCCGAGCGGCAGCCAGGTCAGCATGCGATCGACGGCGCGCAGGAACGACAGGCGCGGCGGCATGAACATCAGGTACTGGGTATCGAGGCTCTGGCGCAGCGCGCCCGGCAGACTGTCGCGCACTTCGCGCGGATCCAGCAGGATCGCGTTCTCGTCGATCTTGGTGCGGGACACGACGTAGCGGACCAGCGGATTGCGCGGATTGTGCTCGAAGACATAAAGGCGGCCGCCGGGCTTCAGCACGCGCGCCAGTTCGTCGTACACGGTGGGCCGGTTGGCCGGCGTGACGTGGTGCAGCACCGCGCTCACGACGGCGACCTCGAACGTGCCGTCGGCGAAGCCGGTGCTGGCGCCATCCTGCTGGGCAAGGCGCGGCACGTCGCCGAGGGCGGCCGGCCAGCGGCGGCGGGCTTCGGCCAGCATGCCGCCCGAGACGTCACAGCCGGTGAATTGCGCGGTGGCGCCGAGCTGGGCGAGCTTGCGCATGAGGTCGCCGGCGCCGCAGCCATAGTCGAGCAGGTGCGCGCCGGACTGGCGCAGCGCCGGTTCGCGCTGCAGCAGCCACTCGGCCTTGACCTCCATGAAGTGATCGGCCGATCCGAGCATGCGCTTGATCGGGCCGTCCATGCCGCCGTCGTAGGACGCCGCATGCCGGTCGAATTCGGCCGGGATGACGGGCTGCTCGACCTGGAAGGCCGGCTTGTCGACATCCACCGTGACGATCGGACTGCTGCGGTTCAGCACCCAGACGCCGGCGCCGATCATCACCACGCCGGCAACCTTGGCTGCCGAGAGATGCTCGCCGAAGAGGGTTGCGCCCACCAGCAGCACGACCACGTAGGACATCGAAATCGAGGGAAACGCCACCGCGATCGGGATGACGCGGATCGCCATCATGTACATCAGCGTGGCGACGCCGTAGCATGCCAGCCCGGCCACGGTGGTGAGCGAGAAGATCTGCGCCCCGAAGTCGGGCGCGCTGGCGCCGGCCTTGAGCAGCGCCTGGCCACCGATGCCGATCACGATGCCGGTCCACAGATAGAGATAGTGACGGCTCACGGTCGACGGCTCCGGTCCGCGGAAGGCCCGCCGACGATGTCGCGGATCATGAACAGCGGCCGGTCCTTGCTCTGGTCGTAGAGCCGGCCGAGATAGGCGCCGATCACGCCCAGCATCAGGAACTGCATGCCGCCCAGGATTCCGATCGCCGCCATCAGCGAGGTCCAGCCCGGGAGGACGTGGCCGAATGCCCAACCGACGACGGAATAGAAGGCGAAGGCGAATCCGATCACCGCCATCCCCCACCCGATCGTCATCGAGGCCATCAGCGGCACCACCGAGAAACCGGTGATGGCATCGACCGCGAAGCGCACCATCCGGCTCAGCGGATACTTGGTCTCTCCCGCGGCGCGCGCCTTGCGGTCGTAGGGGAAGGCCACCTGCCGGCCGCCGATCCAGGCGACCATGCCGCGGATGAAGCGATGGCGCTCGGGCATGGCCAGCAGCAGGTCGAGCACCCGCCGCGTGACCAGGCGAAAGTCGCCGGTATCGGGCGGGATCGCCACGTCGGTCATCTTGCCGATCAGGCGGTAGAACGCCGCCGCGGTGAAGCGCTTGAACAGCGTCTCGCCCTCGCGCTGGCGGCGCTGGGCATAGACCACGTCCGCGTCCTGCCGCTCCATCACGGCGATCATCTCGGGCAGCAGTTCGGGCGGGTCCTGCAGGTCGGCATCGATGATCAGGATGCGCTCGCCGCGGCAAACCGAGAGGCCGGCGGTCAGGGCGAGCTGGTGCCCGTGATTGCGCATCAACTGAACCGCGACGACCCGGGAATCCCGCCCGGCGGCGGCCGTCATGGCCGCCCAGGTTCCGTCGCGCGAACCGTCATCGACCAGCACGATCTCGGCCGACATCGGATCTCCATGGCCCAGTCCATCGAGGACCGCACCCACCCGGGCCACGAACTCCGGCAGAACGGCCTCTTCGTTGTAGCAGGGCGCGACGACGGACAGCGCTGGCCGCACAGGCGCTGGATGGGGGAAATCGGTCATTGGCGCGCCTCGTTTATCATCTCTTCTCGCAGAGCGGGAGGGCGTGTCTTTCGCTCTTTTCGAAGGCCGGGAGAGGGCCTGGAGCGCCTTCCGTTCAGCTGGAGGCAGCTGAACGGAATGCGTCAGGGAATGTTGTGGAGGAAGCAGTGCGTTTCCGATCAAATGGAACCGTTTTCGGGTCCATTTGATCGGAAGCCGCTCTAGCGATGGTAGATGAGTTGAGGCACACCTGATCACCGGGAGGAACGACCCATGAAGTTCGGCATCTTTTACGAGCTGCAATTGCCCCGGCCGTGGGCCCAGGGTGACGAGCACCGGCTCTACCAGAATGCGCTGGATCAGATCGAGATGGCCGATCGCCTCGGCTACGACCATGCCTGGCAGGTCGAGCATCACTTCCTCGAGGAGTACTCGCACTCCCCCGCCCCGGAATCCTTCCTTGCCGCGGCCAGCCAGCGCACCAAGCAGATCCGCCTCGGCCACGGGATCGTGCAGCTGACGACCAATCACCCGGCTCGTGTCGCGGAGCGCGTCGCCACGCTCGACCTGCTGTCGAACGGCCGCGCCGAGATGGGCATGGGCGAGAGCGCCTCGATCACCGAGCTCGAGCCGTTCAACGTCACGATGGAGAACAAGCGCGAGATCTTCGAGGAAGCCGTCAAGGCGATCATGCCGATGTTCAGGGACGGCCCCTCCGAGCATCACGGCAAGCACTTCGACATGCCGCTGCGCATGGTCGTGCCGAAGCCGCTGCAGAAGCCGCACCCGCCGCTCTGGGTCGCCTGCAGCCAGCTCGAGACCTTGGCCAAGGTCGGCGAATGGGGCATGGGCGCGCTCGGCTTCCAGTTCGTCTCCGCCGACGCCGCCCATGCGTGGGTGCATGCCTACTACAACGCCTTCGTGAAACGGCAGAAGAAGCTCGCCGAGTACAAGACCAACCCGAACATCGCGCTGGTCAGCTTCTTCATGTGCGCCAAGACCGACGAGGAAGCGCGCGCCCGCGCCGATGGCGACACGTTCTTCCAGTTCGCGCTGCGCTTCTACGGTCAGTCGGCCGGCCGCCGCCGTCCGCCGGCCGGCACCGTCAACATGTGGGAAGAGTACGAAAAGTGGAAGAAGGCCAACCCCGACGCCCACCAGGCGTCGCTGCGCGGCGGCCTGATCGGCTCTCCCGACACGATCCGCAAGAAGCTCCAGAAGTTCCAGTCTTCGAACATCGACCAGGTCGTGCTGCTCAACCAGGCCGGCCGCAACACGCACGAGCATATCTGCGAGTCGCTCGAACTGTTCGCCAGGGAAGTGATGCCCGAGTTCCAGGCCGCCCACCCCGAGCTGCTCAAGTGGAAGGAAAAGGTCCTCAACCGCGAGATCGAGCTCGACGAGATCGACACCTCCGCCTTCACCGACCGCTACGGCGGCACCATGAAGGCGATCTCGCCCGCTTCGTCCAATGGGGCCGCGAAGGCGCAGGCGGCGGAATGACGAATCGGGCAGTGCTCGGGATTTTCACGAGTCCAGGGCACGACCTCGCGGCCAATTGAATTCGGCCGGTCGGAACGCGCTCTATCCCGCCGCCACCGCCGGCCGCGCCACCCGCTCCGCCGGCGCGACGCGGCCGGCGCCCAGCAGAGGCTCGATCTCGGCCGCCGGCAGCGGCGGCGAGAAATAGAAGCCCTGGATCTGGTTGCCACCCCAGCCGACGACGAGGGCGAGTTGGCGCGCCGTCTCGACGCCCTCCACCACCACATCGAGGCTGAGGTCCTGCGCCAGCCCGATCGCCGCCTTGACGATGGCGGCGGTGCTGGATGTCTCGGTGAGCGTCGTCACGAAGGTCTGCGCGATCTTGATGCGGTTCACCGGAAAACGCCGCAGGTAGTCGAGCGACGAATAGCCCGTGCCGAAATCGTCGACGGCCAGCCGTATGCCCTTCTGGCGCAGGCGGATCAGCGCGTCGTTGTGCTCGCGCGACGCCTCGATCAGCACGCTCTCGGTCAGTTCCAGTTCGAGCCGCCCGGCGGGAAAGCCGGTCCGGCGCAGCACGTCGTCGATGTCCTGCTCGAGCTCGAGCGGCGTCTTGAACTGGTGCGCCGATACGTTCACGGCGATCAACGGCACCTGCATGCCGCGGTCGAGCCACAGCCTCGCCTGCCGGCAGGCCTCCTCGAGCACCCAGCGCCCAAGCGGCACGATCAGGCCGTTGCTCTCGGCGACGGGAATGAACTGGCCGGGACCGATGATGCCGCGCACCGGATGGTTCCAGCGTACCAGCGCCTCGACGCCGACGATGTGCCCCGACTTGGCGTCGACCTGGGGCTGATATTCGAGGAACAGCTGGCCCGACGCGATCGCGCCGCGCAATTCGCCGCCCAGCGCGACGCGCGCGCGCACCTCTTCATCCATCGCCGGGGTGAAGAAGCGCCAGGTGCCGCGGCCTTCCGATTTGGCGCGATAGAGCGCAACGTCGGCATGGCTCAGCAGGCTCTCGGCGTCGGGCGAGTCGGCGCCGTATACGGCGATGCCGATGCTGACGCCGGTGCGGATGGCGTTCTCGGCGATGACGAAGGGCTCGGCCAGCGCCTTGACCAGCCGATCGGCCAGCAACGCCGCCTCCTCCGGCGACTCGATGTCGGTCTGGATCACTGCGAACTCGTCGCCGCCGAACCGCGCCACGATGTCGTTGCCCCGGATGGCCGCCCGCAGGCGATCGCCGACCGCCTGCAGCAGGCGATCGCCCGTCGGATGGCCGAGCGTGTCGTTGACGTCCTTGAAATGGTCGAGATCGAGGTAGAGCACGGCGAATTCCTTGCGGGCCCGGCGGGCGGCCGCGATCGCGCGCTGCAGGGACTCGACGAACACGCTGCGGTTGGCCAGTCCGGTCAGGCTGTCGCTGCGCGCCATGCGCTCGATCTGGGCCTCGGCGCGCTTGCGCTCCGACACGTCGCGCAACACGGCGACGGCGTGGTGTTCCTCGCCCAGCTGCAGGCCCGCGACCGAGACCTCCACCGGCACTTCGCCGCCGTCGCGGCGCAGCGCCGCGAACTCAATCGTCTTGCCCGCCGCCTCGCCGGGGCCCGTCCCGGAGGGAGTGACGAAAGCGGCCCGCACCTGCTCGCGGCGATGCTCCGGCGCGAGCAGGCGATGGATCTCGCGCCCGATCGCTTCGGGCTGGGTATAGCCCAGGATGCGCTCGGCCGACGGGTTCCAGAATTCGATGCGTCCCGCGGCGTCGGTCAGGATGATGGCGTCCTGGGCGGTCTCGCTGACGGCGCGGAAGCGCTCTTCGCTCAGGCGCAGGGCTTCGAGGTCGCGCTGACGCATGATCGCGACACCGAGCACCTCGGCGAAAGTCTGCATCGTCGTGATCTCGGCCGCCGTCCACTGGCGGGACTCGTGACAGGTGTCGATGCCAATGATCCCCCAGAACCGTTCGCCGGTCATCACCGGCACGGTCAGTACCGACTGAATGCCGTACCGTGTCATCATGTTCTGGATGGCCGGGCTCGCCGACTGGCGATGGGTGATCACGGTCTGGTTGCGCCGCGCCGGCGCCATCCAATCGGCTTCTTCCCGCGTTCCCGTTATGCCGGAGGTGGCCAGCATATCCTGCGTCAGCGGCGGGATGCCGGCGCGCTGCCAGGCATGGCGCACCGTCGGTGGTCGGTCGACCGTCGAGCCCTCCATAACGGCGACCCGATCGACGTCGAGTGCCTCGCCCACCGTCTTGAGGGCCCGCTCAATGCCGTGCGCCAGGGTGTCTCCGCCGACCACGTCGGCCGCTGCTACCGTCACGGCATGCTGCACGCGATCCCGATAGGCGATCGCCTGCTCGGCCCGCTTGCGCTCGGTGATGTCGAGGGCCGTGCCATGTATGCGGGCAATCCGTCCAGTCGCGTCCGACTCGGCTGCGCCGTGCGTCAGCAGCCAGCCGGTGGTTCCGTCGGCCCGCCTGAATTCCAGATCGAGGCTGTACGGAACGCGTTCCCGCAGGGCTCGTTCCAGCGCCTCCCGCAGTTCGCTGTAGCTCCGTTCGGTGAACACCCGACTTTGCGCCTCGACGTCGGGCGCCGGTTTCGCAGGGTCCTGACCGAGGATGTGGAACAGCTCTTCCGACCAGGTGACCTTGTCGTCGCTCGGGTTCCAGCTCCAGCTGCCGAGCTTGGCCAGCCGCTGTGCCTCGCTCAGCTCCGCCTCGCTGGCTCGCAAGGCTTCCTCGGCGCGCTTGCGCTCGGTGATATCCATGTAGACGCCGAGGATGCCGCCGATCCCGCCGTCCTGCGCGCGCAGCGGCACCTTGGTCGTCAACAGCGTGATGGTCTTGCCGTCCGGCGTCGTCTGCGGCTCCTCGATGAAGGGCTTGGCCACGCCCGACGCGATCACCTCGAGGTCGTCCTTGCGATAGATCTCCGCCTGGTCGCGCCAGCCCATCTGGAAGTCGTCCTTGCCGACGAGCTCGGCCGGCTCCTTGAAGCCGGCGTCGCGGGCAAACGGCCGGTTGCAGCCGAGATAGACCAGGTTCTTGTCCTTCCAGAACACGCGGACCGGGATGGCGTTGAGCACGCCCTCGAGGAGCTGGCGCGAGTCGCGCAAGTCGGCGGCAGCGCGCCGCTGCTCCGTGATGTCGCGGACCGTCGCCAGCACGACTTCCTCGCCGCCGAACGCGGTCCGGCGCAACGTGACCTCGCCCCAGAAAAGTCGGCCGTCGCGCGCCTTGAAGCCCCATTCGAAAGGCGGCAGTTGAACCGTACCGGCGGTCACCAAATGGGCGATCGCCTGTTCCTGCGAAAAACCCTCGGCCGACAGCATGCCGACGTCGCCGGCCAGGATCTCCTCGTGCGAATAGCCGAACATCTCCACGGCGCGCTTGTTGGCGGCGACGAATCGGCCGCTTTGCAGCTCGTGCGCGAACACCGCATCGGTCACCGAGTCGAAGATCGTCCGGAACTTTTCCTCGCTGGCGCGCAGCGCGCGCTCGGCCTCGCGGCGCCTGCGGCTCACCAGTGCGAGCGCGAACTTGTCGGCAAGCTGACTGGCAAAGGCAATCTCGTCCTGCTCCCACCGATGGACCGTGCCGACGTGTTCGAAGCACAGCAGCCCGAGATTCCTGCCCGACATCTGGATCACCGTGTCGAGCATCGAGGTGATCGACAGCGGCTTCAGGTAACTCTCGACATAGCCCGCCGTCCGCGGATCCGTGAGCGCATCGTCGGCGGCGACATGCTTGCCCGCCTTGAAAGCCTCGAACTCGTGCCGATACTGGGCCTCCTCCAGTACCGAGCCCGAGGAATGCCGGTCGGGCGTGGCTTCGTATAGGTCGATGCACTTGAGAACGGTCTCGGCTTCATCGAACAGCCAGAGGTTGGCCCGCTCGCAGCCGACCGTGCGAGCCGCCACCTCGGTGATCCGCCTGGCCAGCGATTCGATCTCGCCCGACAGCAGTTCCTCCGATTGGCTGACCTGACCGATCGCCTCGAGCTGCCGGCGTGCGCGATCGAGCGTCGCCTGCAGGGCCTGCTCGGCCTCGCGTCGCTCCGCAACCTCGATCGAGAGCTTGGACGAGGTCGCGCGGAGCGCGTCGGCCCACCACAGGGTGCCCAGCACGACGAAGCCGGCGAACAGCGTCACGATGGTCCCGATCGCGAAAATCGCCAACCAAGGGCTTTGCACATCGTCGAGCCAGCCGACCACGGCCAGGCTCGAGACGAGTCCCGTGAGCCCCAGCGCCAGCAGCGGCCGGTAGTGGGCAAAACGCGAGGTAAACCTCCCCATATGAGCAATTTAGGCCCCCCGGTTTTCTCTGCATAGATGCAGATCAAAAGGTTCCGAATTGGAATGGCCCCCGCCGACTGGGGAAGGCCGGGATTTGTGCTATCACCCCCCCCATGACCGCCAACGACAACGACCATCGCGGGCTTCTGCCGGCGGGCCTGGGCGACCTGTTGCCGCCCGATGCGGCGCGGGAAGCGCGCGCCATCGACATCGCCATCGAGCGCTTCGCAGCCTTCGGATACGAGAGGGTCAAGCCGCCGCTGGTCGAGTTCGAGGAATCGCTGCTCGGCGGCCCGGGTGCGGCGCTGGCCTCGCAGACCTTCCGGCTGATGGATCCGGTGTCGCAGCGCATGATGGGCGTGCGCCCCGACATGACGGTGCAGGTGGCGCGCATTGCGGTGACGCGCCTCAAGCACGAGCCGCGGCCGCTGCGTCTGTCCTACGGCGGCAACGTGATCCGCGTGCGCGGCAATGCCCTGAAGCCCGAACGGCAGTTCGCCCAGGTCGGCACCGAACTGATCGGCGTCGATACCGCCGAAGCGGATGCCGAGGCGATCCTGCTTGCGGTCGACGCCTTGCGGGCGATCGGCGTCGCAGATCTCACGGTCGATCTCAACCTGCCGACCCTTGTCGCTGCCGTCGCGGCCGGCCTCAAGCTCGAAGCCGCCGGGATCTCACGCCTGCGCCGGGCGCTCGACCGCAAGGACGAGGCCGGCATTGCAAAGGCGCTCACCGGCGAGAAGGACGCGGACAAGAAAGTTGTCAGCCTGTTCGCCGGCCTGTTGCGTGCGGCGGGCCCGGTCGACAAGGGACTGGCGCTGCTCGCGAAGCTCAAGCTTCCTCCGGCCGCTGCTGCAGAGGCCCAGCGCCTCGCCGACGCCGTCGCATTGGTGCGCGCGGCCGATCCCGATCTCGCGATGACGCTCGACCCGGTCGAATATCGCGGCCTCGAGTATCAGACCGGCGTGTCGTTCACGGTGTTCGCGCAGAAGGGCCGCGAGGAACTGGCGCGCGGCGGGCGCTACTCGGCGGGCTACCCCGAGGATGGCCTGGCCGAGTCGTCGACCGGCTTCACGCTCTACATGAGCGCGGTGCTGGCGGCGTCGGAGACCCAGCCGGTACGGCCGCGCCTTTTCCTGCCGATCGACGCGATGTGGGACGTCGCCGCGCACTGGCAGGACAAGGGCTACGCCGTCGTGCGCGCCGTCGCGCCTGCAGCCGACATCCGCACCGAGGCCAAGCGCCTGCGCTGCAGCCACGCCCTGATCGACGGCGACGCGGTGCCGCTCTAGCCGCGCGCCCGGGACAGCGTGCGTCAGGACAAGCTGCATCAAGAGGGCGCCGGCCGATGAGGAACCCGATCGTGCCGGCCGACAGGATCGCCTGGGCCCTCCTCGTCCTCTCGTTCCTGGCGCTGCTGGCCGCGATACTCACCTCGCCGACCGAGCTCGTCTTCGACGAGAACCGCTATTCCGACTATCCCGACCTGGTGGGACGGTTCGGGCTCTCGCTTGCACTGCTCGAGCAGCTGAATGGCGCGACCGGTCCGCTCTACGGGGTCGTTCATTTCCTGCTGAAGCCGCTGACCCGCCTCGACCCGCTGGCAATACGGCTGGCGAATCTCGCGCTGTTCCTGATGGTCATGGCGCTGATCGGCGTCAGCCTGCGCCGCCTCGCAATCGCCGAGCCCTGGCTGGGCGCCGCCGCGATCCTGGGTGTGCCCATGAGCTGGGTGCTGGCCGGCCTCGCGCTCACCGATGCACCGACCCTGGTATTCGTGGCCGCGAACCTCGCGCTGCAACTGCGCGGCCTGGCCGCTCTCGCACGCGGCGAGGAACTGCTGCCCTGGTTCGCGGCGGCCGGCGCGACCCTCGGCATCGCCGTGCTCGGACGACAGACGGCCTGCGTCTTCGCCGCGACGCCCCTGCTGCTGGCGGCGATCGACCGCCGCCTGATCGTGCCGGTGCTCGTCCAGGGCGCGATTGCCGCGGTCATGGCCCTGCCGCTTGTAATCGCCTGGGGTGGACCGGTGCCGCCGCTCGACGACACCGAATTCGGCTTTCGGCCAGGCAATGCGCTGATCGCGCTCGGCTACCTGTTCGTAGGCCTGCTCCTGCTGACGCCGGCTCCCCGCTGGCTGCTGCGCTGGCCCTCGCTGGCCGGCGTGTTGGCGCTGTTCGCGATCAATGCCGCGACCGGACTCGCGCTGGTCTTTCCGTTTGCCTCGACGGTCGACAATTTCCTGAGCGAGCGCGGGATGTACGCCTACGGCGTCATCTGCGGCAGCCTGCTGCTGTGGGCCGGTACGGCCTTCCTCGTCTGGGCGGTCGGCCGCGCCTGGCAGGGACGACACGATCCCAAGCTGGTACTGATCCACGCCGGCCTGGTCGCGGTCAGTCTTGCGCCGGCCTTGATCGGCAACGTCTTCTCCAGCCGCTACGCCGCGATGGCCCTGCCCTACCTCATCCTGGCCGCCGCGCCGTATCGCGCGCCCGGTCCCGCGACCAACCTCAAGATCGCCCTTGGCAGCGCGCTCGGCCTCGCCGCCCTGCTCGGCTACTACTGGGGCGACCTCACGTCGGACCTGGTACGCACGATCTAGTCGGCAGCCTGTCTGTCCTTATGCCTTCGGGGTGGCGTCCCTGCCCCGCCATGCTAGGCTGCCCGCAACGACAAGAAGAACAAGAACCACATCCTGGGAGGTTTTCATGCGCTATGTGTTAGCCGCGTTCCTGACCAGTTGCGTGCTTAGCGTACCCGTTCTCGCCCAGAACAATGCCGTGAAGATCGGTGTGCTCGACGACATGTCGGGTGTCTACGCCGACAATACCGGTCCGGGCGACGTGCAGTCGGTGAAGTTCGCCATCGAGGATTTCGGCGGCTCGGTGCTGGGCAAGCCGATCGAGATGGTGAGCGCGGATTTCCAGAACAAGGTCGATGTCGGCGTCGGCATCGCCAAGCGCTGGTACGACGAGGAGAACGTCGATCTCGTGCTCGGCGTGCCCAATTCGGCCGTCGCGTTGGCCCTGGTCAAGGTCGCCGACGAGAAGAACCGCGTCTTCATGCCGACCGCGGCCGCCACCTCGGCGCTGACCGGCTCCGGCTGCGGCGCCAACACGGTGCACTTCATCTACGACACCTATGGCCAGACCAAGACCATCGTGAATGCGCTGGGCAAGCAGGGCATCGACACCTGGTACTTCATCACCGTCGACTACGTGTTCGGCCAGTCGATCGAGACCGACGCCACCGCCTTCATCAAGGCGGCGGGCGGCAAGATCCTGGGCTCGGTCAAGCACCCGCTGAACAGCCAGGATTTCTCCTCCTACGAGCTGCAGGCGCAGGCCTCCAAGGCCAAGGGCCTGATCTTCGCCAACGGCGGCAACGACATCGTCAACGGCGTCAAGCAGGCCGCCGAATTCGGCCTGATGAAAAGCATGCGGGTCAGCGCGCCGCTGGCACAGTTTCCCGACGTCCATTCGATCGGGCTGAAGATCGCCCAGGGCCTTCTGATCTCGAGCCCGTTCTACTACGACATGACGCCGGAGGCGCGGGCCTATACCGACCGCTTCACCAAGGCGATGGGCCGTCCGCCCTCCTTCATCCAGGCCGGCACCTACGGCGCCACCATGCACTACCTCAAGGCCGTGAAGGCCGCCGGCACCGACGAGGCCAAGGCTGTGATGGCGCAGATGAAGAAGATGCCGATCAACGACTTCATGACGAAGAACGGCGTGGTCCGCGCCGACGGCCGCGTCATCCGCGACATGTATCTGATGGAAGCCAAGACGCCCGCGGAGTCGAAGGGCCCATGGGATCTCGCCAAGATGGTCGCCACCGTGCCCGGCAACGAAGCCTTCCGGCCCTTGAAGGAAGGCGGCTGCAAGCTGGTGACGAGCAACTGAGTCCTCTCTTCCCTTGCAGAATGAGGGAGGCGAACGAGGAGCACGAATGAAGAGCGGGCCAAACGGCCCGCTGATCGGCGAAGCGCGCGGTTACTTCTCGCGTCAAATAGTCTTCTGAAGCCTTTCCAGCGTACGCCCGACGACGATCAGGCCATTGCGGGCCATGCCGCTTGCATCGGTCCACAGGGCGGGACGCTGGGGAGCCGCGCGATAGGGAACGATGCGCGCGCTCATCAGGCTGGCCGAACAGAACTCGGCGGCCTGACGCGCGGCCTGCCACAGCAGATCGCTCAGCGCCCGATCGGGGAAGCGTGGCTGCTGCAGGCGGCGCGCCTGCGCCTCGACTCGTGCCAGCGAGGATTCGATCGTCGCGAGATCGACGTTCTGCGCGAGCCGATCGGCCTTCTGCGCGATCGAGAGCTCGCTCATCAGGTTCTGGATCTCCATCGACAGGCCGTACAGGTCCGTGATCGCCGCGACCGTCGCCTCGCGCGCCTGCGAGCGCTGCATCCTCAGTCGGTTGACGACGACCGCGCCGAGCGTGCCGCCCGCAAGGGCGAGTACCACGCCGATCAGCAGCTCCTGCCCGTCGTGATGACGCGCCAGCGGAAAATTGAGCGACAGGATGAGCGCCAGTCCGGTCACGGCACCGATATCGGCCCACATCAGCCCCGTCAGCCAGGAAAGTGGCCGTTCCGAAGAGGTGTTTTCAGCGCCTACGCTCATATGGTCACAATAGCACAGAGTTCGCATCCTGTGCGCATCTAGAACCGCGCCAAAATGCCCACCGCAGAGGCTCGGCGACAGCGGGTTTGTTCAGAATGAGCGAAAGGACCGCCGGGTGGGCCGCTCTCCGCCCTTGAAATGGTCCGAAGCCGCACCCTGCCGTGGCCAGCCCC
>JBGAIW010000079.1:0-20261 GCA_044225265.1 Reyranella sp.
GGCCGGCCCGCTGGCGGTTCTCGTAGCGCCTGAAGAGAGTGTGGCCGGCGATACCGAGGCCGAGCAGCAGTAGACCGAAATAGAACTCGGTGTGGGTCGGACCGATCAGGTCGAACAGCGGCGTGGCGCCGAGATTGAAGAGCAGCATGGCGCCGGCCATCACCGCGAGCCGCAGCCGGAAGACGCGGGCGATCTCGGCGCCGCGATAGACCGTCTGCATGCGGGTGATCATCGGGATGAAATAGAACGGCCCGCCGAGGCCCGCGACCGCGCCGGCCACCATCATCGCCGGAAGCTTGTAGGGGTTCTCCAGTCCCCAGGCGGCGAGTGCGATCAGCGCGAAGCCGCCGCCCATCGCGACATAGCCCAGGAACATGGTCGAGAGCGGCCGGCGGAAGCGCACGCTGCCTGCCACCAGGTTGCCGATGACGTCGCCCAGGCCAGTGGCGCCGACGATCAAGCCGAGCGAGGCCAGGCCATGGAAGCCGATCAGGGTCGGGTCGTGCTCCTTGACCATCAGCGCGATGCAGAGCTGCAGCGCCACGCTCCACGGACCGTTGGCGATGGCATTGGCCAGCAGCAGGATGCCCATCACCGGTTCGCGCACCAGCAGCCGGATGCCGTCGAGCAGCGCATCGACCGTGCCGCGCCAGCCGCCGCGGTCGCTGCGCGGCCGATGGCCGGGGTCGATCAGCCGGTCGCGCGCGGCCCACACCGCGAGGCCCGACAGCACGAAGCCGACCGCGGTCACCGAGAGGAAATGGATCACCGGCAGGATCGTGTTCAGCACGGCGGCCATCACCGGGCCGATCAGACGCGCGAGCCGCCAGGTCGCGTCGAACAGTCCGTTGATCGCCTGCAGCGCGTCGCGATCCTTGACCAGGACCGGAACCGCCGACTGCAGCGCCGGCGTGAAGATCATGCGCAGGCCGGCGAGGCCCATCACCGCCAGGACCAGAAGCGGGATCGAGACGCCCCAGACATAGGAGCCGGCGACCGGCAGCAGGGCGAGCACGGCGCTCGCATACTTGGCGCCCATCATGGCGCGGTCGGCGCGCCAGCGGTCGAAGGTCGAGGCGCCGAGCAGGCCGATCGCCAGCATGGCGCCGTATTGCGCGGCATTGACGTAGCCGGCCGCATTGCCGATCTGGTCGGCGGCGATCCAGACCACGGCGACTCGGAACAGATCCTCGCCGATGGTCGAGGCGGCGAGCCCCGACCAGACGATTGCGACGGCGCGATCCTTCAGCGGTTGGAAGACGGGGATCACTCGGCTTCGCCTCCCCATTCACATGGGGAGGTGCCCGCGCAGGCGTTTCGCCGCCGTTGGCGGCGAAAGCGCCACGAGCGGGCGGAGGGGTCATGAGCCCCAGTGCCGACGCTTCTAACCCCTCCGTCGGCGTGAGACGCCGACACCTCCCCATGTGAATGGGGAGGAATCTGCTTCCTTACTTCACCCAAACCCCGCCATCCTTGTTGGTGTAGCCGAGGCTCCGGTAGGCGGCGTCGACGAGCGATTGGCCGCGGCCGTTCATCAGCAGGCCAGGACCCATCTGGTTCATGGTGTAGCCGAACGACAACCCCGCGGCGGGATCGGCGAAGCCCAGCGATCCGCCGGCGCCGACATGGCCGAAGGCGGCGCTGCTCATGATCACGCTGTCGCAATCCTCGCCGAACACCTTCGCTCCGATCGAGCGCTTGCGATTATCCATCGACTTCATGAAGCCGAGCGCGAAGCGCGTCGGGATGCGCAGGGTCGCATCGTCATGCGTCGCCATCGAGACTTCGCCCATGCGGGCAAGGGTCTTCGCATCGACCAGCTTGCCGCCGCCGTTGGCCAGCGGCGCGTACAGTCCGGCCAGGCCGCGGGCATTTGTGATTCCGTTGGCGGCGCCGATCTCGGCGGCGTGGCCGTCGCGGCTGTTGGCGCCGACGGTGATCGGGCTCCAGGCTCCGCTGTTCAGCAGGAACAACGAAGGTATCGACGCCCTGTTCGCGATGGCGTCGGACAGGAACGGGACCTGCCGTTCCTCGGCCGAATATTGATAGAGCAGGATTGGCGCGACCCGGGGCTCGATGGCCTCGGGCAGGCCGATCCAGAAATCGAGTCCCAGCGGCTGCGCGATCTCGTCCTGGAAGAACCTGCCGAGCGACTTGCCCGACGCGCGCCGTACCATCTCGCCGACCGTCCAGCCGAAGGTGAAGCCGTGATAGCCGTTGCGCGTGCCCGGCGACCAGAACGGCTCTTCGGCTGCCAGGCGCCCGGTCATGTAGTCCCATTCGTAGGGACCGCTCGTCTTCACCTTGTCGCGCAGCGCCGGCACCGCCGAGGAGTGATCGAGCATCATGCGCGTGGTGACGCGCTCCTTGCCCTTCTGGCCGAACTCGGGCCACAGCTCGATCACCGGCGCGTCGAGATCGAGCCTGCCGCGCGAAGCCAGCACATGGGCGCAGATCGCGGTGGCGCCCTTGGTGCAGGAGAACACGACGCTGACCGTGTCCCGGGTCCACGGCGCGCCGGACTTCGGATCGGCGACGCCACCCCACAGGTCGACGACCGTCTCGCCGCCGACCGTCAGGCAGACCGAGGCGCCGACTTCGCCGTTGCTCTCGAAGTTGCGCGCGAACGCCTCGGCGACGCGCTCGTAGCCTTTCCCGCAAATGCCTTCGATCTTCATTGTCTTCGTCGTCACCTCGGCATCGGCAACCCGAGCACGTTCAACAGGAAGCGCGCCGCATTGCCGAGGCCGGTCTGGTCGATGCCGTGGCCGACGCCCTGCGCGATATGCACGGCCACTTCGACACCGTTGCGTTGCAGGGCGACCGCGGCCTCCTCGGTGAGGGCCGCCGGCAGCATCTCGTCGGAATCGCCATGCACCAGCAGCACCGGCGGCCGCGACCTGATCTCGTCCCCCAGCACCTCGGGGCCGGCCAGCGCGCCGGAGAAGCCGACGATGCCCGCGAGTTGCCTTGCGCGGCGCAGCCCGACATGCAGCGACATCATGGTGCCTTGGCTGAAGCCGATCAGGACGGTGCTGCTCTCGTCGAGGCCGTAGGCCGCCATCTTCTCGTCGAGGAAATCGTCGACGAAGGGCGCGGCGCTGCGCGTGCCGGCCAGCCGCGAGGCCGGGTCGAGCCGGTTGATGCTGAACCACTGGTAGCCCATCGGATTGCCCTCGCAGGGGTAGGGCGCGTTGGGCGAATGGAACACCGCGTCGGGCATCAGCGGCGCCAGCACCGGGGCCAGCCCGATCAGGTCATTGCCGTCGGCGCCGTAGCCGTGCAGCAGCACGATCAGTTGTTTGGGGCTGCCGCCCGAATGGGGGCCGTGGCTCGGGCCGTCGATCTTGGTCATTTCGTCTCCACCAGCGGCTTGGGCTTCGGACCTTTGGCGCTCCAGTCCGGCATGTTGCGGCGATAGTGCCAGAGCAGCAGGGCGGCGGCACTGCGCCACGGCCGCCAGGCTTCGGCGATTTTGAGGAGCCGCTTTGCGTCCGGGCGCTTGCGCAACTTCTTGAGATGCTGGGCGGCGACCACCAGCCCGAGATCGAGGCCCGGCATGATGTCGGGGCGGCCGTGCGCGAACATCAGGTAGATCTCGGCCGTCCACGGTCCGATGCCCTTGGCCTGGGTCAGCATGGCGATGGCGGCGGTGTCGTCGAGTTCGTCGAGGGCGGCGAAGTCGATGCGGCCCTCGACGATGTCGGTGGCGAGGGAGCGGCCGTACTTGATCTTGGAATTGGAGAGACCGACGGCGCGCAACTGCTCGTCGGTCAGGGCCAGGAATTCGGCCGGCTCCATCGACGGCACGGCCGCCTCAAGGCGCAGCCAGATCGCACGTGCGGCGTGCACCGAGACCTGCTGGCCGCAGATCGAACGCATCAGGCCGCCGAAGCCCTGCGGGACGATCCGCAATTCGGGATGGCCCACTTCCTTGATGGCGCGCGCGAAGTCGGCGTCGACCTTGGCGAGGTGCCGCATCGCCTTCTTGAGATTGGGCGCGTCGAGGATCGGCTGTGGCATGCGACCCGCATAGCACGGCAAAGGAAGGCGCTGTAACGTCCGACGATGACGGTCGTCACCCGTTTTGCCCCCAGCCCGACAGGCGAACTGCACCTCGGCCACGCCTATTCGGCGCTGATCGCGTGGCGGCGGGCGGAGGAGGCGGGTGGCCGCTTCCTGTTGCGCATCGAGGACATCGACATCCGCCGCTGCCGGCGCGAATTCGAGACGGCGATCGAGACCGACCTGCGCTGGCTGGGCCTGGCCTGGGACGGGCCGGTGCGCCGGCAGTCCGAGCATTTCGCCGACTATGGCAAGGTGCTCGACCAGCTCGACCGGCGCGGACTCGTCTATCCCTGCTTCTGCACGCGTGCCGACATCGCGGCGGCGGGTTCTGCTCCACATGGTCCAGGTCATGGTCCAGCTCATGGCCCTGACGGACCGCTCTATCCCGGCACCTGCCGGCATCTGTCGCCGCAGGAGCGGCGCGATCGCATCGCCGCCGGCCGTGAGTTCTGCCTGCGACTCGATTGTGCGACAGCGGCACGCGAGGCGGGGCCGTATCACTTCCACGACGAAGGGCAGGGCAGGGTCGCGGGCGATCCGCTGCTGTTCGGCGACGTGGTGATCGCGCGCAAGGACACGCCGACCAGCTATCACCTCGCGGTCACGGTCGACGACCACCTGCAGGGCGTGACCCTGGTGACGCGCGGCGAGGATCTGCTGCCGTCGACGCACGTTCATGTCCTGCTGCAGAAGTTGTTGGGATATGAGACGCCCGGCTACGCGCATCACAAGTTGCTGACCGATCCGTCGGGGCGGCGCTACGCCAAGCGGGACCGGGCGCTCACGCTGCACGCCCTGCGCGATAGCGGAAAGACGCCGGAAGAGGTGCTGGCGCTGGTCGGTGGACCGTAGCGGGGCCAGTGGCGCGGCCCCTGTGGGAGGGCTAGGCTTCCCGCCATGAACAGACAAGAAGAACTGGCCGTCGGGAGGCGGCTGCTGGGCCATATCGAGGCCCGCACCACCGACCTCGCGGACGCCATGTTCCGCAACAAGGTCATCAACTATTCCAGTCGCGAGCGCGCCGAACTGGAGCGCGCCAAGCTGTTCCGCGACAGGCCGATCTTCATGGCGCTGTCGACGCGACTGGCCAAGCCCGGCGACTTCCTGACCGAAGACGTCGGCGGCATGCCGGTGCTGATCACCCGGGCCAACGACGGAACGGCGCAGGCCTTCGCCAACATCTGCCGCCACCGAGGCGCGCCGGTGGCGCAGGGCTGCGGCCATGCCCGCGCCTTCACGTGCCCCTATCACGGCTGGACCTACGATCTTTCCGGCAAGCTGCTGGGCACCACCGACAAGGTGGGCTTCGCCGGGCTCGACCTCGGCGCACACGGGCTGGTGCGCCTGCCGATCGCCGAAAAGCACGGCATGATCTTCGTGCGGCCGAGGCCACTGCAGACGGACGAGAGCATCGCGATCGACATCGATGCCGAGCTCGGCCCGATCGCGGGCGACCTCGCGGCGCTGCGGCTCGACACGTTCCCTTACTACTCGACCGACCGGGTGCAGCCGCGCATCAACTGGAAGTTCGCGGTCGACACCTTCCTCGAGGGCTATCACATCGCGCACCTGCACCGGAAAACCATCGCGCCGTATTTCATCGGCGGCTCCGGCACCTTCGACAGCGCGGGCCTCAACGGCCGCATGTGCGTGGCCAAGACCTCGATCGACGCGCTGCGCCAGCAGCCCGAGGCCGAGCGCAACTACCGTCAGCACGTGGTCGCGATCTACCAGATCTTCCCCAACACGCTGATCATCTGGCAGCTCGACCATATCGAGATCTGGCGCGCCTTCCCCGGCCGCGACGACGCCAGCCACTGCGACGTCGAGATGACGATCTACAAGCCGCATGACAGCACCCGGCCCGACTCCTACTGGGAGAAGAACCGCGACATCGCCATCCGCACCGTGCTCGAGGAGGACTTCCCGCTGGGCGAGCGCATGCAGATCGGCTTCGAATCGGGCGCCACCGAGGAAGTGATCTACGGCCGCAACGAGCCGTCTCTCGTGCATTTTCACCGTTCGATTCGCACCGCATTGGGAGTTCCCGCGTGAGCCAGCGTACCAAGCCGCCTTTCCGGGCCGACCAGGTCGGCAGTCTGCTGCGCACCGCGCCGGTCAAGGAGGCGCGCACCAGGCGGCTGGCGGGCGAGATCACGCCGGCGCAACTGAAGGCCGTCGAGGACGCCGAGATCAGGAAGCTCGTGGCCAAGCAGGAGTCGATCGGCCTGCAGGCGGTGACCGACGGCGAGTTCCGCCGCTCGTGGTGGCACTACGACTTCCTGGCCAAGCTGGTCGGGGTCGAGTTGGTCAGCGTGGCGCAGGGCCTGCAGTTCAAGGGCACGCAGACCAAGGCCGAGGGCCTGCACGTGCACGGCAAGATCGACTTCGACGCCGGCCATCCGATGATCGATCACTTCCGGTTCCTGAAGTCTGTGGCAAAGGCCACGCCCAAGATGACGATTCCGTCGCCGACCGCGCTGCATTTTCGCGGCGGCCGGAAAGCGATCGAGATGTCCGCCTATCCGACCATGGAGCCGTTCTTCGACGATCTCGGGAAGGCCTACGGCAAGGCGGTGCGCGCCTTCGGCGAGGCGGGCTGTACCTACCTGCAGCTCGACGAGGTGTTCGTGGCCTATCTGTGCGACGACGCCCAGCGCCAGATGCTGCGCGACCGCGGCGACGATCCCGACAAGCTGCTCTACGTCTACAAGGACCTGGTGAATGCGGCCTGTGCCGGCAAGGCGCCGGGCATGACGATTTCCATGCATCTCTGCCGCGGCAATTTCCGCTCGACCTGGATGGCGCAGGGCGGCTACGAGCGCGTGGCCGACGTGCTGTTCAACCAGATGAACGTCGATGCCTATTTCATGGAGTACGACAGCGAGCGCGCCGGCGGCTTCGAGCCGCTGCGTTTTCTGCCGAAGGGCAAGCAGGTCGTGCTGGGCGTCATGACCTCCAAGACGGGCCAGCTCGAGAGCAAGGACCAGCTCAAGCGCCGGATCGAGGAGGCGTCGAAGTTCGCCCCGCTCGACCAGCTCTGCCTGTCTCCCCAATGCGGCTTCGCCTCGACCGAGGAAGGCAACCTGCTGGCCGAGGACGAACAGTGGGCCAAGCTCGCGCGCTGCGTCGAGGTGGCGAAAGAGGTCTGGGGCTAGTCGCCGGAGCGTATCGCCTCGGCCATCGCCTCGGCGGCCGCCTTGTTCGAGAGGCCGCCCTCGGTCGTGAGTGTGCGCCAGGTGTGGAAATCGACCGCCAGCGCCAGCATGGCGCGGCCGCGCCTGTCGAGGCCGGTCCCGAGCACCTCGTGATAGGTCGCGATCGTCGGTCCGAAGGTCTGTTCGGCCGTGCGCCGGGTCATCTCGTGGGCCTCGCTGTCGCGGAAGACGTTGGCCGCAAGCCCGGCGTTGCGCCTGTACCAGGCGTAGATGTCCGTGAGCGCGGTCGCGACCTGCTCGCGCTTGTCGGCGATCACGCGCCACGGCGCGGCATCGGGCAGGGGATCGCGCTCGTTGGCCAAGCCAGAGCACGCCGCGAACAGCGCCTGTTCGTCGGGGAAGTGGGCATAGACGGTGTGGCGCTGCACGCCCGCACGCTCGGCGATGTCGCTCACGGTCGTGCGGGCCGGCCCGACGGTGGAGTGCAGTTCGACCGCAGCCTCGACGATACGCCGACGGGTCTCCGCCTGCTGTTCGCTGCGCCGGCCCAACTTGTAGGAGCGGGCCATACTATATTTCATTGCACATAAGTGTGCATCCAATATTGACGAGCTTCGGGAAATTCATTACACACATATGTATCACGAATTATCCCACGGAGAAAGCCATGGAAAACCCGACTTTTCTTGCCGCCAACAAGGTGGCACCCGACGTCACTTCGCTGATTTCCTACGCCCCGATGCCCGGCCTCGGACTCCTGCCGGTCAACAGCTTCGTCATCCACGCCTCGCAGCCCGTGGTGGTCGACACCGGGCTTGAAGCTCTGCGCGCGCCCCTTCTTGCTGCGCTCGAACAGACGATCGATCCGCGGGATGTACGCTGGATCTGGCTCAGTCACATCGACGCCGACCATGTCGGCAATTACCAGGAAGTGCTGGCGCGCTGCCCCAACGCCACTGTGGTCACGACCTATCTCGGCGTCGGCAAGCTGGGGCTGCGCAATTTCGATGTCTCGCGCGTGCGCATGCTCGAGGCGGGCGACACCATCGATGCCGGCGACCGTACCCTGGTGCCGGTGAAGCCGCTCTATTACGACGCCCCCGAGACCCTGGGATTCCTCGACACCCGTACCCGGGTGCTGTTCACCGCCGATGCCTTCGGCGCGCCGCTCGAAGCCCCGCGCGAAACCGCCGGCGACATCGTCTCGGCCGACCTGCTCGAGCGCATGTTCGCATGGAGTTCGCTCGATGCACCATGGCTCGGTCTGGTCGATCGTGCCGCCATGAGCCGGGCGATGGCGGCCCTGCGGCGAATCGATCCGTCGAGCATCCTCTCGGCGCATCTGCCGGTTGCGCATGGCATGACGACGACGCTGCTCGGCAATCTCGAGCGAATCCTCGATTCGGGTCACCTGTCGGCGGCCACGACACAGGCGCCGTACGCCGAAGCGGCCTAATGCGGCTCGAGTGTCTTGTTGACCCACACCTGCACGGTGTTGGACTCGACGAACAGGCGGGCGCGCTTGCGCTCGGCCTGGTCGTCGGACGGCAGGGCGATCAGGGCGGTCACGAGATCGCATTCGTAGGACACGACGATGGCTTCCGCGACGGTCTCGGCGGCGGGCGGCTGACCGTCGGCGCCGGCCAGCCGATAAAGCCGACCGCGGCCGAACAAGTCGGTGAGGCGGGCGCGCCAGCCCTCGCCGGTGGCCCTGGCCCGGGGATCGAGCAGGGCGATGTCGCTCAGGCGGTCGACCTCCGCGTCGGTGGTGATGCCGAGGTCGCAATCGCCGCCCCAGCGGCGCTTCACCCGGACGAGCACCTGGACGTCGCCGTCGCGCCAGGTGCGTCCGGGACCGAAGGAGTCGGCGGCGAAGGTCCAGGGCTTCTCCTTCCAGCCCGGCCCGAATTCCCTCATCCAGGCCTCGTACCATTTCGAGAAGGTGGAGAAGCCGAGCAGGCCGACGATCATCGCGATCGCGACGGATCCCTGAATGAGCGTGCCGCGCTTGAGCACTGCCACCGCAGCAGTTCCTCCCTGGTCGAGGAACTATAGCGGAGCCCGTCTGGACCGTCGTGCGGGACGTTGTCCCGGGTCCTAAAGGCAGGCGATCTCGCGACTTTCGAGGTCCTGCTCCGACAAGAACGGACACATCGCGGCCGCGGGAGGCGTGGCAGCGCTGGCCGGCAGGTAGGGGGCAAGATCGGTTGCCCGCGTCTCGAGCACAGTGGCAACGAAGAGCGTGAACGCCGCGGCCGCGAGTGGCATGGCGATCGCGGTCAGCCGCGGCCGGATGCCTGTGCGGCCTGGCGCCGGTGCTATGTGAACGAGGGCAGAGCGATTCATGGAGTTTGCCTTCGGGAAGTTTGACTTCGGGCCTGGCTGGAAACGTGGCTGCCGCTGGAACTGTACCTCCCTCCGTGTACCGCCGGCCCGTATCCTTTCTGTGTCACGAGGCTGGCGTACGGTTTCGTCTGTTTCGTGGCCGCCCTGTCCAAGCGCATGTCGCCCTAAAGAGGCCGGTCGAGGTCGTCGGGCTGGATGATTCCGGCGCGAATCCACGCGGCGACGGAGCGGCCGAACAGGTAGCCAGCCGCCAGGGTCATGAAGAATTCCATGACTTCCTCCTGGCGAATCTGGGCGCCGGCCCTCAGTTCGACCCAGGTCTGCAGCGCGGCGAAGCCGACCAGCAGGAGCGCCACCAGGATGCCGTCCCAGGCGCGCTGCGGCAGCACCAGCCCGAGATTGTGATCGGAGAACATCGGCAGGAAGGCGCCGCGAGCGACGCCCGCCAGCAGCGCCGCCGTGTTCACCGTCCACAATTCGAGCTCGAAGAGATCGCGGTACTGCGGATAGGCGATCAGGATCGCGTCCGACAACGCCGCCAGTGCGCCCGGCAGCAGCAGCCGCCAGCGCGGGATGATGCGCCGCCGCGGCTCGTTGGAGATGCTCACCGCCGCGGCGATGGCGAAGACCAGCATCAGCAGATCGGCAAGTGCGATATGGAGAGCGGTCGTGGTCATCGCCGACCCAGCAGGGGGCTAGATCTGGTGCGCCATCGGCGGCGCGGGAATCGGGCGAACCTTTTCGTAGGCTGCCGCCGCGCGCAGCACCAGCGCATCGCGGGCATGACCGCCCACGATCTGTAGGCCGATCGGCAGGCCCTCGCGGTCGAGTCCGCAGGGAATGGTCGCCGCCGGCTGGCGTGTGAGGTTGAAGGTCAGCGTGAAGGGCGTCCACCCGATGTCGACGCCGTCGCCGCCCCACGCACCGTTCTCGTTCACGTTGAAGGCGGTGACCGGCATGGTCGGCGTCAGCAGCAGATCGTACTTGTCGAGGAACTGGTTCATGATCACGCCGAGTGTCTGGCGCTGCTGGATGGCGGTGACCACCGCCTCCTGGCCGAGATTTGCGCCGACTTCCGCGGCCTTCACCAGGCCCGGGTCCATCAGCTCGCGCTTCTCCGGCGGGAAGCTCTTCAGCAGCACCGCGACGTTGGACTGCCAGTGCGCGTTCAGGATCCTGCGCGGATCGAGCTCCATGAGGTCGGGCGAGTCCTCGACCACCTTGGCGCCGAGCGTGCGGAAGATCTTGGCGGCGGCCTCGACGGCGGCGGCGACGTCGCGGTCGATTTTCTCCTTTTCGACGAAGCCGAGATTGGGCGAATAGGCGATGGTCAGCCCCTTTACGCCCTTCTCGAAGCCCTTGAGGAAATCCTCCTCGTCGTCGGGCCGGGCATAGGCATCGCGGGCGTCGTAGCGGGCCATGACGTTCATCATCATGGCGGCGTCGCGCACCGTGCGGGTCATCGGGCCGATATGGGAGAGCGTGCCCTGCGCCGACGGCGGCCATAGCGGCACGCGGCCCTGCGTGGGTTTCAGCCCGAACAGCCCGGTGAACGAGCAGGGGATGCGCACCGAGCCGGCGCCGTCCGTTCCAACCGCGAGCGTGCCCATGCCGACGGCTTCGGCGGCGACGCCGCCGCCGGACGATCCGCCCGGCGTGCGGCCGATCTTCCACGGATTGTGCGTCGCGCCGAACAAGCGCGAGTCCGTGACGCCCTTCCAGCCATATTCCGGCGAGGTCGTCTTGCCGAGCAGCACCGTGCCCGCCTCGCGCAGGCGCTGCGCCACCGGCGCGTCGACCGGCCACGGCCCGTTCTCGTCGGTCGCGAGGCTGCCCATGCGGGTCGGAAGGCCTTTGGTCAGCACCATGTCCTTGATGGTGATCGGCACGCCGTCGATGTCGGAGAGCCGCTTGCCGCCCTTCTTCCAGCGCTTCTCGGAGGCCCGCGCCGCGCGCAACGCGCCGTCGGGATCGAGATGCTGGAAGGCATTGAGCTGCGGGTTGAAGGCATCGATGCGCGCGATCGCGGCCTTGGCCGCCTCGACCGGCGAGGCCTTGCGCGACTTGAAGAGCTTCACCAGCTGCCAGGCTGGCATCATCGCAAGATCGGCGGTCATTTGTCGGTCTCCGGCAGGACGGGAAATTCGAGCGGATGGATCTCGGTGTAGAGGGCGGCGGCGCGCAGCACCGCGGCGTCGCGATAGTGTCCGGCGACGATGTGCAGGCCGACCGGCAGGCCCTCGCGGGAGAGGCCGCACGGTACCGAGGCCGCGGGATGGCGCGTCAGGTTGAAGGTGGACGTATAGGGCGACCATTGCCGGTTGGGCTCGCCTCCCGGCCCGTCGGGCAGGGCCTTGCCGACCTCGAAGGGTTGCACCGCGACCGTCGGGGTGACCAGGAAGTCGTACTTCTCGAAGAACAGGTTCCACGCCACGGCCATCTCGCGCCGCACCGCCTGGGCGTTGACCGCGTCCTGGAGCGTGTAGCGGGCGCCTGCCTTGCCGCCGGCCAGCAGGCCGGGGTCGAACTCGCCGTGCCGGCTCTCGGGATAGAGGCCGAGCAGGCGCTGCGCATTGGTCAGCCAGTGCGTGACGAAGCAGCGGCTGGCGTCGGCGTAGGAGAAGGGCGGTTCGACTTCGTCGACCGTCCAGCCCAGCGCCTCGAGGCGCTTGACCGCCTTGGTCACCAGTGCCGCCACCTCTATGTCGAGCGGATGCTCGCCCATGCGCAGAATGAAGGCGATGCGCGGCTTCTTCTTGAGGCCGCGACCGAGCTTGCGGGTGTAGTCGATGCCGTCCTCGGGCAATTGCGTGGGATCGCGCGCGTCGGGCTTCGCGATCGCGTTCATCATCAGCGCGCAGTCGAGCGCAGTGCGGCACATCGGGCCGGTATTGGCGAGATCGCCGTTGAGGCCGGGCGGCCACGCCGGTACGCGGCCGTAGGTCGCCTTCAGCCCGACCAGGCCGTTGAAGCTCGAGGGAATGCGCACCGAGCCGCCGCCGTCGGTGCCGATGGCGAGCGGGCCGAGGCCGGCCGCGACCGCCGCGCCGGCGCCGCCCGACGATCCGCCGGGCGTGCGTGCGGGATCCCAGGGATTGCGGCTGATGCCGTTCAGCGGGGAATCGGTCACGCCCTTGTGGCCGTATTCCGAGCTGGTGCTCTGGGCGAACACGATGGCGCCCGCCTCGCGCAGCCGCGCCACGGCCGGCGCGTCGGCATCGGCCGGGGTCTTGTCGGTGAGCTTGCTCGCCATGGTCGCGGGCCAGCCCTTCACGCGCACCAGTTCCTTGATCGAGACCGGCACGCCGTCGATCGGCGACAGGGGCTTGCCCTTCTTCCAGCGCTTCTCGGACTCGCGGGCGGCCTTGAGCGACGCCTCGTGATCGACCTGGCGGAAGCAGTTGATGCGGGGATTGACCTTGTCGCTGCGCGCCAGCACCGCCTTCATCGTCTCGACGGGCGAGGCCTTGCCGCGGGCATAGAGCCTGGAGAGGTGCGCGGCCGAGGCCTGCGTCAGGTCGTGAGTCACTTGGTGAGTTCCCTGTATTGCCGGGTGAGTTGTTCCGCCTGGTATTCCGCCGCCATCGCCTGCTCGCTGCGGCCGAGCCGGCGCAGCAGCGCGGCCAGCGCCCGCTTGGTCGCGGGCACGGTGGGACGCTCGCGATCGTCGGCCTGCAGCACCTTGAGTGCCGCGTCGTTCCAGCCCGAGCGCATCATGGCGTCGAGATGGATGGCGCCGAACAGCGCGCGCTGGGCGATCGAGCCGCCGATCGCGGCGAGATGCGGCAGCGCCTGGCCGAGATAGCGCGCCGCCGCGGCGTGGTCGCCCTTGGCATGGGCGGCGAGGCCGTGCGCGGCCGGCACGGCGCAATCTGCCCACGCCTCGCGCTCCGACTCCGTCGCCCGCTCGGCGCGATCCTCGAGACTGGCCAGCATCTCGGTGACGGCATTGCCCTCGCCGGCGCGGGCGAGACCATAGAGATAGTGCAGGTCGAGGAAAGGCGTGAAGTGCTCGTGCAGGCGCGGCTTGAGATAGGCCGCGACGTCGGCCCAGCGGCCGCCGACCTCGGCGCCGTGCAGTTCCAGCCGCGCCAGCAGCGAGACGGCGTTGACCTGGTCCTCGGAGAACTCCTTGTCGATGCCCCAGACATGGCCGTCGAACAAAGCCAGCGCCTCGTCGGTCCGGTCGAGGTCGATCAGGAACAGCGCGAGGTGCCACCAATTGTGGGTGTACATGAAGGAATTGCAGGGCGCCCACGTGTCCGACATCGAGCGCAGGAAGGCCACGCCCTCCAGCATGCGGCCGCGCGCTTCCAGGCAGTGCGCCACGACATGATGCGCCCAGGGATCGCGGCGATCGATCGCGATCGCCCGGCGCGCCTCGGCCTCGGCCTCGTCGATGCGATTGCACTCCTCCAGACCGAAGGCGCGCATGGCGATCACGTGGCGCACGTCGGGATTGGCCGGCACGATGCGCTCGCCGATGCGCAGGATGCCCTCGGCATCGCCGCGGTCGATGGCATGGACCTGCGCCACCTTTGCCGCGACCAGGTCGCGCGGCCATTCGGCCAGCAGGTCCTCGAGCAGCTTCTGCGCCGTCTGCTTGTCGCGTGCGAAGGCGGCCTCGGTGGCGGCGAGCCAGCCCTGTTCGCGCCGGTCGCTGCCAGCGAGTTTCCTGCCCTTGGCGGCCTGGCGGGTGGCGATCTCGAGTGCGGCAGGGGAATTGACGGTCAACAGCAGGTTGGCCGACATCAGCGGCAGCAGGGCGCAGCCCTGCTCGCGATCGGCCGCCGCCACCGCCTCGGGCAGCCGCTTGCCGAAGGCCAGCCATTCCTCCCTCAGGAGATCGATCGCCGCGATGGCCTCCGTGCCCGCGTTGGCGACTTCCAGCCCCTGTCCGTCTCGCATTGCGCCAGCTTCGCATGCCGTGCAACGCTCTGGCAAAAGCCCCAGGCAGGAAATCGGGAGGCAAAATGAAGCGTCGTTTCGTCATGGCCGCCGCGGCGGCGGCCCTGGTTCCGCGTTCCGGTTCGGCGCAGTCCTCGGCGGGCGGAGCCTTTCCCGACCGCCCCGTGCGCTTCGTCGTGCCGTACGCGCCGGGCGGATCGACCGACACCTCCTCGCGCATCGTCGCCGACAAGCTGGCGCAGGTGCTGGGTCAGCAGATCGTGGTCGAGAACAAGCCGGGCGGCGGCACGATCATCGGCACCGAGTTCGTCCTGCGCAGCAAGCCCGACGGCTACACGATCCTGCTGACGCCGGCGGCGCTGATCGCCAACGCCGCGTTCGGCACCAAGACGCCGTACGACATCGACAAGGATCTCGTGCCGGTGCTGGGCTTCGTCGACCTGCCGATGCTGCTGGCGGCCTCCAACAGCGCGCCCTTCGCGACGGTCGCGGAGATGAAGGCGTGGGCCGCGGCGCAACCCGGCCGGATCATTTCCTACGCCTCGGCCGGCGTCGGCAGCCTGACGCATCTGTGGGGCGAGTACGTCAAGGCGCGCACCGGGTTGCCGATGGAGCATGTCGGCTACAAGGGCAGCGCCGAGGCGCTGCGCGATGTTATGGCGGGACACGTGCCGCTGTTTTCCGACGTGCTGGTGCCGACCGCGACCGCGATTCGCGCCGGCAAGGTGAGAGGCCTCGCCGTGGCGATGAAGCAGCGATCGGAATTGCTGCCCGACGTGCCGACGGTGGGCGAGGCGGGCCTCGCCGGGCTGGAAGGCACGATCCCGTTCGGCATCTCGGTGCCGGCGGGGACGCCGGATGCCGTGGTCGCGAAGCTCAATGCCGCCTTCAACGAGGCGCTCGCCGACCCCGCGACGCGCGCCAAGCTGGTCGAGCTGGGCTTCGTGCCGGTCGGCGGCAAGGGCTCCGACTACGGCGAGGTGATTCGCTCGGAAGTCGCGAAGTGGCGGAAGGTGATCAAGGACTCGAACATTCCGCCGCCGGGCTGACGCCATCGTCTTCGACGACACCTCATCCTTCGAGACGACGGCTGCGAGGCCTTCTCAGGATGAGGCTGGTATCGCCGTTACGACTTTGGTGATCCACCCAGGAAGCAGTAGATGAGGCCGCTACGATTGGCGCAGATGTGGCTGCGGCCATCGGGTGCCAGGTCCTTCAGCACCACCCGGGGCGGCACGCTGACCCATCGGCCGTCGATCAGCGCGCGCCAGATGCCGTCGTCGCCGATATAGGCGCGGGTCGGCCGGCAGTCGCCTTCGATTCCGTTGGCGGTGCCGTTGCAGCAGGAGTAGCCGGTGCCCGGCTGCTTCAGCTGCTGGTACCAGTCGTGGTTCTGGGCGTGGCCTTGTCCATGCTGGCCGTCTTGCGAGAGAGCCCCGACACCCGAGGCGACACCTGCCAGGACAAGAAGCAGGACAACGAGACGCTTATGGAGTGGCATGAGGGGTGCCACCTCTTCGTCAAGCCAGTCGAGCCAGCGACGTATTCGGAGCGACGTGCCATGCGCTCGGCTGAGTACGTTGCAGGCATCGTACACGATTTCGTCTGTGGATGACGCGCTGCAGCGCCGATGCAGCGACGCAAATCAGTGCGCAGGCGGCTGCGTCGGATGAAGTCCTTCGATGAGACGGAAGAAATGCGGGTCGTCGGCGGCGATCAGGCCGTGTCGGATGAAGAAGTCGATCAACACAAGATTGCAGTTGTATTTGAACTCGGTCGTGTCGCGCACCGTTTCGAACACGCGCTGCACCGGCCACAGCTCGAAGGCATGGACCTCGCCATCGTGCGCGCGCGGTGTGAAATCGCCGGGCAGTTCGAGGTCGAAACAGGTCATGATGTCGGGTTTGAGCTGCCGGCCCGACTGGTTCCAGTAGGCGACGTAACCGACTGCTTTGGCCTGCCGCGCCAGTTCGGGCGGGATGCCCGCTTCCTCGCCGCATTCCTTGATCAGGTTCTCGAGCAGCCCGAGTCCCGCTGGCTGGCCGCCGGCGACGGTGTTGTCGAGCTGGCCGGGGAAGGTGGGCTTCTCGTAGGAACGCCGCGGCACCCAGAGATGCAGGCCGTCGCTCCTGCGGACGTAGCCGGTCATGTGCGGTCCCCAGGCGCGTACGCCGAACCACGGCACGGCCGCGCGCTCCATGCGCATCAGTGGCGGAACGCCGAACTGCCACGACACGGCATACTCCTCCTCACGCCACAGCTTGCCGAACAGGCCGCGTTCGCGAAGCCCGAGCAGGAAGGCGCGCATCGCCGCGGTGCGCTTGTCCGGCGTGTCGAGCGAGGGTTCGAGATACCAGCCGCCGTCGCGATGGCTGAACAGGTCGGGGCGCACCGCGATCATCGGCAGGAACTCGCGATGCAGGAAGCCGGCGCGCGTGGAGCCGATGAACCACGGCTCGAACTGGGAGAGGTCGGCGTTGTTGCAGCGTTCGATATGGTCGAGGAAGGACATCGCCGGGGGAGATAGCATAGAGTGGCCTCGATGACCGAAGACGAACTGCAGCGCTTTCTCGAGGAGACCTTACCCAAGGCCGACCTGCATGGGCTGTTCGTCGAGGAGGCGCAGGATCAGGACGTGCGCCTGCGCTTTCCCTTCGCGCCGCAATACCTCGGACCTGGTGACATCTTCTCGGGTCCGGCGCTGCTTTCCTTCGCCGACACCGCGCTGTTCGCCGCGGTCCAGGCCCGGGTCGGGCGTGTGCAGCTCGGCGTGACTTCGAACCTCAACGTCACCTTCCTGCGGCCGGCCCAGGCTGCGGACGTGATCGCGGTGTCGCGGGTCATCCGGAAAGGCAAGTCGACGGCGCATGCCGAGGCCTGGCTGTTCAGCCACGCCGTCGTCGAGCCGGTGCTGCACGCAACGGCGACGCTGGCGTTGCGGGCTGCCTAGGCGGCTTGTCTGAACGCGCCGTCCACGACGGCGGTGATGTCGCGCATGATCTGCGTGAGATCGAAGTCCTTGGGCGTATAGACGCGCGCGACGCCGGCCTTGGTCAGCAGCTCGGCGTCGGCGGGCGGGATGATGCCGCCCACGACGACGGGAATGTCCGACAGGCCCGCCTTGCGCATGCCGTCCATCACGTCCTTCACCAGCGAGACGTGGCCACCCGACAGGATCGACAGGCCCACGACATGCACGCTTTCTTCCAGCGCGGCATTGACGATGCGCTCGGGCGTGAGGCGGATGCCCTCGTAGACCACTTCCATGCCGCAATCGCGGGCGCGCACGGCGATCTGCTCGGCGCCGTTGGAATGGCCGTCGAGGCCGGGCTTGCCGACCAGCATTTTTATGCGCCGTCCGAGGCGGCGGGAGACGGTCTCGACTTCCTTGCGGGCGGCTTCGAGGCGGCCGTCGGTGACGCCGGCGGCGCGCGCGACGCCGGTCGGCGCGCGGTATTCGCCGAACACCGAGCGCAGGGCCTCGGTCCATTCGCCGGTCGTGACGCCGGCATGGGCGCAGGCGATCGAGGCCGGCATGACGTTGCGGTCTTCCTTGGCGGCCGCAGCGAGCTCGCCCAGTGCCTTCTTCACGGCGGCGGCATCGCGCGACGTGCGCCACGCCTTCAGCCGCTCGACCTGTTCGCGCTCGACCGAGGCGTCGACCGTCAGGATCGCGCCATCTCCGGTCGAGAGCGGCGAGGCCTCGCCCTCGGTGAAGGCGTTGACGCCGACCACGGTCTGCTCGCCCGACTCGATGGCGGCGAGGCGCTTGAGGTTGGACTCGACCAGGCGCTGTTTCATGTAGGCACTGTCGATTGCCGCCACCGCGCCGCCCATGTCGGCGATGCGCTGCATCTCGGCCAGGGTCTCGGCCTTCAGCGCCTCGACCTTCTTCGCGATCTCGGCGCTGCCGTCGAAGATGTCGCCGTACTCGAGGAGGTCGGTCTCGTAGGCCACGATCTGCTGCAGCCTGAGCGACCATTGCTGGTCCCAGGGCCGGGGCAGGCCGAGCGCCTCGTTCCAGGCCGGCAGCTGGACCGAGCGGGCGCGCGCATTCTTGCTCATCACGACCGCGAGCATCTCGAGCAGGATGCGATAGACGTTGTTCTCGGGTTGCTGCTCGGTGAGGCCGAGCGAGTTCACCTGCACGCCGTAGCGGAACAGTCGCTGCTTGGCGTCCGCGACGCCGTAGCGGTTGCGCGTGATGTCGTCCCACATCTCGGCGAACGCGCGCATCTTGCAGATCTCGGTGACGAAGCGGATGCCGGCATTGACGAAGAACGAGATGCGGCCGACCACCTGCGGGAAATCTTCCGCCGGCACCTGGCCGCGCGCCTTCACCGCGTCGAGCACCGCGATCGCGTTGGCGAGCGAGAAGGCGAGCTCCTGCATCGGCGTGGCACCTGCTTCCTGCAGGTGATAGCTGCACACGTTCATCGGGTTCCACTTGGGAACCTCGCGGTAGGTGAAGCCGATCGTGTCGGCCGTCAGCCGCAGCGACGGTTCGGGCGGGAAGATGTAGGTCCCGCGCGAGAGGTACTCCTTGATGATGTCGTTCTGCGTCGTGCCCTGCAGTTTGGCGCGCTCGACGCCCTGGGCTTCGGCGGCGGCGATGTAGAGCGAGAGCAGCCAGGCCGCCGGCGCGTTGATCGTCATCGACGTATTCATGCGGTCGAGCGGGATGCCGTCGAACAGGGTGCGCATGTCGCCGAGATGGTTGATCGGCACGCCGACCTTGCCGACCTCGCCCCTGGCCAGCGGATGGTCGCTGTCGTAGCCGGTCTGGGTCGGCAGATCGAAGGCGACCGACAGTCCGGTCTGACCGCGCGCCAGGTTGGTGCGGTAGAGCTCGTTCGACTTGGCCGCGGTCGAGTGACCCGAGTAGGTTCGGATCAGCCAGGGCCTGTCTTTTTTCGGCTTATTGCCGGGCTGGGCGGTCATATACTTCCGTCGGTGAGGCTATGTTGCATTGCAGCATGAAACCTTTGGCGGTGCAACCTAGGGGCGGAAAAGGCCTATGAGCAGTACTGCCCCGGGCTCGCCGTGGGTTCCGCCAACTTCGACGCCCGTGCCTATTTCATCGGCCCCTCGGCCCGCGACCGCGCCGCCGCCCGACCTGACGCCGACCCGGCCGGTCTATGACGGACGCCTCGGCGAACTCTACGGCATCTACCTGCGCCACCTCGTGCTGATGGTGCTGACGCTCGGCTGGTCGCGCTTCTGGGGACGCACGCGGCTGCGCCGCTATCTCTGGAATCATCTGTCGATACTTGGCGACCGCTTCGAATATCGCGGCCGCGGCCTCGAGCTCTTCATCGGCTTCGTCATCGTGCTGACGATCGCGCTCGCGATCGGCGGGCTGATCTGGGTCGGCTGGGAATACCTGCCGACCGACGTGCTGCCCGACAACCTGCGCCCGCTCGACGTGCTGCCACTGCTGCTCGCGCTGGTCGGTCTGCCGCTCGCCTTCGTCGGCCACTATGCCGGCCTGCGCTACAAGCTCTCGCGCACGCGCTGGCGCGGCCTGCGCTGCACGATGATGGGGTCCGCCTGGGGTTACGGCGCGCGCGCGACGTTCCTCACCTTCGCCAACGCCATGACCGGACAATTGCTGTTGCCCGTCGTCTCGGTGAGTCTGGCGCGGCCGCGTCTCACCAACGCCCGCGTCGGCACGCAGGCGCTCGACTTCGCCGGCCGCTCCGGCGACATCTATGGCCGCTACATCGGCTACTACTTTCTGAACATCTTCGTCTGGATCGTGGCGATCGGCGTCGCCGCCAC
>JBGAIW010000080.1:0-19788 GCA_044225265.1 Reyranella sp.
TGCCGATCGGCTCGCCCTCGACGACCGACGCGACGCCGACGCGGCCCCAGGACGGGGGCGCAACCAACATCGTGGTCATCGCCAGCATCGCGGCAAAGGATCGCGCGGAGAACGGCCGCGATTCCTCGAGTGAAAATGTCATCGCTTCATCTCCGAAGAGAGATAGGTGTTCGCGCGCTGGCGCACATCATCCGTCGCCAATTCCGAATCGCGCGCCTGCTCGAGATAGGCATGCGCCACGTCGGCGGCGCCAAGGCGGTAATAGAGAACGCCCAATTCCAACTTCACCTCCGGCTGATCGCCCTCGACCAGCAGCAAACGCTCGAGCGCCGAGATCGCGCCCTCGACGTCGCCCAAGGCCACCGCGATCTTCGCGAAATTGACCAGCACCTCGGGATCCGACGGCTTGTCGAGAGTCGCCTGAAACGCGACGTCGTAGGCGGCACGCTGGGCGAGCGCCTTCGCGTCGGGCTGCGACGGCGACGCGCCGGCTTGCGGCGCGGCAATCGGTGGCGCAGCGATCGGCGGCGCGGCGATCGGCGGCGTGGCCTGCGCGAACGCGGGCACGGTCGTCATCGCGACGGCAATGGCAAGCAGCAGGCGACCTGAGAGAAAACGCTGATGCTGGAGCGACTGCACGGCGCACTCCATCAACTTCGACATAGTCAATTAGTAGCAGACTCCTGGAGATTCGGGCAGCCGCAATAGAGCAAAACGCAAAGAAATGTAATCCACTTACGCAACAGCACATGCTCTGAATGCAAACAACCGGCCTACAACTTCGAATCACTCGCATTTCACTCTCCCTCGATCGCGAATTGCCGCGGCCTCACGAGAGCGATTCCCATGGCGTTGAGCGCCACGCGCGCACCGGCCTTCGGCGTGACTTTGCTCAGTGACGCCGAAGAAAATAATTTGCGAGGCGGAGACTGCCGCTCGACGTCGATGGAGCGTCGTGTCTTCAAACGGGTTCCAACTCGAACCGGCGCCCTAGAGCCGGTCACCGATCAGTTCCAACCGCGTCCAACGCGAGCGCTCGCCTCTCGGCTGGCACACCGCGCCGGCCGACGAATCGGCCACGAGGCAGCGGACTTCGCCCGCACTCGTGCGCGTCAGCCAATCCTGCGAGACGTAGGGTCGATGGGATTGCAGATGCAGCGCCGCAGCCAGCGCGATCGCCGCCAGAATGGCCAACTTGATATCCATGGCCGCCTCCCCGCTCGTGCCTGAAAGCGTAGGCAGCGCGGTGGTGCGGCCTCGTGACCGAATCGGGGCAAGAGTGTGGAGGTCAGACCTGCAATTCTGCCGCCCACCCTGCCCGGAAACTCCGGAAACCAATTTGCGGAGTTTCCGGGGTAGCGGGCTATAGACTCGCCACGCCAAGAACAGTTGCGCCAACCGCGCCAACCCACGCCGGGCGGTTGGCGCAGTTCGCGCAGTCGATCCGGCGCTACTCCGCCGCCTGGGCGCGGGACTGCAGCTTGGCCAGTTCCTCGGCGATCTGGACGGCATTCCAGGCAGCGCCCTTCAGGAGCTGGTCGCCGGCCACCCACATCACCAGCCCGTTGGGGTTGGAGAGGTCCTTGCGGATGCGGCCGACATGGACGTCGAGATCACCCGAGGCCTCGAGCGGCATCGGGAAATGATTGGCGGCGGCATCGTCGACCACCTTCACGCCCGGCGCCTTCTCGAGGATCTTCTTCGCCTCGGCCGGCGACAGCGGCCGGTCGAGCTCGAGCGTGATCGCCTCGGAATGCGCGCGCAGCACCGGCACGCGGATGCAGGTCGGCTGGATCGGAAGGTCGGGCGAGTGGAACATCTTGCGCGTCTCTTCGACGACCTTGTTCTCTTCCTCGTTGTAGCCGTTCTCGGCCACCTTGGTGTTGTGCGAGAAGACGTTGAAGGCGATCTGGTGCGGGAACACCTTCTTCGTCACCGGCTTGCCGGCGGCGATCTCGCCGACCTGGTCCTCGAGCTCGGCCATCGCGGCCGCGCCCGCACCCGACGCCGACTGATAGGTCGACACGATGATGCGCTTCACGCCGGCAGCCTGATGGATCGGCCACACCGCGACGGCGAGGATCGCCGCCGTGCAGTTGGGGTTGGCGACGACGCCGTTGTGGCGCGCGAGGTCGCCCGGATTCACTTCCGGCACGACCAGCGGCGTGTTGGGGTCCATGCGGAAGGCCGACGAGTTGTCGACCACGACGCAGCCTGCGGCCTTGGCCGCCGGCACGAACTCGCGGCTGCGCGTGGCGCCGGCCGAGAAGAAGGCGATGTCGCAGCCCTTGAAGGCGTCGGCCTTCAGTTCCTCGACCCTGTGCGGCTTGCCTTTGAACTCGAGCGTCTTGCCGACCGAGCGGGCCGAGGCGAGCAGCTTGAGGGAAGCGACGGGGAAGTTCCGTCGCTCGAGGACGCGGAGGATTTCCACTCCGACCGCGCCGGTGGCGCCGACGACAGCGATATGCTGGGGGGCAATATTCTGGGGCTTCATGGTGGGGGGACGTATACAGGAGGGCCTACAGCGCGAAAAGCCCGGGAATCCGCCCAATCCCTGAGATTACCTACGATTTGCCTATAGCGTAGGTCAGACATTCGCCTCATCGGCCCCCGCCTCGCCCCCACCTTCATGGGCCTCGCCAGGGCCGCCGATCGCTCCTTCGGCTTGCCGCCCTGAAGGCCGGCCTCCGTTCAAACCACCCTCTGCTTGAGGTGAATCAACGCCGATGCGGCCGATAAGGGATATCCGGGATAATCGAGGCCTGTCGCCTGATGCCTCGGTGTCTTCGGAGGATACCTTGAGCAACGTGACCAAATTGCCGACGGCAAACGCGGAGATCGAAGAGACCCAGCGCGCGCCGCACTCGGTTCCCGCCGACGATCTGATCGCGGCCGGCAAGCGCCTGCGCGATACGGTTCCGCGATCGAGTCATGGCACCTGGAAACGACCCAGGGACCGCCAGGACCCGCTCGAACTCCTGCATGCTTCCGATGCCGGGCGCATTGGGGAACTGCTCCCCATCCGCTACGGCCGCATGCTGCAATCTCCGTTCACCTTCTATCGCGGCGCGGCCAACGTCATGGCCGCGGATCTCGCGACCGCGCCGTCGACGGGCGTCCACGTCCAGGCCTGCGGCGACTGCCATCTGCTCAATTTCGGCGGCTTCGCCACGCCCGAACGCAACATCGTCTTCGACATCAACGATTTCGACGAGACGCTGCCGGCGCCCTGGGAATGGGACGTCAAGCGCCTGGCCGCTTCGTTCGTCCTCGCGGCCCGGTCCAACGGCCTCTCGGACTCCGCCGGCCGGGACGCGGCCGTGGCCTCGGCCCGCAGCTATCGCGAGCGGCTGCGCGACGTCGCGGAAATGAGCCCGCTCGAAGCCTGGTATGCAAAGATCAGCGCAGAAGACATCTTCGACCTGGTCGACGACCCCGAACTCAAGAAGCGGGTGCGTCGCCGTGTCGAGAAGGCCAAGGAAGATCGCGCGTCCGACGTCGACTTTCCCAAGCTGGCCGAGATGGTCGGCGGCCAGATCCAGATCAAGGATCAACCGCCGCTGATCTTCCACCCGGACATCCAGCGCGAAGAAGGCTTCCGGGCCTTCGTCGACAGGGCGCTTGCCGAATATCGCGAAAGCCTTCCCGACGATCGCCGGGCGTTGCTCGACCGCTATCGCCTCGTCGACATCGCCATCAAGGTCGTGGGTATCGGCAGCGTCGGGCGGTACTGCACGGTCGGCCTGTTCATGTCGTCGTCGAACCAGCCGCTGTTCCTGCAGTTCAAGCAGGCGGTTCCTTCCGTCCTCGAGGCCTACGCCGGCAAGAGCCTGTACAAGCATGCCGGCCAGCGCGTGGTGATGGGCCAGCGCCTCATGCAAGCGTCGTCGGACATCTTCCTCGGCTGGGTCACCGGCCTCGAAGGGCGCGAAATCTATGTGCGCCAGTTGCGCGACGCCAAGATCAAGCCCCTGGTCGAGACCTTCAACCGGGGCATGCTCGAGACCTACGGCAAGGCCTGCGGCTGGGCCCTTGCGCGGGCGCACGGCCGGGCGAGCCATCCCTGGCTGATCAGCGGCTATCTCGGCACCAGCGATACGTTCGACGAGGCGATGGGCGACTTTGCGATCGCCTATGCCGATCAGGCCGAACGCGACCACGCCGCCCTCAAGGCCGCCGTGAGCGCCGGCCGCATCCGGGTCCATCTCGAAGAAGACCGCTAGGGCGGATGACGTCGATGATCGCCCGGCGATTCCCGAGACTATGCATCGCCGCGGCCATCGTCGCGGCGGCCTCGGCCTGCAGCAGCATCGGTCCGGCCACCGTGCCGCGCGACCGATCCGACTACAGCGCCGCGATCGGCGATTCCTGGAAGCAGCAGACGCTGCTCAACATCGTCAAGCTGCGCTACGGCGACTTCCCGGTGTTCATGGAGATCGCCCAGGTCATCGCGGGCTACCAGTTCCAGGCCAGCGCCGGGGCGGGCTTCTCGGCGCAGAACTACATCACCTCGGCCGTCGGAGGGCCTGCCGCCATCGCCGGCAGCGGCCTGATCGGCGCCTCCTACATCGACCGGCCGACCATCATCTACGCTCCGCTGACCGGCAACGACTTCCTCAAGAAGCTGATGTCGCCGATTCCTCCCGCCGCGGTGATGTTCCTGCTGCAATCGGGCTATCCCGCCACGGTCGTGATGCCGATCGCCGTCGACTCGATCAACGGCGTCGCCAACGAGTCCAGGCGCGGCAACATGGCAAGGGCGGGCGACCCGCAGTTCTCGCGCCTCGTCCAGCTGCTCTACGAGCTGCAGCTCGCCAACGCCCTGCAGATCCGGGTGGAACGTTCGAAGGACAACTCCGAGGTGTCGATCATCGGCTTTCCGCCGGCAAACAGCGCCCACGCGACGCCCGAGATCGCCGCCAAGATCGCGGAGATCGGAACCATCCTGCACCTCTCGGCCCAGCGCCAGAACATGCAGGTCCGCTATGGCGGCTGGTCCGGCAAAGGCGACGAGATCGCGATGGTCACACGGTCGATGCTGCAGGTCATGGTCGAGCTGGGCGTGCTCGCCCAGGTACCCGAGGCGGATATCGCCGCCGGCAAGGCGACACGCGGCAGAAGCGACAATCCGTCGAGCGTCGGCCAGTCGCCCCTGCTGAACATCCAGAGCGGATCGGCACCCCCGTCCGACGCCTATGCCGCCGTGACGTACAAGGGCCGCTGGTTCTGGATCGCGGACAACGACATCCGCTCCAAGTCGATCTTCTCGAGCGTGATGCTGCTGTTCTCGATCTCGGAAGTGGGCATCAAGTCGGCGGCACCCGTCGTCACCGTCCCCGCCAACTGAGCAAGGCCGGCCGGCGGACGAGCGCCGCCGATGCGACGTCCGCAGATCACTCCCGCCGCAGGGCGGGTACGAGCTGGAAGTTGTCGACCAGGATGTAGAGGCTGATCAGAAGGGTCCAGGCCGGAAATACCGCGAAGCTGAGATCGAACAGCTGGCTGGCGAACAGCAGGACCAACGCCATGGCCAGTCCGACGAAGGCGATCCAGCGCGCGAGGAAGCCGGTGCGCAGCGCCAGCGTCGACGTCACCACCATGAACACGCCCGCCATCTTGATCGCATAAACATTGACCAGGTTGAAGGCAAAGGCGCGCGCGAGCGCGAAGCTCGTGGAATTGGCCAGGCTTTCGGGCCGCGCGGCATTGACGATCACGATCGCGCCGAACACGGCGGCCGCGACGAACATCATGCCCAGGAACAGGAGCCCGCTGCCCAGGAAGACGGTGGCGAACAGGCGGTCTTCCGACTCGCCGAGCCGGTCGCGCACCACGCCGACGAACCACAGGAAGGCGACACCCGCGAACGGCATCAGATTGATCGCGATGACGATCCGGTGCGGGCTCGTCGCGAGCCAGTCTCCCTTTTCGAGCGCATCCTTCGGCACCGACGACAGCATCAGCACCAGAATGGCGATGATCAGGCCCGAGAACAGGATGCCCGCGGTCGCGGCTGCTCTGGGCGTTCGTAGGCGCTCGCGGTCAATCGGCATGGTCTCCTCCCGCTATCCCTCAGCCGGCGAAGAATCCGTCGCCAGCCGTTCCACGGCGTCGCTCCGGCATCAGCCCTTCACGCCATCGCGCTTCCGGATGGCGGGCATCAGGCCCGTCGGATCGACCAGCCGCCCGTGTGCCAGCATGTTGTGGGCGTGTGCCAGATGATGCAGCGCGAACGACGTCTGCATCGCACTCACCCGGCCCTGAGCGTCCTGCGCGGCATTGATCGCCTGCTTCGTGAGCTTGAGGGCGAACAGCGGCTTCTGCGCGATCTTCTCCGCCAGGGCGAGGCCGAAGGACTCCAGTTCGGCGCGCGGCACGACATGATTGACCATGCCCAGCCGGTGCGCCTCGGTGGCCGACAGCCAGTCGGCCGTGAAAAGAAACTCCTTGGCCTTGCGCACGCCCAGTTCCCAAGGATGGGCGAAGAACTCGGCACCGCCAACACCCATCGCCACCGTATGATCGAGGAAGGCGGCATCGTCGGCTGCGACGATCAGGTCGCACGGCCAGATCAGCATCAGGCCACCCGCGATCACCTTGCCCTGGACAAGAGCCACCGTCGGCTTGGGCAGATTGCGCCAGCGCTCGCAGAAGCCGAGATAGATCTCCTGCTCGCGCGCGTACTGGGCTTCGGCTCCGGGCCTGCCGAAGCCTCCCCAGGTGCCGACCGTGTCGTGCTTGCGCATGTTGGCATGGCCGTTCTCCTCGCGCAGGTCGTGGCCTGACGAGAAATGCGGTCCGTTGGCCGACAGCACGATCACCTTCACGGTATCGTCGTGTGCCGCGCGATCGAACGCGTCGTTCAGCGCATAGAGAAAGGCCGTGTCCTGCGCATTCCGGGTTTCGGGGCGATCGAGGACGATGCGGGCGATGCCCGACGGCCGCGTCTCGTAGAGAATCTGTTCCTTGGACATGGCCCCTCCCGACAATTGGCCGGGAGGATAGCTCAATCGACAGCGGCAGGGCGAACCCCTGCCGCCGGGGGCCGGCGAAAATCCGCCTCAGCGCGCGGCGGCGTGCTCGACGGCCTTGCGCGAGGATTCGTTGGCGGCGTCGACCACCATGTTCTTCATCGCCTTCTGCAGCTTGTCGAACGCACGGACCTCGATCTGGCGCACGCGCTCGCGGCTGATGCCGTACTTCGCCGACAGGTCCTCGAGCGTCTTGGGCTCGTCGACCAGGCGACGCTCGACGATGATGTGGCGCTCGCGGTCGGTGAGCGTCTTCAGCGCCTGCGCCAGCATGTGCTTGCGCTGACCGAGTTCCTGGCTGTCGGCGAGGCGAGCCTCCTGGTTCGGAGAGTCGTCGACCAGCCAGTCCTGCCACTCCATGTCGCCGTCGGCCTTCACGGCCGCATTCAGCGACGAATCGGGCGCGGCAAGACGGCGGTTCATATTCACCACCTCTTCCTCCGGCACGCCGAGGCGGGTGGCGATCTTGGTGACCTGCTCGGGCGAAAGGTCGCCCTCCTCGATCGCCTGCATCTGGCCCTTCAGCTTGCGCAGGTTGAAGAACAGCTTCTTCTGCGCCGCCGTGGTGCCCATCTTCACCAGCGACCAGCTGTGCAGGATGTATTCCTGGATCGAGGCGCGGATCCACCACATGGCATAGGTGGCCAGGCGGAAGCCGCGGTCGGGATCGAAGCGCTTGACCGCCTGCATCATGCCGACGTTGCCCTCGGAGATCAGCTCGGCGACCGGCAGGCCGTAGCCGCGATAGCCCATGGCGATCTTGGCGACGAGGCGCAGGTGCGACGTCACAAGCTTGTGGGCCGCCTGGCTGTCGCCATGCTCGCGCCAGCGCTTGGCCAGCATGAATTCCTCCTGCGGCTCGAGCAGCGGGAATTTGCGGATGTCGCTGAGGTAGCGGCTGAGATTGCCCTCGGGCGACAGGTTCGAGGACAGGGCGGGAAGGTTGGCGGTGGCAGCAGTCATGAGAATCCTCCCTTTCGGAAGTACGCTGAAGCCGACGGGTAAACGGGCGTTTAGCACTCTCACCCATCGACTGCTAATGTCCGACTGTATTAGTCGGATGAGCCGTTCGTCAAGTAAGTCCTACTAATCCACTGGGATACTAGGGGATTACTTAACGCCGTTCAGGCTCGACAGAAGCCTCGTGAAGTCGTGCGGCAATTCTGAGGCAAACTTCATCACCTTTTTGAGGCCCGGATGCCGGAATTCCAGGACCGCCGCATGCAGCGCCTGGCGCGGAAAAGCCGCCATTTCCGGGGGAATCCCCGCTCCGGTGCGGCGCCGGCCATAGACCGGGTCACCCACGACCGGGCAGCCGATATGGGTGAGATGGACCCTCACCTGATGGGTCCGGCCGGTATGGAGCCGGGCCCCGACCAGGCTGGCCAGCGGCCGGAGCGGCGGGCCGAAGGCCTTTTCCAGCCAATAGTCGGTGACGGCCTGACGGCCTCCGGACTTCCGGACGGCCATGCGCTTGCGGTCGACCGGGTGGCGGGCGATCGGGGCGTCGATCGTGCCCTTCTTCGGGTTTGGACATCCCCAGACCAGCGCCTGGTAGATCCGGGTCAGGTCGTGGGCGGCGAACAGCCTGGCCAGCGCCTGATGGGTGGGGTCGTTCTTGGCCACCACCATGACGCCCGAGGTGTCCTTGTCGAGCCGGTGCACGATGCCCGGCCGACGCACGCCGCCGATGCCCGAGAGGCTGTCGCCGCAATGCGCGAGCAGCGCGTTGACCAGGGTATTGTCGGGGTTTCCGGGGGCCGGATGCACCACCAGGCCCGCCGGCTTGTTCAGCACCAGCAGGTCGGAGTCTTCATAGATAATGTCCAGATCGATCTTCTGCGCCTGCGGCTCGGCCGCCTCGGGCGGCGGCACTTCGAGCACATAGCACTCGCCCTTTTTGACCTTGCGGGACGGCTCTTCTATCGTCCGCCCCGTTTGATCCAGTGGTCCTGCCAGCGTCACGCGGCGGCTTTCGATCAGCGACTTCACGCGGCTGCGCGTGAGGTCAGGCAGGGCGGCCGCCAGCACGCGGTCGAGGCGTTGGCCCTCCATGCTGTCGTCGACGGTCACGATGTGGCGCTGGGCTTCGTTCATGGAGTCGTCTTGGCGCCCCCCTCTTCTTCCCAGGCCCCCTCTGCCCAAGTCGGGGCGCCGCTCTGGCTGAAGGTCCTGGTCATCGTGATGGGCCTGCTGATCGTGGTGGGCTTCATCGTCGTCGCGGCGGAAATCGCGCGCCGGATGTCTAACGCCTCCGGTGCGGCCCCGCCAGCCGTCGTCACCAAGGGCTTCGCCCAGCGCATCGCGCTGCCGTCGGGCGCCAAGGTGGTGTCCATGCAGGCCGCGGGCGACCAGCTGATCGTCCATGTCGAGGCGCAAGGCGGCATGGCGTCCGCCTACATCGTCGATCCACGCACCGGCCAGCTGATCGGCACCATCGAATTCCCGCCGGGAGCCGGCCGTTGATAAATCTCCGCAGCGACAACGAGGTCGGCGCCCATCCGCTGATCATCGAGGCGGTCGGCCGCGCCTTCACCTCGGGCACCGCCTTCTCCTACGGCGCCGACGAATGGACCCAGCGGGTCGAGCGGCGCCTGCGCGACATCTTCGAGCGGCCCGACCTGGTCGCCTATCCGGTGGCGACCGGCAGCGCGGCCAACAGCCTGGCACTCGCCTGCTGCACGCCGCCCTGGGGCACGATCTTCTGCCATCCCGCCGCGCACATCGCGGTCGACGAGGCCAACGCGCCGCAGTTCTTCAGCGACGGCGCGCATCTCACGCTGATCGACGGCGCCGACGGCAAGATCGACGTCAGGAAGCTGGCCGATGCGCTGGCGCAGCCGGTCTACGGCGTGGTGCACCATCCGCAGCCCGCCGCGGTGTCGATCACGCAGGCCAGCGAATGCGGCACGACCTATGCGCCGGAGGAGATCGCGGCGATCTCGACCTGCACGCGCCGCCACGGGCTGAAGCTGCACATGGACGGCGCGCGCTTCGCCAATGCGCTGTCCTTCATCGGCTGTTCGCCGGCCGAACTGTCGTGGCGCGCCGGGGTCGATGTGCTGAGCCTCGGCGCCACCAAGAACGGCGCACTGGGCGCGGAGATCGTGATCTTCTTCGATCCCGCCTTGGCGAAGGAGTTCGAATTCCGGCGCAAGCGCGGCGGCCACCTTTTCTCCAAGATGCGGCTGCTGTCGTCGCAGCTCGACGCCTATTTCGCCGACGGGCTGTGGCTCGCCAATGCCCGCCATGCCAACACCATGGCGCGCCGGCTGGTCGCCGGCCTGACCGCGCTCAAGGGCGTGCAGTTGCTCTATCGGGTCGATGCCAACGAGATCTTCGTCATCCTGCCGGCGCACGTGCACGATGCGCTGCAGGCGGCGGGCGCGCAGTATCATCCCTGGCCGTCCGACCGGCCGGGCGAGCGCGCCTTCCGGCTGGTCACGGCGTTCGACACCGATCCGGCCGCCGTCGACAAGTTCCTCGGCGTCGCGAAATCCGCGTCGAGCTGAGCCCGCTTCGACCAGAGGCCCATAAGATGACCCATCAGCGCACGCTCACCACGGCCCACTGGGGCGTCTACGAGGTCGAATACGACGACAAGGGCGAGGCGGTCCGCCTGCACCCGTTCTCGAAGGATGCCGATCCCTCGCCGATCGGACTGCACATGCTGTCCGACGAGGTGGCCCGCCTGCGGGTACGGCGGCCGGCCGTGCGCAAGAGCTGGCTCGAGAAGGGTCCGGGCGCGAACAGCGACAAGCGCGGACAGGAGCCGTTCGTCGAACTGCCGTGGGACGAGGCGCTCGACATCGTCGCCAACGAGATCAAGCGGGTGCGCGACGCCCACACGAACCGGGCGATCTTCGGCGGCTCCTACGGCTGGTCGAGTGCCGGCCGCTTCCATCACGCGCAGAGCCAGGTCCATCGCTTCCTCAATGCGCTCGGCGGCTACGTGCGCCACGTCGATTCCTACAGCCTGGGGGCCGCGCGCGTGCTGATGCCGCACATCGTGGCCGGCATGGAAGAGCTGATGTCCATGCACACGACCTGGAACGTGCTGGCCGAGCACTGCAAGCTGTTCGTCACCTTCGGCGGCGCGCCGCGCAAGAACGCGCAGATCAACGCCGGCGGCGCCATGGTGCACCGGCTGAAGCCCGGTCTCTACGGCATGAACGCCAAGGGCGTGCGCTTCATCAACGTCACGCCGACCGCCGAGGATCTCGACACCGGCGGCGAGGTCGAATGGCTGCAGATCCGGCCCAACACCGACGCCGCCCTGATCCTCTCGCTGTGCCACGTGCTGCTGACGGAGAATCTCCACGACCGTGAGTTCCTCGACCGCTGCACCGTGGGCTTCGACAGGTTCGCGCCGTCGCTCGAGGGCAAGGCGCCGGAGTGGGCCGAGAAGATCACCGGCGTTCCGGCTTCGCGCATCCGCAGCCTGGCGCGCGAGATGGCCGCGACGCGCACGACGGTGAACATCAACTGGTCGCTGCAACGCAGCCATCACGGCGAGCAGCCCTTCTGGGCACTCGTGACGCTTGCCTGCATGCTGGGCCAGATCGGTCTGCCCGGCGGCGGCTTCGGCGCCAGCTACGGCCCGACCAACATCATGGGCAGCGACGCCCCGCGCTTTTCCGGCCCGACGCTGTCGCAGGGCACCAACGCGGTGTCCGACTTCATCCCGGTCGCGCGCTTCACCGACATGCTGCTCAATCCGGGCGCTCGGATTCCGTACAACGGCCAGGATCTCACCTATCCCGACATCCGCCTGATCTACTGGGCGGGCGGCAATCCGTTCCATCACCACCAGGATCTCAACCGCCTGCGCACGGCCTGGCGCAAGCCCGAGACGATCGTCTTCAACGAGCAGTTCTGGACGCCGTCGGCGAAGATGGCCGACATCGTGCTGCCCGCCACCACCGGACTGGAGCGCGACGACATCGGCTACGCCCGCAAGGAGCCGTACCTGATCGCGATGAAGAAGGCGCGCGAACCGGTCGGCGAGGCGCGGGACGACTACTGGATCTTCTCCGAGATCACGCGCCGGCTGGGCGCCGACCAGGTCTACACCGAGGGCCGCGACACCATGCAGTGGCTCGCCCACCTGTACGAGGAGTCGCGCGAGAAGTCGGCGAAGTCAGGCGTCGACTTCCCCGCCTTCGACGCGTTCTGGGAAGCCGGCATCGCGGAAGCCCGGGGCGAGGAGCGCGAGCCGGTGATGCTGGCGAAGTTCCGCGCCGACCCCGCCGCCAATCCGCTGAAGACTCCCTCGGGCAAGATCGAAATCTTCTCGGAGAAGATCGCCTCGTTCGGCTACGACGATTGCCCCGGGCACGCGACCTGGATCGAGCCGATCGAGTGGCTCGGCGGCAAGACCGCCGAGCGCTTCCCGCTGCACATGCTGTCGGATCAGCCGGCGGACAAGCTGCACAGCCAGCTCGACCACAGCCCGCACGCCAAATCGACCAAGGTGAAGGGCCGCCAGCCGATCACGATGAACACCGACGATGCCCGCGCCCGCGGCATCGCCGAGGGCGATCTGGTGCGCGTGTTCAACGATCGCGGCGCCTGCCTCGCGGCCGCGCGTCTCAGCGGCCGCATCCGCCGCGGCGTGGTGCAGTTGTCGACCGGCGCCTGGTTCGATCCGGAGGATGCCGGCCGAACTCGAAGAAGCACGGCAATCCCAATGCGCTGACGCTCGACATCGGCGCCTCCAAGCTCAGCCAGGGCTGCATCGCGCAGACCTGCCTGGTCGAGATCGAGCGCCACGACGGGCCCGCTCCTGCCGTGACGGCGCACGACCTGCCGAAGTTCGAAGGGCGGCTAAGGTGGAATGCAATCAGGAGGAACCACCGCGTGCGGGTCCTCCGGTTGCATTCGCGCGCTGGTGATGCTCGTTTCGACGGGCATTGTGAGTTCAGCTGATTCCAGCTGAACTCATAGTGCTCTAGCCCCCCGGCCGGGACGTCACTTCAGGCGACCGGCCGCCGCAACGAGTCCGGCCTGTGCACAGGCCTCGTCCTTGTCGCCGCCCGGTCCGCCCGAGACCGCGACCGCGCCCAGCGTGTCGTCGCCGACCGCGATCGGCAGTCCGCCGCGGGCCGCCATCATCTGCGAGAGATGGACAGTGGTCGCCCGGATCATGCGCACGCGGTCTTCGATCTCGCCCGAGGGGCGGCGATAGGTCAGCGCGGTATAGGCGCGGCGATAGCTGTTCTCGATCGAGTGCGGCGGTGCGCCGTCGCCGCGCAACTGCACCAGCAGCTGCGCATCGCGGCCGACCACGGCGACCGAGACCGTGTAGCCCTGCGCCCGGCAGCTCTCCATCGCGCCCGTGGCGATCGCCAGTGCCGCCGAAAGCGACAGGTCCTTGCGGTCGATGAGCTGAGCCGAAGCCGGCTGCGCCGCCGCGCACAGGGCAAGCACGCCGGCCGATGGGATCAGACGCATGCGACATTCTCCTTCGTCGCGTACTATCGCAAACATGCCTGCCAATGCCACGGCGTCGACCGCCGAATCTTCGCTCCTGTGCCGTCTGATCTCGGCGCTCGCCGCGCTTGTCCTGAGCGCCGCGCCCGCCGCCGCTCCATCCCGCCCGCGACTCGGCGACCGGCCTGCCGCGGCGAACCGATCCACGTCAAAGCCCTACCGAGGTCTGGGGCCGCGACCACGGGCGATCACGGTCCCAACTTCACCCGACATGGTCAGCCCGCTCCCGACGTGGTCACTGGGCAATACGGCATCAAATGGGGCCTGCCCCGGGTCGGCCGGCTGTTCTCCGAACTCAAGGTGCCGCTCAGCATCGCGCTCAGCGCGGACTTTCCCGAGCGGCAGCCGGGCGTCTGGAAGCAGCTGCGCGCGCTCGTTCCCACGGCGCCGATCATCGCCCACGGCATCAACAATTCGACCGAGCAGCTGCCGCTCGACAAGGGCCCGGCCGCACAGCGCGCCTACATCCGCCAGACGATCGACCGCATCGAGAAGAGCACAGGCGTGCGCAGCACCGGCTGGTCGAGCCCGAGCGTCTATCCCAACGCCGAGACCTACGCCGCCACCGCAGCCGAGGGCATCGTCTACTCGCTCGACGGCATGGACTCCGACATCCTGAGCCGGCTCGGCACGACCCCGAAGCCGCTGGTGCTGCTGCTCCTACCCGCCGACCGTCGTCGACATGGGCCAGTATCTGAGCCGCTTCAAGGAGGCGACGGACCTGGAACGGCTCTGGATCGACTATGTCGGCGAGTTGAACCGCGAGGCCGCGGCCGATCCGGCGCGCGAGGCAACCGTGGTCGCCATCGGCATCCATCCTTTCGTGGTCGGCACGCCGGCCGGCGCCGCGGCGCTGCGGCGGACGCTCGAGGCGTTGCGCAAGATGAACGGGGTGTGGCTCGCCGATGCCGAGGCCGTGCTCAGGGCGGCGGCCCTCGCGCCGTAGTCACGCTGCCTGCCGGACTGCGCCGCGCCCCTCGAGCTTGAGCGCACGCAGGATGCCCTGAAAGCGCGGGTTGCCGTGCAAGGACTGGAAAGTAATTCGGTGAAGCCGAGATAGGTCGTGCGCGCCTTGATGCAGTGCTCGAGGGCGTCCATCGCCCGCGCCGGCTCGCCGACCGCCATCCATTGCATCGCCGCTCCCTCCCAGCGGCTCGTGCGCTCGAGCAGGGAGATCCAGACCTCCATCGCCGCCCTGGCTGCACGCGATCGCCTCTTGTTCCAGCGAGTCCTGGGCGGTCGCCGAGGCCCCACGTCGCGAGGCGCTCGATATCCGTCGCGTCGGCCCAGTTGGTCGAGGATCATCATGCGACCGTAGTGGGCGCGCGACTGGCCGGGGGCGACCTCGAGGCTCTCGTTCACGACCTCCAGCGCGCGGTCGCCCTGGCCCGCCATCCAGTAGACGATCGCGATGCTGCTCGACGCCGTGCCTGATCCACGCCTCGATGGCTTCGTCGTGCCGGCCCATCTGGCTCAGGAACTGGCCATAGGTCCCGAGTGCCTCGACCGAACTGGGATTGAGCGCAACGGCATGCGCGAGATCGGCTTCGGCGCCGTCCCAGTCCCAGTCGTACTCGATCTTCACCCGGCCGAGTGCGGCCCAGGCTTCGGCCAGCCTGTCGTCGAGTTGGGCGCGCTCGGCCGAGCGTCTTGCCATCGGCATCGCCTCGTCGACCGGCAACGGCCGCAGCATCGCGGTCGACGCCATCAGCAGGTAGGCCGATGCAAGCCCGGCATGCGCCATGGCGTAGTCGGGATCGAGCACCAGCGCCTGCTCGAACAGGGTGAGCGCCTTCAGGAGCGGCAGGCGGGTGAACGGCTTGAGGTGGGCCCGGGCCTGCAACTGGAGGAAATAGGCTTCCGATACCCGTGGCCGGTAGCTCTGCAGCCCGGGATCGCCGTCTCCGGTTGTCGGCAGCGAGACCGCGACGCGGCGGGCGATCGCATCCTGCAAGGCCGCTCCGTCGAGGTGCGGCTGCTCGAAGCGTTCGCTCCATTGGGTGCGGCCGCTTTCGACGTCGATCAGCGCGGCCGAGACGACCAGCCGCTCGGCGCTGCGATGCACCGACCCTTCCAGCATGTGTTGGGCCCCGAGCAGGCGGGCACTCGCGAGATCCTGCGCGGCATCGACCGGCGATACGGCAAGACCAGATACCGTTCCCAGCACCGTGCCGACGGTGTCCGCGATGCCGGGCCGACGCCCAGATAAGCATCGGCATCGCCCAGTTCATCGTCGCGAAGGGCCGTACCGCAAGCGTGCTCGCTTCCTCGGCCTGCTTCCCTGCGGCGGCCCGCGCCGCGCTGTCGGCATCGTTCAGGACACGAACCGGAACCGCGAGACGGTAACCTTCGCGCGGCACCGTCTCGATGACCGCCATCGGCGAACCGTCCTCGAGCGCCTTGCGCAGCGTCGACATGTGGACCGTCAGGGTGCGGTCCTCGACCACGATGTCGGGCCACAGCCTGGACCGGAAGGAGTCGTGCGACACCAGCCGTCCCCCCGCCTCCGCCAGCATCAGCAGAATCTGCCAGGCCTTGCGCGGCACCGGGAGGCGCCGCCCGGCGCGCGTCAGTCGACGTTCCCCGGGATCGAGGACGAACGGACCAAACGCGTAGATCGGCAACGAACCGGCTGACATGCCCGTCCAATTTATACCGGTCACTGCAAAAATCTTGACCTTTTCTTGACCCCACCCCTTCACCGGCTGCGGCCATCATCCGTCCTGTCGAATTCCACTGTGTTTACAGGGCGCGTGGATGAGCTTGGGGGCAATTGCAGAGAGACTGCGGCGGATCGGCCGCATCGGCGGCCGCTTCGGTACCGCGGGCATGGCGATGCTCTGCGGGATGGCGATTGGCGGAATTGGCGAGGATGCCGCCGCCCAACAGGACAAGCCCGACCCGCCCAAACCTCTCGCCAAGCACGAAGTCTATTCCGTCAGCGGCAATCCGGCCGGCACCGACGTCTCGGTGGTCGGCACCGGCCAGCTCGGCCGGGCGCTGGGCCTCAAGGATGAATGGGGCATCACGTTCGGCGGAATCTACCTGGCCGACACCAACCTGGTCGCAGGCGGACCCAAGCCGGGCGCCTGGACCAACAACAGCGCCCTGATCGTCGGCCTCGGCGTCGACGCCAACAAGCTGGTCGACTGGAAGGGCGCCTCGTTCGGCTTCCAGTTCCTGCAAGTCAACGGCAGCGACCCCGACACCAACGAAGTGGCGGGAAGCGTGATGGGCTACAACGGCATCGTCGGCGCACCGCCCTTCAATCGCACCGAGCTGCTCGAAGCCTGGTACCTGCAGGACATTCTTCCCGACGTCCTGAAGGTGCGCGTCGGCCGGTCGCTGCCGACCTACGACTTCGGGACCGTCATCAGGGGGGTGAAACTCGACGACGAGGATCAGAACGTCCCGGCCGTCAGCAGCCTTCTTTATTCGCCGATCTTCCTCAACGCGTCGATGATCACGGCGTTCTACGGCTACTACAATCCGGCCAACGGCGTGACCGCCAACTTCACGCCCAACAAGTCCTTCTACGTCAATGCCGGCCTCTATGACGGCAACCGCTATCGCGGCATCCAGACCGGCATCAACCCGCCGATGTTCAACGGCTACTGGTTCAGCATCGCCGAGATCGGCACCAACTGGCTGCTCGGCGAAGGCAAGCATCCGGGGCAGTTCGGCATCGGCCTGTGGCGCCAGACCGGCGTGGCCACCAATCATGCCGGCGCCACGGAGGATGGAACCGGCGGCTTCTACCTGTGGGGTTCCCAGCGCATCGCCTATCGCGTCAATCCCGAGGTCCCCAACTCGTCGATCTCGATCTTCTACCAGTATGGCGCCAACCAGTCGGTGACCATGCCGATGACCCAGTACTACGGCGCCGGCATCACCGGCTTCGGACTGATCGGCTCGCGTGCCCGCGACTCGATCGGCCTGGGCCTGGGCATCGCGCGCCTGCAGCCGACCCTCTTCGAGCGCACGCACGAAGTCATGATTCAGGCCTACTATCAGGCCCACCTGTTCGCGGCGACGTATCTGCAGCCCACGCTGACCTACATTCCCGTGCCGGGCGTTCCGGCGACCGCGCCGGGCGCGCTGGCGATGACGATGCGACTGACCGTTCTGTTCTAGTCGGGATGACTGCTCCCGGCCCGGGCAGTCGACACGAACCGACGAGAAGGATTTGAAGGAGAGAAAAGGATGATGAAAAGAACCCTGATGCCCCTGGTTGCGAGCGTGCTCGCAGCAGGCCTGTCGGCGGGCGCCTTGGCGCAAGCGCCGGCGGATCTTCCCGAATATCTGCGCAACATCTCGGGCAACACGCCATCGAACCCGGGAGAACTCGCGACGCGCGACCTCCTGCAGCTCGATATCGGCATGTTCTCGCTGTACGACCGCGCGTCGACGATCTATCGCCGCAACATCCTGGCCAAGCACCCGATCATCCTGGCGATGTTCACCAACCAGGGCGGCCAGCTGATGCTGTTCCGGCCCGGCCAGCCGCCGATCAACGCGCCGCAGGTGCCCAAGGTCTACCAGATCCTGAAGTCGGTCGGGCACAGCACCATGGCGCTGAGCCAGGTCGTGATCCCGTCGGTCAACAACACCGCCGACAAGCGCTGGGTCGCGCCGATGGCGGCCTATCGCGTGCAGATGAAGACCGCGCTCGACGGTCTCGACGCCAGCACCGACATCCAGGCCGACTGGAAGCCGGCGGTGAAGGAGATCCTGGCCAACAACGTCGCCTACATGGACGAGAGCCTGGCCAAGGGCGCGGTCACCCTCGACGGACTGACCGCGTGGGCCAAGAAGCAGGCCCCCAACGTCAAGCTGATCATCAACTGGGCGGCCTCCACCCAGGTCAAGCACTGGATGGGCGTGATGGACGAGTGGTCGAAGATGCTCGGGCCCGACCTCGCCAAGACCTATGCGGCGGCCAACACGATCTACGTCGCCCGTCAGAACAACGTGCTGTACTCGGTGCTGGCCCAGTATTTCGGCCCCGAGGCGATCAACGACCGCCTGATGCTGATCGAGACGATGGGCTTCACCACCACGCCCGAGGACATGCTGACCTCGATGACGCGCATCATCGGCGACCGCTCGGTCGGCGAGCTGTTCTTCGGCAACTACAAGGTCATGGACTTCGAGCTGATGGGAGGCGACGGCCGCAAGACCATCATCTCCGAGATGCAGCGCCGCGGTAAGCAGCCCTTCCTGCCGCCCGCCGTGCCGTTCGGCTCCAAGCAGTGGCCGACCCTGATCACCACCGGTCCGGGCCCGACCTCGCTCGACGACCTGAAGTAACGACCGCCCGCCTGCTTCCACGACGCGGGCACCGCCGCCCGCGTCGTGGTCCCACCCCGCTCAAGTCGCCCCACCACTGAAGTCGCCCCCCACTCAAGTCGCTGAGGAATGGCATGAATCTCAATACGATCGTCGAGGTGAAGCGGCCCAAGTCGTTCGAGGAGATCGAATGGCGCGACGGCCATGCCTTCCTGGGGGGCGGCACCTGGCTGTTTTCCGAACCCCAGGTCAACACCGACACGCTGGTCGATCTCGACCAGTTCGGCTGGCCGGCCCTGACCGCGACCAAGGACGGGCTCGAGATCGCCGCAACCTGCAGGATCGTCGAGCTGCACGACTTCAAGGGACCGCCGGAGTGGAAGGCCGTTCCCCTGATCGACAAGTGCATCGACGCCTTCCTGATGTCCTTCAAGATCTGGAACGCCGCGACCGTCGGCGGCAACGTGGTGATGTCGCTGCCCGCCGGCGCGATGGTCTCGCTGACCTCCGCGCTGGAAGGCGTCTGCACGCTGTGGCCGCAGGGCGGCAAGCCGCGCCAGGTGCCGGTGGTCGACTTCGTCACCGGCATGCACACCAACGTGCTGCAGAAGGGCGAGCTGCTGCGCTCGATCTTCCTGCCGGCTTCGGCGCTCACCAAGCGCTTCGCCATGCGGCAGGTGTCGCTCACGCACTACGGCCGCTCGGCGGCGCTGATCGTCGCCACCGTCAAGGACAATGGCGAGGACTTCCTGCTGACCGTCAGCGCCGCGACGCCGCGGCCGGTGCATCTGCGTTTCGCGAAGACGCCGTCGGCCGCCGAGATGCGCCAGGCGATCGACGCGCGACTGCCGCCCGACGCCTGGTTCAACGACGTCCATGGCTCGGCGTCCTACAAGCGCCACGTCACCCACTATCTGGCGGAACAGATTCGCGCGGAGCTGTCATGAGCAAGTACGAAGTCAACGGCCGCCTCTAT
>JBGAIW010000081.1:0-19765 GCA_044225265.1 Reyranella sp.
ACCGCCCTGCAACGGACCGGCGCCACCCGGCGCGGCGCCCTGAAGCGGACCAGCACCGCCGCCGGGGTTCGCGCCTTGCAGCGGACCGGCACCACCGGGGCCTGCGCCACCGGGGCCTACAACACCCGGCACGGCCCCGCCGGGACCACCCGGACCAGCAGCGCCCTGCGCGCCAGCATCTTGCGGCGCGGCGCCTGCGGGATTGGCGCCCTGGAGCGGACCGGCACCGCCGGGATTGGCACCTTGCAGCGGACCTGCGCCACCGGGATCGGCTCCTTGCAGCGGGCCGACGCCCTGCTGCTGAGGACCGCCCTGCTGAGGCCCGCCTTGCTGATTCTGCTGCTGCTGATTCTGATTGCCCTGAAGCGGATTAGCGTTCTGCGCGAAGGCCACGCCGGTCCACACAAGGGAAACGGCGGCGATCAGACCCTGCGTTCGCAATGCAATTTTATTCATATAACCCGCCTAAGTACCGGCATACGTTCCGGCGCAAAGCATAGTTCACTTCGAAGTCGATTCGGGCCCGGCTCCGGTCGTCACCGGGACTGGTCCCACCCCAAATCTGCACGCAAAATACCCAAAAGAACGCTAGATTCCAAGAGTCCAATCCCCATCCCACCAGATCAAATGTATCTGAGACAAAGCTGGTGCAAATACTTGCCGCGATGGCTATTTGCCGGACCTGTCGGCGAGTGCTTCGAGCGCGGCGGCGAAACCGGCCGGGTCACCGCACGACACCCGCCAGTAATCGCTTCGCGGAACCGCCTCACGAGCGAGCAAGTCCACGTCTGAATCTGCACTTCCGCAGAAAATAATCGGTCGTTTCGACTCGATGCAGGCGTAGATCTTGGACGGCATGACGTAGCCGACGAAGCTGTCCTTGAGGGTGACGAGGTGCCCGTCGGGGGCCTCGAGCAACCCTGCGAGCCGCTCGAGCGGCACCGGCGCGCTGCGGTGGAACGGCAAACCGGCGGCGCCGAAGCGCTGCTCAAGCTCTGTGGCACCCGCACCTGCGGCACTGAGCCACAGCACCACCCGCCCCGTCCCGGTCGCGTGATGCCGACGATAGCCCTCGAACACAGTGTCGACCTCGTGCGCCACGCCATAGTTGCCCGAATAGAGCAGCACACAGCGGCCGGCGAGGTCGGCCGGCAGCGTCTCGGGTGCCGCGCCCGCGAACGACACAGGCGAGCCGTCGCGCACCAGAGTGATGCGCGCCTCGTCAATGCCCGACTCGGCGAGCCGCTTCCATTGATCGCGCCCCAGCACCTCGAAGCCGCCGATCCGCCGCCGCCAGAACTTGGTCAGCGCCAGCATCAGGGTGAGCGCACCCGACGCGCGCGGTCGCGCGGCGATCAGACATTCGGGATGGAAATCGGTGATGCGGTAGACCAGCCGACCGCGCCACAGAAAGCGCAGCGGCGCCAGCAGATGGATGAGGAACGGCGGCGAGCCGGTGAACAGGATCCCGTCGGCGGCGCACAACGCGCCGAACGATGCCCACACCAGGCGCAGGTTGGTGAGGATCGTCCACAGCAGCCGCGTCACCAGCGAGGCGCGCGGCACGGCACCGGTGAGCAGCCGTACCTCGGTGAGCCTCCCCTGCCCGATCGCCTCGCGCCGCGTCGAGTTCTCCGTCGAGGAGAGACCGACCAGGGTCACCTCGTGACCCAGTCCAGCCAGCGCCCGCGCGCGCATCTGCATGTACTGCCCGACCGCGCCGAAGTCGGGCGGAATCCAGTCGGCGATGATCACCAGGCGGCGCTCGCGCAGCGGGTCGAACGGACTCTTGGTCAGCAATTCGGCGGTCACGACCTCGGCCCCTTGTTACCGATCGCCGCGCGATAGACCTCTTCCATGCGGCCCGCGACGGCGGACCAGCCATACTGTGCCACGACCCGTTCGCGGCCGCGCTCGCCCATCGCGCGCGCGCCCGCTCTGTCGTCGATCAGGCGCGTCAACGCGTCACCGATCGAGGCCGGATCGGCGGCGACCACGAAACCCGCATCGGCGTCGCGCACGATTTCCGACATGCCGACATCGGGCACCGCCAGTACCGGCAGGCCGCGCCGCATCGCCTCGAAGGCGGCGAGTCCGAAATTCTCCGACAGCGAGGTCATGGCGAAGGCCCGCGCATGGGCGAACAGCGCCTCCTTGTCCGGCCCGTCGACGTGACGCGCGATGATCGTCGTGCGCTCGGCGACACCGAGCGCCTTGGCCTGCTCGGCGAGCGATGCCGCCTGACCGGCATCGCCGCCGGCGATCACGACGCGCACGCCCGGCGCGCGCGGCATCGCCTCGATCAGGCGGTTGAAGCCCTTCTCCCAGCTGATGCGGCCCAGCCCCAGCACGTACGGCTCGGCGGGCGCGATCACTTGCGCAACGTCGTTGGTCAGCCGGCTGCCTTCCATCGTGCCCGGCGGATCGTCGACGCCGTGCGGGATGGTCACCACCTTCGGCAGCTTCCAGCCGAAGCTCTCGAGATGACGCGCCTCGACCTCGGAGGTGGTGTGAACCGCCGCCGCTCCCTCGGCATTGCGCCGTTCGATCAGGTTGATCCACGCCGTCTTGATCAGCCGGTTCTTGCGCCGGATCAGCTCGGGCACCAGCATGCCCCTGGGCGACAGCACGTAGGGCACGCCGTACCGCCGCGCGGCCCGCGCCGCCATCCAGGTCGGCCACAGATAGATCGCGTGAACATGCACGAGGTCGAAACCCGGCACGCCCGCCTCGAGCGCGCGCCCCAGCGGCGGCGACCAGTAGAGACGCCGCAGCACGGCGCTGCGGAAATAGGTGATCTTCACCCCGTCGAGGTCGACCGGCCGGCCGAGCGGCACGTCGCTGTCATGGGGACCGTCGACGCTGGTGGTGTAGACATGCACGTCGTGGCCGTGTCCCGCCAGCGCACGACAAAGCGCATGCACCGTCTGGATCGGACCGCCGTAGCGGACGGCCGGCAGGTAGGTCGGGATGACGTGAAGCAGGCGCAAGGAGGAGGCCGGACGAGCTTGGGAGGGACTTGCGGTTACGCGCCTTCCAATAGCATAGCTAGGCCCCGCTGGTGCGACGCGATCGAATGAAGCTGCAAATTCACGACAAGCCCGGACTCGCCGCCGCACTGATGTCAGCGGCAGCCCTGCTGCTGTGGGGGCTGTTCGACGCCGGCGGCAAGGCCGGCTGGATCGCCCTGCCCTTCGCGCTCTTCTATTCACTGCTCGCCGCGCTCTGCCTGTGGGCGTGGCGCCGGAGTCATGCGCTCGAGCGGCCGGCCGACTGGTCGACGCCCGAGCGTCTGCTGATCCTCGCCCCCCATGAGGACGATTGCGTAATCGCCGCCGGCGGCATCGGCGCGCGCAACGTGGCGTTGGGCGGCACCACGCGCGTGCTCTATCTCGCGCCCGACGAGGCATCCGGCCTGGCCGAGATCCGTGCACGCGAAGCGCGCACCGCCTGGCAGCTCGCAGGCGTCGGCGGCGACGACGTGCGCTCGCTCGATCTGCTGCCCAGGCTGCGCCAGCGCGACCCGCAGCGCCTGCGCGCCGCCGCCGCCGCGCTGCGCACGGAGGTCGATGCCTTCAAGCCAACCGTCATCGTGGCCCCGATGTTCGAGGGTGGCCACGTGCATCACGACATGACGGTCGGTCTGCTCGACCAGATCGTGACCGAGCGGGACGAATTCAGGGTCTACGAGGCGCCCGAATACACGCCGCTGGCGTCGCTCTTCTGGACGCCGCATCGTGTGCTGGCGCTGTGCGTGCGCTGGCTCGGCCTGGTGTCGTATTACGGCCCGCCCGACGGGATCGACGGGCGCAGGGTCTTCGTCTACCGGCTGAGCGCGGCGGAACTCGCGCTCAAGCAGCGCATGCTCGCCTGCTTCGTGAGCCAGAACGCCCCGTCGCTGGTCGCCACCCGCTCCTATCCCGACCGGCTGGTGAGCTGGGAGCGCGTGCCGGACCGGCGCACCGCCTTCGACCTCAAGGGTTCCTATCTCGGCTTCGTGCTCGCAGCCCGGGAAATGCTGCCTTCTGGCCTCATCGATCGCCTGTTTCCGGTGCAGCGCGGCACGATCGGCCGCGAGGGCCGCCTCGCCGACTGGCTGGAGGAGTGGCGCCTCTAGGAATCAGCGGATGAAGGAGAGATAGACCTTCTTCATCATCTTGTAGACGGCGGTGTCCTGCGCGGCGAAGCGCGTGATGAAGCCGCGCGACTTGTCCTCCAGCGCGCTGATCAGATAGTCGACGCCGGCGCGGCGGCGGTACTCGGCGAGATAGGCGTCGACCTCGGCATTGCTCTCGGCCAGTCCGTTGTCGGCATACTTAGCGACGCTGTAGATGAAGCTGCCCCTGCCTTCGTTCAGTTCGTGCAGGCCGTGCAGGGTGGTCTTCATGAAGTTGCCGATCAGGAGGTCATCGAATATGCGGTATTCGATCGACGTCATCAGGCTGCCGCGCGGCACCTCGAATGTGATGCCACGCTCTTTCGGCCCGCGCATCCTGATCGCGTGGTCCTTGCCGCCGACCCGGAAAGTCACGAAGCCGAGATAGTCCTGCACCCGGTCCTTGCGCGCGAAATAGGCCTCGATCGCGGCGACGTCCTTGGCTTCGAGCGAGTCCGACCAGTTGTCCCCGAATTCGGCGGCCGGCCGCGGCGTCACGATGTGTTCGGGCGGCGTCTCGGTCGTGACCTCGCCGGTGCGGCAGTCGACGGTCGAGAACGGCGGATGATATTCGACGCCTGGCGCCAACCCCTGGGTGAAGGCATCCATCGGCGTGGTGTAGGCCTGCGCCCACATCGAATCTTCGCGCTGGTACTGGTGGAACGAGGAGAATGGGATGACTGCGCGCGCGCCGGTCGCCTTGACGAGGTTGGTGAGCTGGCCGCCGACCGACGGCTTGCGCGCCGCACGCGGCAGCACGAACGAGCCGTCCTCCCTGAAGAAGTTGATCATGTCGGCGTCGCCGTAGCCCGACAGCGGCAACACGTAGCTGTCCTTGAAATCCTTCGCGATGCCGCGGATGTGCCGCGCGCAGTCGCGCAGGCCGGCATCGTTAAGGTTGATGAACAGCTTGCCGCCGACATCGAGCAGCAGCACGGCGTCCTGAATCTGCGTGGTGATCGACTGGACGCGGATGTTGTCGGACAAGCCGACCCACTGCCGGTCCGCCAGCACGGTGACCTGATAGCCGCCCGGAGTCAGGTCCTTGAGGATGCGGCTGCCGACATGGTCAGGCAGCAGAATCTTCTTCGACCGGAAGCGTTCGAGGCTCGTCGGGTTGAGATGGTCGGGATGGCCGTGACTGAAGAAGACGAACTCGCACTTGTCGATGTCTTCCTTGAGGTGTGCCGGAATCCTGTGGCTGAGCACCCAGCTTCCGAAATAGGCCGGCTCCTCGTCGCCGTACCACGGATCGGTCACCACCACCGGCTTGCCGTCGTAGGCGATCAGCGTCGCATTGCCTGTCGTCGTTACCTTCAGCATCCGCCGTGCCTTCAACTCGCGTACTTGTGCGCCAAATCTGCATAGGCCTGCGCGCAATCCTCGAGCGTCAACTTGGTGTCCTCGATCATGCGCCGTGGCGCGAACTGTCCGGCTTGTACGCCGGTCCAGAAACGGTCGAAAGCGGACAAAAAGTCCTGCGGCCCCGTGAACTTCACGCCGCAGCGGTCGTCCCAGTATGGCACCGACGTCACCGGACTGAAACGAACGCCGCGCAGCAGGTATTCGAGGCTCTGCCACTCGCCGCCGGGGTCCCAGGCGAAGACCGGCACGTCCGAGGCCAGTGTCTGCTGCAGCGCGATGCCCTGGGTCTCATGCCGGCTGAGGTAGACCATCGACTTCACCCGTCGGGTCAGGGCGTAGAACTGCCGCTCGAAGTAGGACCCGTAGCGCAACTGCGCCACCACCAGGCCGCGTCGCCGCAACTCGGCGATCAGCGGATCGATCACCTCCTTCTCGATCCGGGCGCGGTCCTTGAAGATCTTGTCGTAGATCAGAACGTCTATGTCCTTCGGCACCGTCGGCGCCGGACACCAGCGGATGGTGTCGATACCGACCGGCCATACCGTGACCAGCCCGGGCCAGAACTTCGAGAACATGTCCTTGACCCAGGGGCTCGGCACCAGCACCTGGCGCACCGCGTGCCGGTACGGCAGCAGTTCGTCGTCGATCGGATGGTTGTAGATCGATGGCCCGAAAAGCAGCGGCGTGGCCAGCGGAAATTCCTTGAGGATATGCGGCTTGCCGATCAGGCAGGCGAGCTCGCTCGGGTTGGCGCGCATGTAGCGGTAGTCGTTGACCCGATAGGGAATGCCCACCCGGTCGAGCCCGGTCATGAGATTGAGCAGCACCCGCATGTGGCCCGACGGCTGCCACGGACCGCGCCACAACCGGCGCACGACACGCCGCGGATAGCGGTCGAACGGCACCCAGCGATCGGGATCAGGCTCTTCGTAGAAAAGATTGAGCGGAAGGCTCGCAGCCACGGGCGGTCGACCAGAATTCGTGTTCGCGCCGACCATATCACACAAGCCATGAACCGTGGCACGCCGAGCCCGGGACACGCACGGGACAATCGACGTCGCGACGAGCGCCGCCGATGGGGCGCAGGACACAGGGAATGAAAGTTCGGCGCGCGTGCACCGACTTCATCCCCTGCTTCAGTCTCCCGCAATTGACAGCGAATTTGAAGAGGGTGGACACTTTCAACATGAACGCTGCCAAGGGCACTTTTCATCTCGGTCGGCGCAGCTTGCTCGCCGGGACTGCAGCACTGATCGGCGCACCCGGCGTCGTACGCGCGCAAGGAAATGCCGGCGTCGCACTGGTTATCGGTAACTCGAAATATCAATGGGAAGCCGCGCTTCCCAACGTCAAGCGCGATGCGCCCGACATTGCCCGCGCCTTCGAGACGATCGGTCTGAAGACCGAACTCGTGCTCGACGCCACCCGCGCGGCGATGGAAAAAGCGCTGGAGAGCTTCAAGTCCGCTTCGCAGGGAGCGAACTTCTCGGCGTTCTATTTTGCCGGACATGGCGCAAGTTGGGCGAGGAAGGCCTATCTCGTGCCGGTGGACGCCGATCTCAGCACACCCAGCGCCGTCGACAGGCTCGTGCCCACCACCATGACAGGCGCGGCGAACCGGGGGATTCACCGGCTCGGCGTCTTCGACAATTGCCGCAACAACCCGGCCGATGGCTGGCGGCAGCTCGAAGCCGAGCGGCAGGCCGCCGTCCTAGTAGGCGCTCAGCGTGTGCCCAACGCGCTGGTACTGTTCTCCACCGCCCCGGGCCGGGTCGCCATGGACGGTCCGCCTGGACAGAACAGCCCCTTTGCGGCAGCTCTGCTACGCCAGCTGCAGGCTCCGTCCATCGACGTGCAGTCGCTGACATCGAAGCTGCGACGCGACGTGCTGATCGCCACCGAGGGCAAGCAGGTCGTGTGGGACCGCAATGGCTACGACCAGCCCTTCACCTTGAACGGGCCGAGCAAGCCGTCCGGCATCGCGATCTCGGGTCCCGCCGGCCTGGGCAGGGACCTCTCGCGGATCATCGAGCTATCCAACGCCTACAAGTTCGTCCATGAGCAGAATTTGTCGCTGCCGTCCGGCCTCGTGGCGTGCCGTCCGGTAGCCAATCCTGCGCTCGCGCGAATGGCAGGATCCTTCCGCTTCATGAACACGAATCCGTTGGGCAAGGACCCTGCCCTTCTCGTCGTCATGTCGGTCGACGGGCAGACTGCCGAGATCATCACCTCGCAAAAGGGAATCCATAATCCGAAGACCGGAAAGTTCGAGGCCGGAAGCATTTGGCGCTTCACGACGGCAAACGTCTTGGGAGACCGTATCGAATTCGTGCCGCGCGATCAGGCGTCACGCTTCATATTCAAGTGGACCGACGCCAATTCCGGCACCATCAGCTACACGAAAGACAGCGGCACGGGCGGCGGCACGGGCGGTGGCCTGGGAGCCACCGAGCATTTCACCCGCCTGGACGGCTGAGGTTCCGGAAGCGGAACTTCACGACGTACCACAACGCGAGCAGGCCATCGCGCCAGCCGATCTTCTTGCCCTCGTCGTAGGTGCGTCCGTAGTAGTTGATCGCGCATTCGTAGATGCGCCAGCGCCGCGGCCTGGCGAAGGCGGCGGACAACTCGACCTCGATGCCGAAATCGTCGCTGATCAGTTCGACGCCCTCCAGCACCTTGCGGTCGAACATCTTGGAGCAGGTCTCGATGTCCGACAGCATCTGGTCGAACAGCACGTTGAACAGCAGCGAGATCAGCCGGTTGCCAAGGTAGTGAAAAAAATACAGCGAGCGATGCGGCTTTCCGTGGAAACGCGAGCCGTACACCACGTCGGCGACGCCGGTCTGCAGCAGGCGGAACATCGGCGCCCAGTCGGTCGGATCGTACTCGAGGTCGGCATCCTGGATCACGATCACATCGCCGGCGGCCGCCGCGAAGGCGGTGCGCAGCGCCCTGCCCTTGCCGGCGTTGGCCTCGTGCAGCAACGGCCGAACCGTCACGGCGCCCGCGACCTGCTCGTAGTTGCCGTCGGGCTCGGTCGCGGCCGCCTCGCGCAACAGGAATTCGACGCTGTCATCCTCGCCGCGCCGCACGCCCGCCACAGGATTGGCCGCGGCCGGAAAAGTCGACCTGATCCAGTCGCGCGTGCCGTCGTCCGAACCGTCGTCGACCAGCACGATCTCTCGCTCTACGCCCGGCAAGGCGAGCATCACTGCGCGCAGCAACCGCGGCAGGAATTGGCGCTCGTTATAGACCGGAACGACCACCGACAGGGTGAGGCCCCGCCGTGGCGGGACGTCGAAGCCGTGCGGTGTCACGGGCGCCCCGGCCCTCAGCGGCCGGCCGCGCCGGCGATAGACGGAGCCGCCTGGCTTACCGCGGCTTTGGCCTCGACGACCTCGCGATAGATCGCCGCCATTTCCTCGGCGACCGTCGTCATGGTGCGGGTAACCGCGATGTTGGCCGCGCGTTGCGCCAGCTTGCCGCGATCGAGCGCCACCTCCGCGATAGCGTCGGCCCACGGCCGACTGTCCTGGAACGGCAGCAGCCAGCCATCGACGCCGTCGCGGATGCGCTCGGCAATGCCGCCGAGATTGGCGCCCATCACCGGGATGCCGAAGGCAAAGGCCTCGAGCACGACAAGTGGACCGGTCTCCATGTAGTTCGACGGCACGGCGAGGATATCGATTCGCTTCAGAAAGTCCGGCAGCTGGCCGTGCGAGATCGAGCCGAGGAACTCGATGCGGTCATCACCGGCCGCCGCCGCTTCCAGGGTCCGCAGATAGGGAGGCTCCGTGCCGCTGCCAGCCACGATCAGCTTCACAGGCAGGTCCCGGGGCAGGAGATTCATGGCCTCGAGCAGCACGTGCGGCCCCTTGTACGGTTCGAGCCGGCCGACGAAGCCAATGCGCAGCGTACCGGGATCGCTGGTCCGCTCGGCCGCCGCCCCGAGCGACACGAATGAATCGGCAACGGCCTGGCGCGACACGAAGATCTTCTCGGCAGGCACCTCGTTGGCCGCCAGCGCCGAAAACACCCACTGACTCGGCGCGACCACCCTGTCGCTCAGTTCGGCCATCTTGCGCAGGTCGCGGATCTGCATGTCGACCCGCGAGCGTGCCGACAGGACAGTGGCCACGCGGCCCAGCGTGCGCGACAGGTCGCGCGTCACCGCCATGCGCGGCAGGTGCGACACCGCATAGGCCGCCGGCGTCGGCAAGCCGCGCGACAGGGCCCAGCACTGGGTGCAGCGTTGCTCCTCGATCCGCCCGTCGCAGGCCTCCTTGCCGTTGAGGATCATGGTGCCACGCAGGCAGAGCGCCGACGGCACGTGCACCGTCACGACCCGGGGAATGCCGAGCTGCGCCACCTGCGCGAGATGCTTCAGGCCGGCGCCGGTCGTCCACGAATGCAGGTGAAACACGTCCGGCTTGGCGCGCAGCACAAGTTCCTGGAACTTGCTGAGGCCGGACCCGGTCGAGGCCGACGATTCTGCGCGAATGTCGGCCCAATTCGCGGGATACCGGAACACCGGCGCGCCCGCCCAGTCGTATTCCTCGTAGCCACGATCGGTCGCCGCCACGATCTCGCTCTCGACGGAAAGACGGTCGAGGCCGATGGCGAGGTCGCGCACATAGACCTCCGTTCCACCGACATTCTCCGGAAAGTAAAAGCCGACACAGTGAGCGACGCGCAGAGTCATGTAACCGTCGTTGTTGACGCCGGCCGGCCTCGTCAGGCCGGATCGGCGCCCGACTTCCGTCGAAGCGACGCCTGCAGCCGGACCAGCCTTTCGGTCGCCGCGAAACCTAGCATCTTATAGCCCAGCAAAATACTTGTGCGCTCGTGCGGCGCAAACCCGGGATCGAGCTCGAACGCCCAGCGCGCCGCCGCGGCGGCCTCGCCGATCTCCCATTTGGCGAGGTTTCGTACGACCGGCCAGATGTAGGACACGGCGGCGCGCTTGCGGCGCGGCGTCAGCTCGTCGCGCGCCGCCAGCATCGCCACGGCCTTGCGATAGACCGCGATGTTGGTCCAGTCGGCCTGCATGCGGCGGAATCCCGACGTGCCCTGCAGCCGGCCGCGTGCGTGATGGCGATGCACGAAGACCGGCTCACGGAAGACCGCCAGCTTCGGGCCGCGGATCGCCACCTCGAGCATGAACATCCGGTCATCGCGCAGCGCGAACTCCTGACGATGCGGGATGTCGGCGACGAAGGCACGGCGGAACAGAAAGGCGGAATAGTGTGAGAATGGCACCTCGCCGAACTGCTGGGCGACAAAATCGTCGCAATCGACCCAGGGATGCGGGCTGATCCTGCCCTCCTCCCCCGTTTTCTCCGCTTCATAGAAATCCTCGTAGCCTGCGACGACGAGATCCGCGCCGGAGGCGCGCGCCAGATCGAGTTGGCCGGCGTTGACGCCGGGCTTCAGCCAGTCGTCGGAGTCGAGGAAACGTACGTATTCGCCCTGCGCGCGCGCCATGGCGGCGACCACGGCCCAGCACTTGCCCCAGTTCTCGCTGCGCAGCGCCACGACGTCCGGCCGACCCTGCAGCCATTCCCAGGTGCCGTCGGTGCTTCCGTCGTCGACCACGATGACTTCGACCTTGCCGCCCGCTGCGAAGCAGGAATCGACAGCGGCCGGCAGCGACCACAATCGATTGAAGGTCGGAATGACGATCGAGACGTCGATCATGCGGCCGGTTCGGCGGCGAAATCCGCCGAATGCATCAGCGGGTCCGTCGACGCGACGATTTCGGGCTGGCCGCCGCCGCCAATGCGCGATTGTCGAGGAAGTGGACGACCCTGGGGAACAAGAACTTGTTCATCAGCAAGGTCACGACGAAGAACAGCATCATGCCGCCGAGCACCTTGGGCAGCGACACCTCGACTCCGTCTCGCGCCATACTGAATATGAAGGCCATGATGATGCCGTCGATCATGATCTGCGGCAGCTTGAACGAAAGCATGACCTTGATGATGCCGGCCAGCATGAGCCCGAGCGCGAACATGCCGACCAGCATGCCGGGAAACTTGAGGTCGGCGAAATTCTCGCCCATGTAGCCGACGCTGATCGAGGTGCCCGACCTGATCGCATCGAGCCCGTATGCACGCGCGAGGCGCATGTAGACGTCCGTGTCGGAAAGCGCCGGCTTGTTCGGGAAGAGGAAGCGCGGCTGGGTGACATGCTCGATCGCCTCGGTCCATTGCCGCATCGCCTGAGGTTCGGGCGAGGCTTCCTGCACGCTGATTACCGAGCCAAAGATGTCGACGTAGGCAAGGCGCGACAGCAGGGCGTAGAAGGTCTCCGAAAGGTTGATCTCCTGCGGCGCCAGCGCCTTGCGGCCGAGATAGGACATGCGCTCGCTGAGCGGCACCTTGATTTCCTGGCTCTCGTCGGACTGGGCCGCGTAGACTCGGTAATCGCTTTTCACCGACGTCCAGAAGATGGCAAGCGTGATCAGCACCGTAGCTGCGAGCAGCGCGCCGACCGTCGTCGAGCCCTTCCATTTGACCCTGGCGGCGACGGCGGCGATGCCGAGGTAGATGAACACCGCGCGGAAGTCCGACAGGAAGCCGGTAAAGCCGATGGCGACCTCGAACAGAACGACGATCGCCACCCACTTCATGCCCCGCCCGGTCGAGATGCAGTAGATGAAGACCATCATCAGGCCAACGACCTTCAGGCGGGCCACCGCGTCGAGGACCTGCGCCAGGCCGGGCGACGCCTTGATCAGGAACGCACTGACCATCGATGCCCCGAACGAGGCGACATAGACCAGCAGCACGTCGTTGAGCTGCCACTTGTAGTGGGCAGTCAACTGCGAACGCGTCGGCGGCTTTGCCCGCGACAGCACGGCGCGGAATGCCACGGCCATCGTGACAAGGCTCGCCAGCATGTACCAGTAGGCGCGCGCCACGTCGGGTCCGTAGAGGCCGCCACCCAGCGTCTCCTTGTCGATCCACGCCACCGGCACGCGCGTGTAGACCTGCATCCACTGCCAGATGAAGAGGTACAGGGCCGCCGCCGGCATGTTCGGCGTGCCGATGATCTTGACGATGACCCACGGCACGATCGCGCCGCCAATCGTGACGACCGGCTCACGCGTGAACGGCGCCACGACTCCCATCACGATCGCGAAGTAGAGGAAGCCCCTGCGAACGAGTTCGAAGTCCAGCACGGGGGCTGGCCTCGCTCGTTGCATGATGACTGCCGTGGTCATAAGTGCCTGAAATTCAATATAAGTGGATGAAATTCGAATTCGCGATGCCAGCAACTACCTTACCAGAGGGCGCCGGCAAAGCCTATGCGCGGCTTCGATCACGCCCTGAGCGGCGTGGACCGGGGCATAGTGCGCAATGTGTGCCGCTATGGATCGGCCGGTCGCGTCGGGATCGAAGGCGAGCACTTCGCGCAGTGCGCGTGCCAATCCGGCGGTATCGGCGAGGGGAAAGACCGCGCCGGTTTGCCCCGGCACGATGAGATCCGGCCCGCACCCCACGGCATCGGAAACCACGGCCGGAACGCCGCAGGCCATCGCTTCGTTGACCACCAGCCCCCAGGTCTCGGTGCCTTCCGACGGCAGCACGACCGCATCGGCCGATGCGTAGACCTCCGGCATCCGGCTCTGGTTGACGAACCCCATGAATTCCACAGGCACACCGGCACGTTGTGCAACTTGTTGAAGTTCGGGCTGCAGTTCGCCTGAACCGGCAAAGACCATCTCAGTCGGCACGCCGTTTGACCTCAGCGCGACAATCGCCCGCAGGACGTCGAGCGGCCGCTTCTTGGCGATCAACTTCCCTGCAAACAGCACCCTCGGCACCGAACCCGCCGCCTCTCGCCGCCCGAGATGGGCGGCGCGCGCCCGCCGGCTCGCCTCGGCGAAGGCATCGTTGTCGATGCAGTGGGGCGAGAAGAACAGCCGGTCCGGCCGCGCCCCGTGATGCAGCAGGTACTCGCGGTTGCGCTGACCGACGTAAAGGTAGCCGTCGAAGGCACGCAGCATGCTGGAGAACACCGGCGCCTTGGCGAATCGCACCCAGGATCGGCGCTGGCCGGCGAGTTGCGAATCGCCGCGAACCAGCACTGGAACGCCGGCGCGCCGGCAGGCAATCACCGCCTGCCAGTAGGACCACAGCGCCCATCCGGGCACGACGAAGGCGTCGTAGCGGCCGCGCGCGATCTCCGCCGCGATCTCGGGCGTGTTGCATCCCCAGAATTGGTCGGTCGAGGGCGCGCCGGCCCGGTTGGCCAGGAAGCGACTGTCGTAGCCCGACAGGATGTCGACGTCCCAGTCGAAGGCGACGCCGAAGCCGGCGCGCGACTGTTGCTCCGGCGTCTGCCGGTGGGCGAAGTACACGGTGAGATCGCATTGTCCGGCGAGCGCACGGAAGATCGGCGCATAGTACTGGATCGGATGGCTGACGAGGAAACCGACGCGCAGGGTCATGTCCCGGCGCCCTTGGCGACGACACTGTCCAGCGCCTCGGCCAGCAGGCGCGTCGACTCGCGCGCCGTGAAGGCTGTGAAAGCCGACCGGTCGACTGCATCCGCGTCGTAGGACGCGTCGGCCATCAGCGACGCGAGTTCCGCCGCCACCGCGTCCGGACCCGGCAGCCGGTTCTCCGTCAGGGTCATGGCCCTGCCCGCGTGCGAGGATCGCACCAAGGACACCGCCGTGCTGGCCTCGTGCAGCATGGCAAACAGCGGCCGGCGCGACAGCAGTCCCTGGAACACCTTGGACGGCGTGTAGTGCGGCTCAGTCGAGCCGAGCACGAGCACCGCGCTGCTGCATTCGAGATGGTTCAGCGCGTCGACGTAGCCGATGCGATTGGGATGCTCATCGACCATGTCCTCGACGCCGGCCTGGCGGGCGCGCGGCATCACGCGATGGCCCTTCGGATCGTCGGGCGAGGAACCGGTGCCGACGAAGTGCACCTTGAGGCGTGACGCCAGTTCGGGCGAGGCGCGCCGCAGCGCCGCCAGCCCGGCGAGGAAGCTGTCGAGCACGACGATGCCGGCCGGCAGCAGCGCACCGGCATAGATCATGTGGTAGCGGCCGTCCGCCGGATCGAACAGGAACGGCTTCTTGTGCAGAGCGCGCACCAGGTCGTAGTCCTCGGGCGCGGTGCCCATCGGCATGTAGGCGAGATGGGCGCGCCGCGCGACGTCCGGATTGCGCTCGAGCATGCCCGCGACATATCCCGGCGCCATGCCGGTGATCAGCGCCGCCTGCTTCACCGACCACGGCTCGAGCAGGCCGGCGAGCGTGTAGGACGCCCAGGCGCGGCTGAAGCGGACATCGGAGCCGGGAAACCGGTTCACCCACGGATCCTGATAGTCGATGCCATAGGGCACCCCGAAGCGGCGATGGATCAGCCGACCGACCGGCGCCAGGAAGTTCGACGGGATAGTAACCAGCACGAAATCGACCGCGCGCCGCTCGGCGAGGTCCGCCAGGACGCGGTAGCAGCCGCGGAAGGAGCGGATGCCGACATCGCCGACCAGTCGCACCGGTCCGGTGGACCAGGTCGGCGCATGGATGACGCGCAGGTCCGGGGCGACCAGCCGCTCGAGATCGGGATCGGGCTTTTCCTCGTACTGCCGCGGGTCGGCGGTCACGACGATCGGCTCCCAGCCGAACTCCGGCAGATAGCGCGACCACAGCCGCGCCCGCTGCGCACCCACGAGATTGCTCGGAACGAAGTGGCCACTCACGAGCGCCACGCGGTGGCGGCACTGGGAGGGATTCATCGTGCGGCCTGCCTCTGGTGCAGCCGGCGATAGAGCTCGTCGTAGCGCGTCACGACGGCGTGCGCGGAGAAATGTTGCTCGGCCCGTCGCCGACAGGCGGCGCGGTCGATCGTGGCGAGCTTGCCCACGGCGGCGCACCCCTCCTCGATCGATTCGATCAGGAAGCCTTCGACGCCCGGACGCACGATTTCGGGCAGCGCACCGGTCGGACAGGAAATCACCGGCGTGCCGCAGGCCAGCGACTCGGCGAACACGATGCCGAACGGCTCGTTCCAGCGGATCGGCACGACCATCGCCCTGGCCCCGCCCAGCAGCTTGTCCTTCTGCAGGTCGTCGACCGGACCGATATACTCGACGCCGTCGCGGCCGATCTCGGGCACGATCTTCCGCTTCCAGAACTCGCCTTCCGGTCCGCTGTCGGAATGGTTGCCGGCGATGATCAGTCGATTGCCGGTGCGGCGCGCGATCTCGATCGCCCAGTGTGCGCCCTTGATCTCCTCGACACGGCTCAGGAACACGAGGGGCGCGTCAGCCGGCACGCTCGGACTGAAATGCAGTCCCTCGGTGTCGGCGAAGTTGGGAATGCCCAGCCACTCGCCGCCGCTCGGCCGGCCCTGGCGGGCGATGTATTCGCTGCAGCCGGTGAAGGTCAGCGTGCCGGGTGCGGCGAGCCTGGCCGCGAGCCCCACCGTACGTGCCGTGGGCTCGCGCTGGAACGACATGACCAGCGGCACGCGCCCGCGCAGATGCGGCGCCAGGTAGGCGATGCGCGAGAAGCTGTGCAACAGGTCAGGCCGGAAGTCGCGCTTGGCCTTCCACAGAGCCCACATGTTGGCCAGCGTATCGCCGCGCGACAGCGAACTCTTCCCCGGCCAGGGATAGAAGGCGTCGGCCGGCGCGGTCGAGCCCTCGCGCGCGACCAGTCCGACCTGATGGCCCATCGCCTTGAGGCGGCGCACCAGCACGTCGACGATCCGCTCGATGCCGCCATAGAGCCGGGGCGGCACCTCGATCTCTGGATCGGCGGTGAGCAGCAGGCGCATCAGCGGCGCGCCTCCATGTAAAGCGAATAGGTCCGGTGCTGGTCGCGATCGATCGCGCCACCGGGAAATCGGCCCTGATGCCACTCGACCTGCTCGATATCGTCGAAGCCGGCCTGCTGCAGGGTACGGCGCAAATACTCGGCATCGAAGCCACCGTAGTGCTCGCCGTCCTGCACGAACACGTGGTTGAGCGCCTCCATCTTGGTGGCAAAGGTGCTCTCCGGCCGGTCGCCGCCGCAGCCGATCTCGTTCAGCAGGCCCCAGCCCGGTGCGAGATAGGCCTCGGCATACTTCCGCATGTCGGGCACGACGATGCGCAGGATGCCGCCGGGCTCGAGACAGCGCCGGCACTCAGCGAGAAAGCGCGGCCGTTCGAGGCCGGGCTCGAGATGCTCGAAGTAATGCTCGACATGGATGCCGCGCGCCGCGCCGTCGCCCAGGGGAAAGCCGTGCCGGCAATCTGCGCGCATGGTGACGCCCGGCGCGGGAAAGAGATCGAGATTGACCCATCCCTCGAGCCCGAACGGCCCGCAGCCGATGTTGGCCAGCACGCCGCGCCGGCGCATCAAGGCGCGGCGCCGCGCGATCCAGCCCGGGTGCAGCCGGTGCAACAGCCTGACCGCCATCGCGTTGAGCTCGACGCGAAAGGTGCGGAACACCCAGGGATTGACCGGCAGGCGCGGAACCAGCCAGGCGCCGAGACGTTGCTTAAGCGTCATCGGCGCACCTCCCCGGCCAAATCGCCGAGGGCAGCCGCCACCGACTGCAACAGCGCCGTCTTCTCGTAGTCCCAATTGTAGCGTTCGCGACCCAGCCGCCACGCCGTCTGCTTGGCCCCGGCGAGCGCGGCCGGATCGCCCAGTCGGTCGAGCGCGTGCGCCAGGCTCTGCGGATCGGCGAGCGAGCCGATCAGCCCGGCCGAGCCGAGTTGCGGCGCCAGTTCGCTCTGCGCCGGCGTGTCGCTCATCAGCACGGGGATGCCCGCCAGCAGATAGGTGAAGATCTTGTTGGTCAGACAGAGCCGTCGGCTCTGGGTCGCGTCGGTCTCGAGCGAGAGGCCGAGATCGTAGTCGGCCGCGAGAGTCACCATCCGCTCCGGCGCCGCCATCGGCAGGATCGTCACCCTGTCGCCGATCCCCAACTCGCGCGCCAGGGCGAGAAGCGTGTCGCCATGGCCCCAGCGATTGCCGCCGCGAATATCGAGCGTAACCCGGGTTCGTGCGCGCGCCATCGCCCGGATGAAGCTCTGCAGTCCACGGTCGAGGCCGATCGTTTGGGAAAACCAGTAGGCGCGCAGCCCGCCGACCGCGGTCGACGAGGTGCTTTGGGACGCGGCGCTTTGGGACGGGGCTGACCGTGGCGACGGCGGCGCCATCGACAGCGGAAAGACGTTCAGCACTGTCGCGGGCGTGACGCCATACAACGCCCCGTAGGCCCGCGCGATCAGCGGCGATGCCGCGGTGAAGTGCCGGCACGCCGGCAGCACGGACTCCTCGATGCGCTTGACCAGCTCCATGCGAAATTCCTCGGCATCGCCACCTTGCCCTTCGCCGGAGTGGAAATCCTCCGCGTCGAAGCCGAGCAGCGCACCGTGCCGCGCCGCCGCCGCCGCCGCGGCCGGAAGGGCGGCGACATAGTGCGCAATATAGAGGTCGGCCTTCTGCCCCAGGGCGGCCGTGCGCAGGGCGGCGAACGGGCCGCCATAGGCGGCGGCGGCGACATTCACGGGAATATCGAGGCCGACCGCGTCCATCACCCGCCCCGCCAGCTGTGCCGCCGCCCCGGCGATCCGCTCGCCCCCCGGCCTCGGCACGCGCACCGCCGTCCAGCCGACCGTGCGCGCGATCTCGTCGTCATAGGCTTCCAGCGCCTCGGTGTAGTTGCAGGCGATCGCCGTCACCCGGTAGCCCGCATCGTGCAGCGCATCCGCTTCCTTGATGAGACGGGGATTGGACGCGAGATTGCCGGGGCTGACGAGGCAAATGCTGGCCGGCATGGCGGCTCATCCGCCGGGCGATGGCAGCGGTTTGAACAGCAGTGGCGCGCCGAGCCGCATGGCCTGGTTGCCGTAACCCATCTCCTGGCTGAAGCTGAACGGAATGCCATCGGGGCTGCAGGTATCGACCATGAAGCGCACGGCGCTGTCGACGCCGTGGTCCTCCATCACGTTGGTGACGGTGATGTGCAGGTCGACGCCGTACTCTCCCGCCGCCAGCCAGTAGGGATCGAGCGTCAGCACGCATTCGTACCGGCCCGCGTCGGTCGGCAACGAGACGCGGTTGAAGTTGCTCGAGTTGTAGTAGGCGATCGCGATGTTGTGCCGGTCGCGCAGGATGGCGTCGAGCGACAGGCCGGGCAGGCCAGTGGTCTCGAACACGACCTTGATCCGCAGGGGCGAGCCGGGAACGAAGCGATCGGTCTTGTTGCCGTGCTCGTCGAGCAGTTCGGCCGCTATCAACGTCGAATTGAGGCCGCGGCCCCACTGGCGGCGCTGTTCGACCTTGCTGAGCGACGAGGTGTAGTGCGCGAGCGCCGCATCGACCGGGCCGTCGAAGGTCACGCGCCCGCCATGGAGCACGATCGAGCGCTTGGTGAGCGCGGTGATGGCCGCGAAGTTGTGGCTGACGAACAGCACCGTGCGGCCGCTGCTCGCGACCTGCGACATGCGGTTGAGGCACTTGGCCTGGAACTCGGCGTCGCCGACGGCCAGAACCTCGTCGACCACCAGGATCTCGGCCTCGAGATGGGCGGCGACCGCGAAGGCGAGGCGGACATACATGCCGGTCGAGTAGCGCTTGACCGGCGTATCGATGAACTTCTCGACTCCCGCAAAAGCCACGATCTCGTCGAAGCGCTGGTGCATCTCGACCCGGGTCATGCCGAGGATCGCGCCGTTCAGGAAGATGTTTTCGCGCCCCGTGAGCTCGGGATGGAAGCCGGTTCCGACCTCGAGCAGGCTGTTAACCCGACCGAATACCTCGATGCGCCCTTCGGTCGGCTCGGTGATGCGCGACAGAACCTTGAGCAGGGTCGTCTTGCCGGCACCGTTGTGGCCGATGATGCTGACCAGTTCGCCAGCCTTGATGTCGAAATTGACGTCGCGCAGCGCCCAGAATTCCTCGACGCGGCCCCGCGTCGGGTCATGCAGGGCGGGCCGTCCGACGAGCTTGCGTCCCAGCGCGCGCGCGCGATTGACCAGCAGGTCGACGAACAGCTCGCCTTCACGCGGCGCGGCGGCGTGATTGATGATGAATTTCTTGCCCAGTCCGCGCGACTGGATGACCGTGTTCGGCATGTTCAGGCCAGATCCGCGAAACCACGCTCGGTTGCCCGGAAGGTCCGGATGCCGAGCCAGAGGAAGAACGCCACGACCACCAGGCTGATCAGGAAGCCGGGCCAATAGATCGGGCTGTCGCCACCGATGATGCACCAGCGGAAG
>JBGAIW010000082.1:0-19345 GCA_044225265.1 Reyranella sp.
GTCGAGATGCCGGACGACCGCAGCTGGATCATCTTCAACCTGCGGCCCGAAGCGCGCTTCCATGACGGCAGCGCGCTGACCGCCGACGACGTGATCTTCTCCTTCGACATCATCCGCACCAAGGGCCATCCGCGCCGCCGCCTCTATTACCAGAGCGTCGAGAAGGCGGAGAAGCTCGGCCCGCATCAGGTGAAGTTCATCTTCAAGCCGGGCGACAACCGCGAATTGCCGGTGATCCTCGGCAGCCTGCCGGTGCTGTCCAAGGCCTATTGGGAAAAGCGCGACTTCGAGCGCACCACCCTGGAGCCGCCGCTCGGCAGCGGCCCTTACAAGATCGACAGTTTCGAGCCGGGCCGCTCGATCACCTATCGCCGCGTGCCGGACTACTGGGCCAAGGATCTGCCGGTCAGCGTCGGGCTGCGCAACTTCGACACGATCCGCTACGACTATTACCGCGACAACAACATCGCTCTGGAAGCCTTCAAGGCCGGAGAGTTCGATTTGCGCGACGAGCGCGTCGCCAAGAACTGGGCCGTCGCCTACGACGTGCCGGCGGTGCGGCGCGGCCTGATCAAGCGCGCGACGCCGCCCGGTCCGCCCTCGCCGCCCGGCATGCAGGGCTATTTCTTCAACACGCGGCGCGACATCTTCGAAGACTGGCGTGTGCGCAAGGCGATCTCCTACGCCTTCGATTTCGAATGGAGCAATCGCCAGCTGTTCTACGGCTCCTACAGGCGCACCCAGAGCTACTTCTCCGACACGGAGCTCGCGGCGCGCGGCCTGCCCGAGGGCGACGAGCTGGCGCTACTGGCGAAATTCAAGGATCAGCTGCCCGAGCGCGTCTTCACCGAGGTGTATCAGGCGCCGAGCAGCGACGGCCCCGGCGGCATCCGCGGCAATCTGCTGACAGCGCTGAATTTGCTCGAAGAGGCCGGCTGGAAAGTGGACGATCGCGGCAAGCTGGTCGAGACCAAACGCGGCCGGCCGCTGCGCTTCGAGATCCTGCTCAGCCAGCCGAGCCTCGAGCGTCTGACCGGGCCGTTCCTCGCCAATCTCAAGCGCCTCGGCATCGACGCGAACATGCGCACGGTCGACACCTCGCAGTACCAGAACCGCATGGATTCGCACGACTTCGACATGACGGTGGCGATCATTCCGCAGTCCATGTCGCCGGGCAACGAGCAGCGCGAATTCTTCTCCTCAGAAGGCGCCGATGCCGCCGGCAGCTATAATTATGCCGGCGTGCGCGATCCCGTGGTCGACCAACTCGTCGATCTGATCATCGCCGCGCCCGACCGCCAAAGCCTGGTGACGCGCAGCCGCGCGCTCGATCGCGTGCTGCTCGCCGGCTATTACGTCGTGCCCAACTACTTTTTCGGCGGCGACCGCATCGCCTTCTGGGACAAGTTCGGCTTCCCCGACGCGACGCCGCTGCAGGGCTATCAGTTCGATAGCTGGTGGGTCGATGCCGCCAAGGATCGCGCGCTCGGCGCCGCCAAAGCGGCCGCCGTCGCCGAGCTCAAGGCGCAGTCAACCGATGCGGTCGGCGCGCCGGCAAGCGAGGAATCCAAGCGCGGGAACAGCTGGGCCGAAAAGCTGATGATTGCCGCGGGCGGGCTGTTCGTGCTGATGATGTCGATCCGCCGCTGGCGCAAACAGCAGAACCGGAAGAAGTGACGCCATGTGGGCCTATATCATCCGCCGCCTGCTGCTGATCATTCCGACCCTGTTCGGCATCATGGTGATCAATTTCGCCATCGTGCAGTTCGCGCCGGGCGGCCCCGTCGAGCAGTTGGTCGCGCAGTTGCGCGGCACCGATGTTTCCGCCACCGCGCGCGTCTCGGGCGGCGGCGGCGAGCTGGCGGCCGGCGCGGGGCGCAACGATTCGCGCGGCGCGCGCGGCCTCGACCCGGCCTTCTTGGCGGAGATCAAGACGCTTTACGGCTTCGACAAGCCGGCGCCCGAGCGCTTCTGGCTGATGATGAAACAATATGTGCAGTTCGATTTCGGCCGCAGCTTCTTCCGCGACCAGCGCGTCGTCGATCTGGTGCTGGAAAAAATGCCGGTTTCGATCTCGCTCGGCCTGTGGACGACGCTTCTCATCTATCTCATCTCGATCCCGCTCGGCGTCGCCAAGGCGGTGCGCGACGGCCAGCCGTTCGATTTCTGGACCAGCGCCGTGGTCATCATCGGCAACGCCATCCCCTCCTTCATCTTCGCCATCCTGTTGATCGTGCTGTTCGCCGGCGGCAGCTATTTCAGCTGGTTTCCCTTGCGCGGACTGACCTCGCCGGGCTGGGCCGATATGAGCCTGGGCGGCAAGATCGCCGATTACTTCTGGCATCTCGCCTTGCCGCTGACCGCCTTGGTGATCGGCAGCTTCGCCAGCCTGACGATGCTGACGAAGAATTCCTTCCTCGAAGAGATCAACAAGCAGTACGTGCTCACCGCCCGCGCCAAAGGGCTCAGCGAGAATCGCGTGCTCTACGGCCATGTGTTCCGCAACGCCATGCTGATCGTCGTCGCCGGCTTCCCCTCGGCGCTGCTCGGCATCCTCTTCACCGGCGCGCTGCTGATCGAGATCATCTTCTCGCTCGACGGCATCGGCCTGCTCGGTTACGAGGCCGTCATCAACCGCGACTATCCGGTGGTGTTCGGCACGCTGTTCTTCTTCAGCCTGATCGGGCTGGTCTTCTCCTTGATCCGCGACGTCACCTACATGCTGGTCGACCCGCGCATCGATTTCGAGGCGCGCGCATGACCGATCAAGCGCTCCCCGAATACCGTCTCTTCGGCCTCAAGGTCTCGCCCCTGACACGCCGGCGCGCCGACAATTTTCGCGCCAACAAGCGCGGCTTCTGGTCGCTCTGCATCTTCCTGACCCTGTTCGTCGTCAGCCTGTTCGCCGAGTTCATCGCCAACGACAAGCCGATCCTGGTCAAGCATGACGGCGCCTATTACATGCCGATCTTCAAGTTCTATCCGGAGACGGCGTTCGGCGGCGATTTCCCGACCGAGGCCGACTTCCGCGACCCGGTGCTGGCCGAAAAGATCAACGCCAACGGCTGGATGATCTTCCCGCCGGTGCGCTTCAGCTACGACACGATCAACTATCTCCTGGACGTGCCGGCGCCCGCCCCGCCTTCGAAGGTCAATTGGCTCGGCACCGACGACCAGGGCCGCGATCTTTTCGCGCGGCTGATCTACGGTTTCCGCATCTCCGTGCTGTTCGGCCTCGCCTTAACCATCGCCAGCTCGATCATCGGCGTCGCCGCCGGCGCGGTGCAGGGCTATTTCGGCGGCCGCATCGATCTTTACGGCCAGCGCTTCATCGAGGTCTGGTCCGGGCTGCCGGAGCTCTACATCCTTCTGATCATCACCAGCCTGCTGATTCCCGGCTTCTGGACGCTGCTCGGCGTGCTGCTGCTGTTCAGTTGGACCTCGCTTGTCGCGGTCGTTCGCGCCGAATTCCTGCGCGGGCGCAATTTCGCCTATGTGCGCGCGGCGCGCGCCCTGGGGGTCGGCGACGGCATGATCATGATGCGCCACATCCTGCCCAATGCCATGGTGGCGACGCTGACCTTCCTGCCCTTCATCCTCAACGGCTCGATCACCTCGCTGACGGCGCTGGACTTCCTCGGCCTCGGCCTGCCGCCAGGTTCGCCGTCGCTCGGCGAGATTCTCAACCAGGGCAAAGAGAACCTGCAGGCGCCCTGGCTCGGCATCTCCGGCTTCATCGTCATCGCCGTCATGCTCAGCCTCTTGATCTTCATCGGCGAAGCGGTGCGCGACGCCTTCGACCCACGCAAGACCGTCCGGTGATCTCAATGGCCGAAAACCGAACTCCCTTGCTCAGCGTCCGCGATCTTTCGGTGACGTTCCGCGCCCGCCCGGCGCCGCAGAGCGCACCCTTGCAGCCCGGCGATGTGCGGGCGGTGAAGGATGTCTCGTTCGACATCGCCAAGGGCGAGACTTTGGCGCTCGTCGGCGAATCGGGTTCGGGCAAGTCCGTCACCGCGCTCTCGATCCTGCAGTTGCTGCCTTACCCGACGGCGCAGCATGACGGCGACAGCAGCATCAAGCTCGACGGCGCCGAATTGGTCGGCGCGCCCGAACCGGCCATGCGCAAAATCCGCGGCGCGCGCGTCTCGATGATCTTCCAGGAGCCGATGACCTCGCTCAATCCGCTGCACAGCGTGGAAAAGCAGATCGGAGAGGTGCTGGCCATCCATAAGGGCATGGGCCGCGCGGCGGCACGCGCGCGGACTCTTGAATTGCTCAAGCTCGTCGGCCTGCAAGAGGCCGAGAAGCGCCTGACCGCTTATCCCGACGAGTTGTCCGGCGGCCAGCGCCAGCGCGTCGTCATCGCCATGGCGCTCGCCAACGAGCCGGACCTGCTGATCGCCGACGAACCGACCACGGCGCTCGACGTCACCATCCAGGCGCAGATCCTCGACCTGATGCTCGACCTCAAGGAGAAGACGGGCACGGCGATCGTGCTGATCACCCACGATCTCGGCGTGGTCGCCGAGACGACGGAGAGGGTGGTGGTGATGTATGCCGGCCGCAAGGTCGAAGAGGCGCCGGTCGAGGCGCTGTTCGACGACCCGCTGCACCCCTACACGCGCGGCCTGATGCGGGCGATCCCGCGGCTCGACGTCGATGCCGACGAGGCGGGCAGGCGGCCCAGGCTGCAGGAGATCCCGGGCCTGGTGCCGGTCCTGACGCGGCCGATCGTCGGCTGCGCCTTCGCCGCCCGCTGCGAGCTCGCGACCGAGCGTTGCCGCACGGCGCCGCCTCCGGTGGTCGATGCGGGTTCGGGCCATACCGTCGCCTGCTGGGAGGTGAGGGTATGAGCGTCCTCGAGGTCCGCGATCTCGTGAAGCATTTCCCGATCCATGGCGGGCTGCTGCAGCGCCAGGTCGGCGCGGTGAAGGCGGTCGACGGGGTGAGCTTTTCCATCGCCAAGGGCGAGACCCTGGGGCTGGTGGGCGAATCGGGCTGCGGCAAGTCGACGGTCGGCAAGACCATCCTGAAGCTGGTCGAACCGACCGCGGGCCGGATCCTGCTGGGCGGCGAGGACGTGACGTCGCTCAAGCCCGGCGCGATGTGGCCGCACCGCCGGCGCATCCAGACGATCTTCCAGGATCCGTACTCTTCGATGAACCCGCGCCTGCCGGCCGGCACGATCGTCGGCGAGCCGCTGCAGAACTTCGGCATCGCGTCGGGCCGCGAGCTGCAGGAGCGGGTTGCCAGGCTGTTCGAGCGCGTCGGCCTGCGACCCGACGCGATGCGCAAGTTCGCCCACGAATTCTCGGGCGGCCAGCGGCAGCGGCTGGGCATCGCCAAGGCGCTGTCGGTCGGCCCGGAACTGATCGTCGCCGACGAGCCGGTCTCGGCGCTCGACGTGTCGGTGCAGGCGCAGGTGCTGAACCTGCTGATCGACCTGCAGGAGGAATTCGGCGTCGCCTACCTGTTCATCAGCCACGACCTGGCGGTGATGCGCCACATCAGCCATCGCATCGCGGTGATGTATCTCGGCCGCATCGTCGAGCTCACGACCAAGCGCGAGCTGTTCGTCAATCCGCTGCATCCCTACACCGAGGCGCTGCTGGCGGCCGCCACCGCGCCGGACCCGCGCCGCAAGCGGCGCAAGAAGGCGATCGTGCAGGGCGACGTGCCGAGCCCGGCCAGGCCGCCGTCGGGCTGCCATTTCCACACGCGTTGCCCGTACGCGACGGCCGACTGCAAGGTGACCCCGCCGGCGCTGCGCGAGGTCGCGCCCGGCCACTTCGTCTCCTGCCACCTGCGTTAGCGCTGAGGCGTCTCGGCGGGCTCCGTGGCCTTGAGCGAGGGACGTTGCGCGACCGTGTCGTACCAGGCCGCGAGTTTCGGCGCGGCGGCGCGCCAGCCGGGACCGTAGCGCCAGTCGTCATAGGCGCAGGCCACGGCGGTCGTGATCTGGGCGAGGTCGAAGTCGGCGCCGAAACCCGGCAGGTGGTCCTTTTCCAGCGCGGCGAGGCAGCGAAGGGTGCGGTCGCGCATCTTGGCGATGAAATCGTCGGAGCGGTCGGGGCCGGTGCGCAAGGTCTCGGCGCGGCGCATGATCTGCGCCTCGATCACGCTGTTGGCGAGGGCGATGGCCGCCAGCGCCCGCCAGCGCGCCGCACCTTCGCGCGCGAGCAGGCGGTGCCTGCCGAATTTCTCGTCGAGATAGTCGCAGATCGAGTGGGAGTCGGTGAGCGTGACCTCGTCGGTCACGAGGGCGGGGATGCGCATCGCCGGCGTCGCCGCCGTGAAGTCGGCCGGCATGGCGACGGTCTGCGTGCCCCAGCTGTGCGGCCAGCGCGTCTGCACGAACTCGAACCTGTCCTCGATGCCGAGCTCGAGGATGCAGATCCGCACCCGCCGGACCCACGGCGAGGCCGGCGTCACATAGAGGCGCATCGTCACGTCAGGCCTGGCGCGCGCCCGGCGCGGTGTCGCGCAGGTAGTTCAAGGCGGCCTGGGCGCCGCCCGACTTGTGCGGCACCTTGGCGAGGCCCAGCCCCATCTCGACGCCGCTCAGCGTGCCCATCAGCATCAGGTCGTTGAAGTCGCCGAGATGGCCGATGCGGAACACCTTGCCCGCGACCTTGCTGAGGCCCTGGCCGAGCGACATGTTGAAGTTCTCGAGCACGACCTTGCGGAAGGCGTCGGCGTCGTGGCCGTCGGGCATCACCAGCGCGGTGAGGACGCCGGAATAGGCCTTGGGATCGCTGCACAGGATTTCCAGGCCCCAGGCGTTGGCGGCCAGGCGCGTCGCCTCGCCGTAGCGCCGGTGGCGGGCGAACACCGCGTCGAGCCCTTCCTCCAAGAGCATGTCGCAGGCCTCGTTGAGGCCGTAGAGCAGGTTGGTCGCGGGCGTGTAGGGGAACCAGCCGTTGGCGTTGGAATTGAGCATCTCCTCCCAGTTCCAGAACGACTTCGGCATCTTCGAGCCCTTCGACGCGGCCAGGGCCTTGTCGCTGACGGCGTTGAAGGAGATGCCGGGCGGCAGCATCAGGCCCTTCTGCGAGCCGGCCACGGTGACGTCGACGCCCCAGGCGTCGTGGCGGTAGTCGAGCGAGCCCAGCGAGGAGATGGTGTCGACCAGCAGCAGGGCGGGGTGCCGGGCCGCGTCGATGGCGCGGCGGATCGCACTGACATCGCTCACCACGCCGGTCGAGGTTTCGTTATGCACGATGCAGACGGCCTTGATCGTGTGGCCGGTGTCTTCCTTGAGGCGCTTCTCGATCGCTGCCGGATCGGCGGGCTTGCGCCAGTCGCCGCCCATGAACTCCGACTTGATGCCCAGCCGATCGGCCATCTTCTTCCACAGCGAGGCGAAGTGGCCGGTCTCCCACATCAGGACCGTATCGCCGCTGTTCAGCGTGTTGACCAGGGCGGCTTCCCAGGCGCCGGTGCCGGACGCCGGGTAGACGATGACGGGATGCTTGGTCTGGAAGACCTGGCGGATCGAGCGCAGGACCTTCTTGGCCAGCGCGTTGAACTCGGGGCCGCGGTGGTCGATGGTCGGGTAGTCCATCGCCCGCAGGATGCGGTCCGGCGTGTTGCTCGGCCCGGGAATCTGCAGGAAGTGCCGTCCGCTCGGGTGGGAATTGAGGCGCATGTTTGATATTCCGTATTTGCTGTCGATCTGGACGCCGCCGTCTGGCGTCTTATATCCGACCCCACAGGGAAGACAAAAACCGGGTCGTTAGGGAGGTCTTTAAAGTATGTCCAAGTTCAGCCTGTCGCGCCGCCGCGTCGTTGCGGGCGGTGCCGCCGTCCTGATGGCCGCGCCGTCCATCGCGCGAGCCCAGCAGCAGCCCTGGCCCACCGGGCCGGTCACCTGGCTCAATCCGTTCCCGGCCGGCGGCGGCACCGACGTGTTCGCCCGCCCGCTGGCGGCGCAGGTCGCCGACCAGATCGGCCAGCAGATCATCATCGACAACAAGGGCGGGGCGGGCGGTACCGTCGGCGCCTCGCAGGCCGCCAAGATGAAGCCCGACGGCTCGGGCTTCTTCGTCGGCGCCGTGCATCACACGATCGCGCCCGCGATCTACAAGAAGCTCGACTACGATCTGGAAACCTCGTTCGAGCCGATCACCATGATCGCTCTGGTGCCGCAGGTGATCTCGATCAATCCGAGCCGCGTGCCGGTCAAGAACTACGCCGAGTTCCTCGCCTACCTGAAGGCCAATCCGGGCAAGGTGAACTACGCCTCGCCCGGCGCCGGCACCGCGCACCATCTGGCGGGCGAGCTGTTCAAGCTCGAGACCAAGACCGAGATCACCCACGTGCCCTATCGCGGCGCCGGTCCGGCGATGCAGGACCTGCTCGCCGGCAACGTCGACATGATGTTCGACGGCATGGGCACCTCGGCGCAGCAGATCAAGGCGGGGCGGCTGCTCGGGCTGGCCGTCGCGACGCCGCAGCGCGTGACGGAGTTTCCCGCCATCCCGACCTCGGCCGAGGTCGGCGTGCCGAACTGGATCGTCTCGACATGGTACGGGCTGTGGGCGATCAAGGGCACGCCCAGGCCGCTGGTCGACCGCATGTACGCCGAGTGCGTCAAGGCGATGCAGCAGGACAAGCTCAAGACGACCTGGAAGGAGCAGGTGGCGCAGATCGGCGGCGAGCCGCCGGCCGAGTTCGCCAAGCGCATCCGGACCGAGATCGTCAAATGGCAGAAGGTCGTCGATGCGGCCGGGGTGAAACTCGACTGAGCGCGCTCGAACAAAAACTGCGCCAGACGATCAAGGGCGACGTCCTGTTCGACAGGGCGTCGCGCGGGCGCTACTCGACCGACGCCTCGATCTACCAGATCGAGCCGGTCGGCATCGTAGTGCCGAAGGACGAGACCGATCTCGCGCTCGCGCTCGACGTGGCGCGCGACGCGAAGGCCGCGATCCTGCCGCGCGGCGCCGGCACCTCGCAGTGCGGCCAGACCGTGGGCGAGGCGCTGGTCGTCGATTTCTCGAAGTACATGCGCAACGTCGTGGGCTTCGACAAGGACCGCGCCGAAGTGACGGTGCAGCCGGGTGTCGTCCTGGACCAGCTCAACGCCTGGCTCAGGCCGCACGGCCTGTGGTACCCGGTCGACGTCTCGACCTCGGCGCAATGCACCCTGGGCGGCATGGCGGGCAACAATTCCTGCGGCAGCCGCTCGATCCGCTACGGCAACATGGTGCACAACGTCGCCGCGATCGACGCCATCCTGGCCGACGGCACGCGGGCGCGCTTCGATGCGCGCCGGCCCGAGGACATGCAGCCCGCCGTGTGCGCGCTCGCCGACCGGATGGCCGCGCTGGCCGTCGCCGAGCAGGCCGAGATTGTCGCCAAGTATCCCAAGGTGCTGCGCCGGGTCGGCGGCTACAACCTCGACATCTTCTTCCCGCAGTCGGAGCGGCCCTACACCACCGACAACTCGGTGAACCTGGCGCACCTGCTGGTCGGCAGCGAGGGCACGCTCGCGGTCACCGAGCGCCTGACCCTGAAGCTGTCGGCCCTGCCCAGGCACAAGACCCTGGGCGTGGTGAACTTCCCGTCCTTCTACAAGGCGATGGAAACCGCGCAGCACATCGTGAAGCTGAAGCCCACCGCGGTGGAGCTGGTCGACCGCACGATGATCGAGCTGGCGCGGGCCAATCCGGCGTTCCGGCCGGTGATCGAGCGCGCCCTGATCGGCAAGCCCGAGGCCATCCTGCTGGTCGAGTTCGCGGGTGAGGAGCGCGAGCCGCAGCTCGCGGACCTCAAGCGGCTGGTCGAGCTGATGGCCGATCTCGGTCTGCCGGGCAGCGTCGTCGAGATGCCCGAGCCCGGACCGCAGGCGGCGCTGTGGGAAGTCCGCAAGGCCGGCCTCAACATCATGATGTCGATGAAGGGCGACGGGAAGCCGGTGTCCTTCATCGAGGATTGCGCGGTGCCGCTCGAGCACCTGGCGGACTACACGCAGCGCCTGACCGACGTCTTCACCAAGCACGGCACGCGCGGCACCTGGTACGCGCACGCCTCGGTCGGCACCCTGCACGTGCGGCCGATCCTCGACATGCGCCGCGAAGGTGCGGAGAAGATGCGCGCCATTGCCGAGGAAGCGTCGGCGCTGGTGCGCGAATACAAGGGTGCCTATTCGGGCGAGCACGGCGACGGGCTGGTCCGCTCGGAGTGGGTGAGCTGGCAGTTCGGGCCGCGGCTGACCAAGGCGTTCGAGGCGATCAAGGACGCGTTCGACCCGCAAGGGCTGCTCAATCCCGGCAAGATCGTGCGGCCTAACCGCATGGACGATCGCACGCTGTTCCGCTTCGGGCCCGGCTATCACGGCATCGACTACAAGCCGGCCCTCGACTGGTCGGCATGGAACGTCCAGAACGACCCGCTCACCGAGCAGCTCAGCGCGCCGGGCAGCGGCGAGGATCCGACCGGCGGCTTCGCGAAGGCCGCCGAGATGTGCAACAACAACGGCCATTGCCGGAAGTTCGACGCCGGCACGATGTGCCCGAGCTTCCGCGTCACGCGCGACGAGATCCACCTGACGCGCGGCCGCGCCAACACGCTGCGCCTGGCGCTGTCGGGCCAGCTCGGGCCGAATGCGCTGCTCTCCGACGAAGTCGCCAAAGCGCTCGATCTCTGCGTCAGCTGCAAGGGCTGCAAGCGCGACTGCCCGACCGGCGTCGACATGGCGCGCATGAAGATCGAGGTGAAGTCGGCGCGGCGCATGAGCAAGGGCTTGCGGCTGCGCGACAAGCTCGTGGGCAATCTCCCGGCGCTCGCGCCCTATGCGCGGCGGCTGCCCTGGCTGTTCAATCTCGCGAGCTTCGTGCGCTCCTACCTGGGCTTCGCCAAGGATCGGACGCTGCCGGCATGGCGCGCCGACACGTTCCTGACGACCACGGGCGTCGATGCCGAGGATGCGACCGTCGTGCTGTTCGCCGACACGTTCTCGAACAATTTCGAGCCGGAGATCCTGCACGCCGCGCGCCGCGTGCTCGAGGCGGCGGGCCACCGGGTCGCGGTGGCATGGCCGAACATCGGCTCGCGCGCCCTGTGCTGCGGCCGCACCTTCCTGGCGACCGGTCAAGTCGACAAGGCGAGGGAGGAGGCCGAGCGCCTGCTCGAGGCGGTCTATCCGTTCGTCGCCCGCGGCATCCCGGTCGTGGGCCTCGAGCCGTCGTGCCTGTTCACCCTGCGCGACGAGTTCCTGTCGCTCAAGCTCGACGGGCCGGCGCGGATCGCCGCGCAGCGCACCGCCGAGAATGCCTTCCTGTTCGAGGAATTCCTGGCGCGCGAGAAGCGGGAAGGGCGGTTGACCCTGGCGCTGAAGCCGTTGGCCGAGAAGTCGGCGCTGTTGCACGGCCATTGCCATCAGAAGGCCTTCGGCGCCATGAGCGCCGTCCAGGAGGTGCTGTCCCTGGTGCCGGAGCTGAAGGTCACGCCGATCGAGTCGAGCTGTTGCGGCATGGCGGGCTCGTTCGGCTACGAGGCCGAGCACTACGAGGCCTCGATGGCGATGGGCGAGCTGACCCTGCTGCCGACGGTGCGCAAGGCCGATGCCGACACCCTGGTCGTGGCCGACGGCACGTCCTGCCGCCACCAGATCGCCGACGGCGCGGACCGTCAGGCGATACATGTCGCACAGGTACTGGAACGCGCGCTCGCTTAAGGCCACAGTGCGGCCATGTCCCCACGCCCCAGAAATCCCTACTCCAGCGCGGAAATCGACCGTTCCAGCCATGAACGCGAGAGCGACGAGCGCATGATCGAGCTCGCCTCGTCGGGCGAGGCCCGCTTCGTGCCGATCGACATGGAGCGCAACCTCGTCAAGAAGGGCGGAAATCCCGAAGCGGTGTTCCTGCAGGGCATGATGGCCCGCGCGGTCGTTGCGTCGGCCGACCATCACATCTTCCTCGGCTATGTCGAAGGCACGCCCTATTTCGCCGTCGACGTCACCGGCAAGGAGACGCCGCTCGGCGAGTTGGGTGAGTTCGTCGACCTGCGCCAGGTCGGCGCGCTGCTGTTCGCGCGCGAGGGCTCGATCCTGGCCTACGCGCGTGGCATGACCTATTGGCACCGCCGGCACCGCTATTGCGGCGTCTGCGGCGCCAGCACCAAGGTCACGCGCGGCGGTCACGTCCGCGTTTGCACCAATGAAAGCTGCAAGACCGAGCATTTTCCGCGCACCGATCCCGCGGTGATCATGCTGGTCCATCACGGCGACAAGTGCCTGCTCGGCCGCGGCAAGCAGTTTCCCAAGGGCATGCACTCGACCCTGGCGGGCTTCGTCGAGCCGGGCGAGAGCTTCGAGGATGCGGTGGCCCGCGAGGTCTACGAAGAGGTGCGTGTGCGGGTGAAGAACGTCACCTATCGCTCCTCGCAGCCCTGGCCATTCCCGGCCTCGGTGATGATCGGTTTCCATGCCGAGGCCGAGTCGCTCGACTTCGAGGTGAATCTCGACGAACTCGCCAGCGCCCGCTGGCTGAGCCGCGAGGAGCTGCGTCCCGAGAACCTGCCCAAGGATGGTTCGTTCTTCATGCCGCGCCGCGATTCAATCGCCCGCCGACTGATCGAGGAGTGGCTCGGTCACGAGGCAGGCCCCTCGATCAACGGGTAGTTTTCCATGACCGCCAAGCTGTTCACGCCTGTCGAATTGGGCGGCGTAACCCTGCCCAATCGCATCGTCGTGTCGCCGATGTGCCAGTACTCCGCCGTCGATGGCAGCGCCCAGCCCTGGCACATGGTCCATTACGGCTCGCTCGCGATGTCGGGAGCGGGCCTGCTCTGCTTCGAGGCGACGCACGTCGAGCCCGAGGGCCGCATCACCCAGGGCTGCCTCGGGCTGTACAGCGACGAGAATGAGGAGACGCTGAAGCCGGTCGTCGAATGGGCCCGGGCGTGGATGCCTAACGTGAAGCTCGGCATCCAGCTGGCTCACGCCGGCCGCAAGGCCTCCGCACAGCGGCCGTGGAAGGGTGGCGGTCCGCTCACGCAGGCCGATGCGCCCGATCTTCCGTGGACGACTTTCTCGGCGTCGGCATTGCCTTACGATCCCGCCGCCAGGTGGCATACGCCCGTGGCCCTCGACGCCGCCGGGCTCAAGAAAGTGAAGCAGGCCTTCGTCGATGCCACCCTGCGCAGCCTCCGTCTGGGCTTTGACCTGGTCGAACTGCACGGCGCGCACGGCTACTGCCTGCATCAGTTCCTGTCGCCGCTCAGCAATCATCGGACCGACGAGTATGGCGGTACGATGCAGAAGCGGCGGCGCTTCCCGCTGGAGGTCTTCGAGGCCTGCCGTGCGGTGTGGCCGCGCGACAAGGCACTCGGCATGCGACTGTCTTGTGTCGAATGGGTCGAGGGCGGGCTCACGATCGAGGACTCTGTCGAGACGGCGAAGCAGCTGAAAGCCCTGGGATGCGACTTCATCGACTGCAGTTCAGGCGGCAATTCGCCGGCGCAGAAGATCAAGGTAGAGCCGGGATACCACGTTCCGTTCGCCGCCCACGTGCGCAAGGAAGCCGGGATAAAGACGTGGGCGGTTGGTATCATCACCGAGCCCGAGCAGGCCGAGCAGGTGATCGCCTCGGGGGCGGCTGATTGCACGGCCCACGCCCGTGCTTTCATGGTCGATCCGCGTTGGGGCTGGAATGCCGCCCGTGCGCTCGGCGCCGAACTGCCGCCGTTGCCGCTGCCCGAGATCCGCGGCGCCTCGATCCTGCCGTTCCGGCCCCAGCCGCAGCTCGCCAAGGCGGCCGAGTAGGCACTGCTTTGCCCGCGCGCGGGCGGCCCGGTATCCTGAGGCTATGAACGACGTGACTGCCCCGACGGCGGGACCGGAGGCCGGCAATCCGATGCCGATGCCGAAGCCGGAGCTCGATGCGACGCCGCAGCGTGCACCCGACCCGCCGGCTCCGGCGCCCAGGCCCGCGTTGTCGGCGCTCGCGCGCGCGCGTCTTCGGCGGGTGATCACGGTCGGCGGGACGCTGCTGGCGCTGTTCATCCTGTGGGAAGTGACGACCTACTTCGTCGCCTACACGGACGACGCCTATGTCCGCTCCGACCTGGTGGCGGTGGCGCCCGAGGTCACCGGTCCCATCATTGCCGTGCACATCGTGGACAATCAGGAGGTCAAGAAGGGCGACAAGCTGGTGTCCATCGATCCGGTGCCGTTCCAGCTCGAGGTCAACAAGCGCCAGGCGCAGATCGACGAGGCCACTTCGCAGTTGAAGGTGGCGCGGGAGGAACTGGCGGTGTCGCAGGCAGCGCTTGCCAAGTCGACGTCGGCCCATACCTATGCCGCCCAGGAGCAAACACGCTATTCGGATCTGGCCCGCGACAACTATGCGCCGCGCGCCGAACTCGACCGCGCCAACGACGAATTGCGCCGCACCCAGGCTGAGATGACCATCTCGCAGATCGCCATCGCCAAGGCGCAGACCAGCATCTCCGTGCACCAGGCGGCGCTCGACCTTGCCAAGGCCGAGATGGCGCTGGCTCAGTGGCGGCTGAGCCGCACCGAAGTGCTGTCGCCGAACGACGGCGCCGTCACCAACCTGACGATCAGGACCGGCGACACCGCAACAGTGAACGTGCCGATGATCGGCATCGTCGACGCCCATGGCTGGCGCATCATCGCCAACTACAAGCAATATTATGTGCGGTCCTTCGAGGTGGGGGAAACCGCCTGGGTGTGGCTCGACAGCGCGCCGTGGACGTTGCATCGGGCCAAGATCACCGGCGTGGCCCGCGGCTTCAGCCGCAATCCGCAGGCCCCGATGTTGCTGCCCTATGTGGCGCCAACCACCGACTGGATCCGACTGCAGCGCCGCATTCCGGTGACCATCGTGCTGGACGAGCCGCCGCCGGGCGGCAAACTCTACATGGGGGCCGACGCCCGCTCCGTGATCTTCCGATGAACCTCCGGAATTTCACGCACGAGGTTCGCCAGGACGTCGCCGAGATCGTCGACGTCGTCACGGACACGCTGGGCGGTATCGGGCGCGAACTCAGCGAGCTTGGTGACGAGCCGGCCCGCGTGCGGCAAGGATTGGTTGCGGCGGTCTCGACCATCATGGCGACCACGCTGGCGCTGATGCTGGATCTCCAGTCGCCATGGTGGGCGGCGATCAGCGGATTCATGTCGCTGATGTCGACCGGCTCGGGCTCGGTGCGGCGCGCCCTGCTGCGTCTCACGGGAACGATCGGCGGCGCGCTACTGGGCTTCATCATGGCCCGCTGGCTGCCTTATGACCTGTTCGCGTTCTATCTGTTCCTCGGCGCCACCACGATGCTGGGCGTGCTCGCCATGCAGGTCAGCCCGCATGGCCTGGCCTGGCTGTTCCTGACCATCACCGCGATTCTCGTCCTGCTGATGAGCCTCAACGATCCGCAGCTGGCTTTCGAGATCGCCTGCAACCGCGTCCTTGAGGTCGCGGTCGGCGTGGCGTCGGCGATCGTCACCGCCCGGCTGCTGCAGGACTGGCACGCCGAACCGCCGCCGGTGGCGCCGGGCTGGCGCCACCTGCTCGGCGCGCAGTGGCCGGCCGTACTTCATGGCCTGCGCTCGGCAATCGCCGTGGTCGCGGTGATGCTCGTGTGGGTCCTGTTCGACCTGCCGGAAGTCACCGAGATGGCGATCACCGTGGCCGTGGTCATGTCGGCGCCCGTCGTCGCCGGCAGCAAACTCGACACCCGTCACGCCGTGGCGCAACGCTCGATCTTTCGCTTCATCGGCTGCCTGCTGGGCGGGGTGCTGGCGCTCGGCTGCCTTGCGCTCAATATTACATCGTTCCCATGGTGGCTCGCCATGCTGGGCGCGGGTGTCTGGGTCTGCATGCATGTGCAAGTCGGTCGGCATGGCGTGGGCTACGTCGGCACGCAGGCCGGCATGGTCTACATCATCACGCTCGTACAGGGCGCCTCGCCGCCCGAAAGCATCATGCCGGGCATCGACCGCTTCATCGGCATCGTCGGCGGACTGGCGATCCTCCTCATCGTGTCGCTGCTGATCTGGCCGACCGACGAGGAGAGAGCGGAGGCGCGTTGAGTTGTCCGTGAATACACCGCCGCCGGCGCCAACCGACCGAATCCTGCGCGCGATCCTTTCCACCCTGGTGGCGATGGCGTGTTTCTCCTGTCTCAACGCCATGTCGAAGACGTTGAGCGCGACCTATCCGGTGATCGAGGTCATCTGGGCGCGCTACTTCTTCGCCTTCATCTTCATGTTGGCGATGTTCCTGCCGCGCAGCGGACGTGAGCTGTTCCGGATCCGGAGGCTCGACACCCAGGTGCTGCGCGGGCTGCTGCTGTTCTTTTCGTCCTACCTCTATTTCCACGGTATCGCCTACCTGCCGCTCGCCACGGCGGCATCGATCTCGCTGTCGAGCCCGATCATCGTCACCGCGCTGTCGTCGCGGCTGCTCGGTGAGACGGTGGGGCCGCGGCGCTGGGCGGCGGTCGGCGTCGGCTTCGTGGGTGCGCTGATCGTGGTCCGCCCGGGCCATGCCGAATTCGACTGGCACGTCCTCCTGATCGTGGCGAGCACCGTGAGCAGCGCCTTCTATCAGTTGTTCTCGCGCCGCTACGGCCAGTCCGAGCGGCCGGATGCCTCGGCCACGGTCGCCACCATCGTCGGCACGGTGGCTGCGAGTCCATTCCTGCCGTTCGAGTGGGTGACGCCGGCCTGGGGCTGGGACGTCGCACTGTTCGTCGGCATGGGCGTGATGGCGGGAACGGGCCACTACTTCCTCACCATCGCCTACAGCCAGGCGCCGGCCGCCGTCGTCTCGCCGTTCAATTACACGCAGCTCATCGGCGCGGCGCTGCTGGGATACCTGATCTTCCAGGACCTTCCCGACTTTTGGACATGGGTCGGCGCTGCCGTGATCATCAGCTCAGGCCTTTATATCGGATACCGCGAGAGGGTGCGGTACCAGCAGCGCCGTCTCGACCCGGCCAAGTGACGGACCGAGCGCGGCGATGCGGGCATCAGTTACCTGACGGCTGCTCGATCATTGTCTCGGTCTCGATCGCATCGAGCGGCTTGTCGCTCATCATCGCCTCGAAGGCCTGGAGACGTTTGTAGATCGATATCAGCGATACGATCGTCGACCAGGAATTGACCAGGTACTGGAAGGAGCCCTCGACCCGGCCGAAGGCGCGAATGGTCTGGTTCAGGACGCCGAGGGTCAGGCCGCCCGCCACGATCGTCGGAGTGAGCGCGACATAGGGCACCAGAACGCTCGCCTGCAGGTAACCATAGCGGGCGATGTTGAAGTACAGAAAGTTCAGGTAGAGGCGGAAATAGTTCGTGCGCACGTCGGCGAACAGGGCGGCGAGCGTCGGCGGTTGCGCACGGCCGACATTGTCTTCGCCCAGCACCAGTTCCTTACGATAGGCAGCTTCGACACGCTGATTGCGGAACTCCAGGCCGGGAAGCCGGATGCCGGCGACCGCGAGCAGGGCAGTACCGAGTGCGGCCCAGATGACGGCGACGAACACCAGCGCCTGGGGGACGTGGCCGACGAACGGCAGCTCCTTCACGTGGACCGACAGGCCCCACAGGATCGGCAGGAAGGCGAGAAGGGTCATGAAGGCGTCGATCAGCCGGGCACCCAGGCGCTCGAGCGTATCGGCGAAACGCTGCGTGTCTTCCTGGACGCGCTGCGAAGCGCCTTCGATGTGGCGGAGCCGCTGCCAGTTGGCGACGTAGTATTCGTTCATCGCGGTACGCCAACGGAAGATGTAGTGGCTGGTGACGAATTCCGTCAGCACGGAGGTGGTGATGGCGACCAGGGCGATTACGCCAAAGGTCACGAGCAGGACGAAGAGCTGTTCCTGTGTCACGGCACCGGGCTTGCCCAGCGCCTGCTGGATGGTGTTGTAGAACGCGCCGAACCAGTTGTTGATCATCACGTCGAGCTGAACGCGGAACCACAGGAAGAAGATGATCACGGCCGACACGCCGACCGACCACCAGAACCAGCGATTGCGGTGACGCCAACCGGCCGCGGCAAGGAAGAGCGCCCCGGCCACGATCATGTACTGGTAGGCCCAGACGTTGCGCGCCACCTCGGTCGGAACGTCTCCGCCCTTGGCGTCGAGCGGCGGATAGGGAAGCCCGATCAGGTTGCCGAGGCTGAGCGCGAGGCCAAGGTCGCGCGCGAATGCGTACCAGGCGGACATGCAGAGCGCCGTCCACACAATGGCAGCCGGGAACAGCATCTTCGGGTTTGGGAAGAACGATGAGAACATCGTTCATCAGTAGCAACGCCTCCCGGCTGGGGTCATGCGGTTTTTCAGCGTTCTTCCGGAGATCACCCGACCGTGAGCCGGGAGATATAGAACCCGTCGACACCCATCGCGGGCAGGGTGCGCACGTCTCCGTTGGCCGTGACTGCGGATTCAAGACCCGGCAGTTCGGCTGCCGCGACCGGCAGGCGCCTGACGTCCGGCCGGCGGCCCAGAAGGGCGGCGATCCGTGCCGGCCCTTCTTCCTCTTGCAGGGAGCACACGGCATAGACCAGCACGCCTCCCGGCTTCAGCAGGTCGATGGCATGAGCCAGCAGGCGGTCTTGTGTCAGAGTGAGGCGGACGACGTCCTCTTCGTCCTTGAGCCATGCGATGTCGGGATGCCGCCGGAGGGTTCCGGTGCCGGAGCAGGGTGCGTCGAGCAGGATAGCGTCGAACCGCTCCGACGGCGTCCATTTGGCGGCGTCCGCGGAAACCAGTTCGGCAGTGAATCCCATGCGTGCGAGATTCTCTCCCAGACGTGTCATGCGGCGGTTCGATACGTCGACGGCGGTGACATGCGCACCGGCGGCACAGAGCTGCATCGTTTTCCCGCCGGGCGCGGCACAGAGGTCGGCAACGCGCTTGCCTGCGATGTCCCCCAACAGCCGGGCGGGCAGGGCTGCTGCGGCGTCCTGCACCCACCAGGCGCCCTCGGCAAATCCGGGCAGTTCGGCGACATGGCCGCCCGCGGCGCGGCGGATCGTGCCGGTCGGCAGCAACTCTCCATCCAGGCGGCCGGCCCAGAACATGGCATCGGACCGCGGGCTGAGGTCGAGCGGCGCCTCGATCAGGTGCGATGCCGCGATGGCGCGTGTGGTCTCCTCGCCGTAACTGGCCATCCACGATTCCCAGAGCCAGAGCGGCGTGTTGAGCCGCGCCGGATCGCGGTCGCCCAATAGAGTGACCCCCTCGCGCGCCACCCGGCGCAGCACGGCATTGGCCAAGCCCTTGAGATGGGGCAGGCGGGCCTGCTCGATGAGGCGGACCGACGTGTCGACCGCGGCATGGGCCGGCGTGCCGAGAAACAGAAGCTGGGCGG
>JBGAIW010000083.1:0-19255 GCA_044225265.1 Reyranella sp.
GTGTGCGTGGCGTACCCGATATTCGCGTGGGCTCAGTCGCCGATACAGGTGAAGTACTGCAACGACCTCGCCGACGCCTATCGCAAGGCGCGCCTCAACGGCAAGTCGGCGCAACCCAATGCGGGCAACGCCGTCGCGCAATGCCCGACAAATCCGGACGACTCGATCGTCACGTTACAGGGCGCCCTCAAGGCAATGAACGTGGCCGTGCCGCCGCGTTAGGCATCGCTTGACATTCATTGCGTATATCGCCATATTGACCGAACCGCCACCCGCGGCGAAGCCGTGTTTGAATGCGATAAATCTAACATTCCAGGGACACTAAAGAATTACATAATTCTTTAGAAGTGTCAGAAATTGCGTATATTGTCGGAAAACGCAATGATGGCAAGAACCTGGACCGGCTCAAGAATTATTGAGCGCCTTTTTCGAGGGCGTCGGGGACCTGGACCCGTGGTGCTTGAGGACAAGCATCTAGAGCGCAGGGGCCATCGGAGACGCCGGACAAGCCCCCTCCACGATTTGAGGACGGGGCGGAGGGCCGGATCAAGGATGGTAGGGCGTTGCCCAGCAACGCCGCGGCGAGCGCGCCTGCCGTAAGCAAAGTCGAAGGGTGGGCCTGCAGGCGCGCAGTGCAGAAGGCCAGCGCTCGCACGGTTCCAATTTCAGGAGATGCTCTCATGGCTCGCGGGGAACCCGGTTGGTTCCAGGCCGGCCAACGACAGAGTCGAAAGCTCGCGAGGATTTTTTATCGGCGGCGGCACCGTTGGCCCGTCGCATGCGGAATCGCCCTGGTTGTCGCCAGACCGGCAACAAAACCGATTCTGCATGCGGATTTTTTGTTTGCCCGGAAGAACCGGCGTCGACCCGTTGCGGCTTGCCCCCGATTATCCATCGCGACCTCACCGCTTCTTCTCCCGAGAGACGGGGGAGATAAAGCAAGGTCCCTGTTCCCCGGGGGCGGTTACCAAAGGTGACCGTTAGAATCCCGTCAGATTCCGCCGCCGATACAACATCTGGGAAGCAGCGGCTGGCAGCGCCCGAAAGGCTCCGCCGGCGCGCTACTTTGTGGGCTCGCTCACGAACGCGACCTTGCCGAGGCTGGCCTTGGATGCATCGGCCAATGTCTCGGCGATGTAGCGGTAAGCGACGTTCTGGTCGGCGCGCAGGTAGATCTCGGGCTGCGGGCGCTTCTTGCCCTCTTCCAGGAACTTCGCCGCGGCGTCCTCGCGACTGATTCTCTCGCCATTCCAATAGAGCAGTCCCTGGGCGTCGATCGCGAAGTTGATCTTGTCCGGCTTCTGCGCATCGGCGGTGGCGCTCGCCTTGGGCAGGTCGAGCTTGACCGAATGGGTGAGCAGCGGCGCGGTCACGATGAAGATCACCAGCAGCACCAGCACGACGTCGATCAACGGCACCATGTTGATCTCCGCCATCGGCTGCGACGACGACTTGCGCTCGAAACTTCCGAAGGCCATGGCTCTGCTCCGTCCGCCTTACTGGTTCACGGCCTGCAGCGGCCGGCGCTGCTGGCTGGCCTGCAGGGCGCGGCCCATCGACAGGAAGGTCAGCAGCTCGAAGGCGAAGGCGTCGAGCCTGGCACTCAGCACGCGGTTCGAGCGCGTCAGCCAATTGTAGCCCATCACCGCCGGCAAGGCGACGGCGAGACCGATGCCGGTCATGATCAGGGCTTCGCCGACCGGGCCCGCCACCTTGTCGAGCATGCCCGAGCCGGTCATGCCGATCGCGACCAGCGCGTGATAGACGCCCCACACCGTGCCAAACAGGCCGACGAACGGCGCGGTCGCGCCGATCGTGGCGAGCATGGTGAGGCCGTTCTCGAGCTTGGTCGTCTCCTCGTCGAGCACCTTCTTGATGGTGCGGGTCAGGAACTCCTGCTGGCTGCCGGCCTCTTCCAGCTTGGCGGCGCCGAACTTCTCGTGATGCGCCTGGGCGTGCAGCGAGTGCGCTGTGAGATGGCCGAACGGCTCGTTGACGCCGTGCACGTTCAGTTCGTTCTGCACCGCCTCGAGCGACGTGGCACCCCAGAAGAATTCGAGGAACTTCTTGCTTCGGCGCTGCTGCATCGCCTGGGTGATGCCCTTGTAGATGATCAGGTACCAGGAGATCGCCGACATCATCAGCAGCACGACCAGCAGCACACGCGCCACCACGTCGGACTGCGCGAGAAAGTGGCCAAAGCCCAGGGCGGAAGGTTCATCCATGACGTACCTCGATACTCTCTATGCAGCTTGCCTAGTTGAGCTTGAACGTGATCTGCACCACCGCCCAGATGGGCTTCGGCACACCGTTTTCGACATAGGGGCGCAGCAGCGCCGCCCTGACGCCGCTCACCGCGGCGGCGTCGAGATCGGGATAACCCGACGACTTGTCGACCGACACCTGGGCCGGCCGGCCGCTGGTCTCGATCAGGAACTTCACCATCGTCTGGCCCTGATGGCCGGCGCGGCGCGCGCGGACCGGATAGTCGGGGTTCGGCCGGTTGATGAACGCGACCTGCGATTCGGAAAGCTGCTTGGGGCCCGGCGCGGCGGCAGCCGGCGATGGATTGGGGTTCGGGTTCGGGTTCGGGTTTGGATTCGGGTTCGGATTAGCCGGCGCCGCCTGCTGTTGTTGCGGCCTGGGTTGTTGTGGTTGGGGCTTGGGCGGCGGCGCCACGACCGGCTTGGCCGGCGGAGGCGGCGGCACGGGAAATTCCGGCGGCGGCAGGTCGGGCTCGGGCGGCTGGACCATCGATTCGAGCAGCGGCACTTCGGGCGGCGGCGTGTCCTCGGGCGGTGGAGTCGCAAGATCGACTTGCTGCTCGGGCTGGGCCGGTTGCTCCGCCGGCGCATCGGTGACGAAGCTCACCTCCATCGGAGTGCCGTCGCCGGCCATGATCTTGCCGGGCTCGATCTGGGTGAGCGCATAGCCCGCCCCGACATGGAAGAAGATCACGGCCGCCAGCAGGCCGCGCTTGGCCATCGGCGACAGCGGTTCCTTGTAGGCGATCAGGGGTGTGTTCTGGTCCACGTCGCAGTCGACCGGTTCGAGGTCAGGTGCCCTTGGCGGTGCGTTCAATCCCGGAGCGTTCATGACGACAGCGACCACAGCGCCAGGCCAACGGTCACCGACACGGACGCTCCGAGGATCGCGAGGCCCAGCCGCCGACGACGGTTGGTCATCCACCACAGGAGCGCCCCGCTCAGCGAAAGGAATATCAGGCTGCCGGCCACGGTGTCGACCAGCAGGATCCACGGTACCGGCATGGCGGTGCCCTTGTGCAGGTTGGTCAGTGTGGCGATGAAGCCGCTTTCGGTCGTGCGCAGGCCGACCGAGCGATTGCCGACCCAGTATTCGGCCTGAATCACCCGGTCGGGGCCGCCGAGATTGATCAGCCAGCGCTCCGGTTGCTGGAGAGGCTGCTGCAGCGGCCTTTCGCCGCCCCCGCCCCGCTCCGCGCCAACTCTTTCCAGCCAGGGCACCAGGCGCGCCCGCTCGACCCGGACGTTGAAGGCGGCCCTGTCGAGCTTCAGCGCCTGCTGCAGCCAAGCCGCCATCTCCTGTGCCGTCCCGGGCGCCGGGTCGGGCAAGGCGAGCTGCGCGTTGGCGATCTTCTGGCCGGGCAGCTCGAGTTTCATCGTGGCGCGGTGGTTCAGCCACACGCCGCTCACACCCAGCATCAGACCGAACAGCGCGCCCCACAGGCCGAACCAGCCGTGCGTACGGCGCAGCCAGTAGAGCAGTGCCGCGCGCCGCGCCGCGCCATCGGCGGCGTTTCCGGAGTTTGCGGAGCGTGTGGTCATGTCGGCCATCAGGTCTCGCTCCATTGGCGGACCAGGTTGTGATAGCAGCCGATCAACGCACGGCGCGCGCCCTCGTCGGCATTGGTCTGGTTCAGCCGCTGGATGGCGCCGTCCATCTCGTAGAGCAAGGTGCGCTGCGTGTCGTCGCGGATCAGGCTCTGCACCCAGAAGAAGCACGATGTGCGCACGCCCCTGGTGATCGGCGCCACGTGATGCAGGCTGGTCGCGGGATAGACCACCATGTCGCCGGCCGCGAGCTTGATGCTGTGACGGCCGTAGGTGTCTTCGATCAGCAGCTCGCCGCCGTCGTAGTCGGCCGGGTTGGTGAGAAACAGCGTCGCCGAGACGTCGGTGCGGATCTTGCGGCCGTCGTGCGGGTGCAGCCGCACGCTGCCGTCGACATGCGGGCCGAACGTCATGCCCTCGCCGTAGCGGTTGAACTGCAGCGGATAGATCGTGTTCGGCAGCACGGCGCTGATGAAGGCCGGATTGCGCTCGAGCAGCGGCACGATGATGCGCTGGCAGGCCAGCGCCACTTCCGAGCGCTCGTCGATCTGCTGGTTGAACTTGACCGGAGCGCCCTGGTAGCCGGCGGTGACCCGGCCGTCGACCCAGGACTCGCCGGCATGCTCCAGCCGCTCGCGCAGACTGACGATCTGCGCGGCCTCGAGCACGTTGGGGATGCAGACGAGCATGGCGGCAGCTAGCTCATTGGGGCCTGGATCAGAGTCGCGCGGTCAGGGTCAGCATCGCGGTGAGACCGGAGCCGGGAACGGCGCGGCCGCCGTCGGAGGCGATGACCTGGTCGTAGAAGTAGGCGTCGGTCAGGTTGAAGACGTTGAGGCGGACATCGTATTTCTCGGTCTTGTAGGCGGCGGTGGCGTCGAAGCGCACGAAGCCCGGCACGCTCACCGTGTTGGTGTTGTTGGCATAGCGCTGGCCGAGATAGGTCGGTCCGCCGCCGATCTCCCACTTCTTGTCGAAGGTGTAGGTCGTCCACAGCGTCGCCGAATCCTGCGGCGTGTTGAGCGGCACCGCACCGGTGGTCATCGCCGCGACGCCCTGGGTGATCCTGGCATTGAGGTAGGTGTAGCCGCCCCATACCGACCATTCCGGTGTGATCGAGCCGGCCACGCCGGTGCGGAAGCCCTTGACCTGGATCTGGCCGGTGGCGTTGTAGGTGCCGTCGGTGTTCTGGGTGCGGGCGTTGTTCTTGGTGATCTGGAACAGCGCGCCGGTCAGCGACAGCTGGTTGTGCAGCAGGTCGTACTTGGCACCGACCTCGAATGCTTCGTTGTTTTCCGGCGGCAGTGGCTGCGTGGTGCCGGTTGTCGAGGTGAGCTGCTCCAGCGAGGGATTGAACGAGGTACTGTAGGAGACGTAGTACATCTGCCACGGCTGCGGCTGGTAGATCGCGCCGGCGCGGACGCTCGTGAAGTAGGTCGTTTGCTGGGCGTAGGCAATCGACGTGGTCGACAGGCCGTTGAGCTGGTTCCAGCTGTTGCCGACGATGGCGTCGTAGATGTCGTAGCGCACGCCACCGATCAGCTTCACCTCCGGCAGGAGCTGGATGGTGTCGTTGATGTAGGGCGCGATGCCCTTGGCCTGCCCGGATGCGAGGTTGCCCCAGGTCTGCGCCGCCGTGTTGTAGCCGCCCGTCGTGAAGCCCGCCGGAACGCAGCCGACGAAGTTGCCGGTGTTGCCCGGGATCGCCCGGTTGTTGCAGAGGGCGGAGCGGTTGTAGCCCTGGTTGCGGTAGCTGTCGTAGCTGAGCTCCAGGCCGGTCAGCAGCGTGTGGCCGATCGGGCCGGTGTCGAATTTGGCGTAGAATTCGGTCTGGTTGGTCACCGAGAAGTCGTCGATGTTGCGGTCGCGGCTCTGGCGACGAATGTAGAGATTGTTCGGATCCTGCGAGCCGAAAGGTTGAACCGCGAAGGCGGCGCCGTTGTTGACGAAGCCGGTCGCCTGTCCCGAGGTCTCGCGCGCGAAGGTGTTGACGTAGGAGAACTGCGACTGGTTGCGCAGCGTGGTGTCCTTGTCGAATTTATGCTCGACCGTGGCGCCGACGATGATCGTGTCGGTCGCCGTGAAGTCGTCGGCGAACCCGTAAGATGTATTGCGCGGCACATTCAGCGGTACGCCGTTGTAGGGCGGGATGCCGTAGTCGATCTGGTCGTAATTGTGCTGGAACAGCGCGGTGAAGGTCACCTGGGTTGGACCGGCCATGCCGAGCGAGAGCGACGGCGAGATGCCGAAATCCATCACGTTGGTCAGGTCGCGGGTCGAGGCCTTGCCGCGCTGGAACATCATGTTGACGCGGGCGGCCTGGTCCTGGTCGACGGGCTGGTTCACATCGGCGGTGAAGCGCGTCAGGCCGTTGGTGGTCGCCGACGACTGCAGCTCGATCTTCTTGTCCTTGCCGGGCTTCTTCATCACCTGGTTGATCACGCCGCCGGTCGAGCCGCGGCCGAACAGCATCGAGGACGGCCCCATCAGGACCTCGATCTGCTCCAGCGCGAAGACGTCGCGGTAGTACTGGCCGCGGTCGCGCATGCCGTCGATGTACATGTCGGTGCGCGCCGAGAAGCCGTTGATGTTGATGTTGTTGCCGATCGTCCCGCCCTCGGCGGCGCCGATGGTGATGCCGGGCACGTTGCGGATGGCGCTCTGGAACGAGGTCGCGCCCTGGCTCTGCATCAGGTCCTTGTTGATGATCGTGATCGACTGCGGGATGTCCATCACGTTGCCGCCGACCCTCTGGATCGAGACCGGCGGCGGCGCGAAATCCTCGCTCGGCCGCGACCCGGTAACCGTCACGGTGCCGAGGGTCGCGGGCGCTCCGGAGGGCTGGGCGGGCTGGCTCTGGCCGGGAGCCGGCGTCGGCTCGGTGTTGGGCGTGTCTGCCGCCGGGGCGGGCTGCTGCTGGGCCATTGCGGCCGGGGCGACGGCGAGGGTTGCGAGGACGGATTTGACCGGCAGGTGGCGACGCGGACGCTTCACGATGACATTCCCCCAAGTAGGCCCACGAGAGCGTTCACGGGCCGCGGCGGCCTTCCCGTGAATGCGAATTGTTCGCATTCTCTAGCCTACTTGGCTCTTCTTGCAAATGCCTCGCATTTACGTTTTCCGCTGCCCCGCCCTGCATCTTTGGCAGGGCTGACGGCCAAGCCCGTGTCAGTGGGCCTTTTGCCGGCTGATGAAGCGGGCCGTCGAGAACAGACAGCCCAGCCCGACGACCAGGAAAAACACCCCGGCCGAAACACCGAAGCGCGCCTGCCAACTCTGCTCCGGCGCGTCGGCCACGATCAGCGGCCGGGCCTGCAGGTCGTCCTCGCGGAAGCGGATCGCGGTCTGCTTCACGACCTGCTGGCCGTTCTTGGTGATCTCGCCATAAAAGCGATCGCTGATGTGGGTCGGCCCGTAGTGATGGACCGAACCGCGACCGTCCTTCCAGGCGAGCCGCACCGCGTAGGATGGCTTGTCGCCCGATTTTCGCGGCATGTCGTTGACCGAGAGGATGTCGGCCATCGCCTCGGTGCCCGCGCTCTTCATTGCCTCGAAGGATTGCTGCTCCGACCACGCATGGAAGGCCATGAACCCGCCGATCAGCACCAACCCCAGCCCGACCATCGTGCGGCGCGGCGGCACGTCGATCGGCGCCCTCCCCGCCTGTCCGGTGACCTGTCCCGACCGCAATCTCGTGCGCCCCGCCCCGAACAAGGTGAGCCCGGCATAGGCCGCCCAGGTCGCCAGCGCGAAGTAGCCCGAAGTTTCGATCCAGGTCTGCAGCGAGGCCAGCCGCTGCTGCGCATCGGCAAGGATCACCGGCACGTCGGTCTCGCCGTCGGTCACCTTGGCCGGCAGCGCGACGAGCTTCACCTGGTCGCCCGCGACGATGTTGCGTGCGAAGGACTCGCTGACAGGGACCTTGCGGAACTCCCGGTTCTTGCCGTCCCTGCCCTTCCAGGTGAGGTCGACCGAGATGTCCTGTTCGACGAAGCGCGGCTTGTAGCCGTCGAGCGCGAACGGCAGCTTGCGCTGGTACTGCGCGCCGACGACCTGCGCTGTCGTCTCGTAGCCCTCGGCCAGCACCTTCTCCATGGTGCGCTTGCCGTCCCAGCAGCCGAACACCGTCAGGGTGGCCAGGAACGCGACCAGAAGGCAGATGCGCGGAAGAGCGGTACCGCCGAAGGTCACGTCGCGGTTCTCACGTCAGGGTCCTCACGTCGCCGCCCTCACGTGCCGGCTTCCTCGCGGAACTTGAAGGCGACCGACAGGCGCGGCTCGAAGCACTTGCGCGACGGCACGCCGCCGCGATGCACGATGCCGCCGTCGAACAGCAGCAAGCGGCCAGGCCTGGGCGCCACGGCATGGAACGGCTCGCCGCCCCTGTCGTAGAACACGGTCTCGCCCTGCCAGTCCTCCTGCCATTCGGGATTGGCGAAGTAGAGCGCGGTGACGCCTGGCGCGATGTCGGTGTGGGTGTGCTGCAGATCGCCGTAGAGATGGTTGTTGCAGTGGATGCGGCCGATCGCGAGCCGGCGGCGCGGGAACGTCTCCTGTGCCCTCTTCACGATTGCGCCGTGCCACATCGTCAGCACCGGGTTGGATTTGTGATAGCCGTCCTCGAACTCTGCCTTCCAGTGGCGCAGGTAGGCGGTTTCCTCGCTGTCGTAGTCCGACAGCGTGAAGGCAAGCCGCTTCAGGACCTCGAACACGACCCGCACGACGTCGGGCCGGAACAATCCGTCGACCACGTGCACGCGCTCCCCGTCCAGTTCGCGGATCGTGACGACAGGTTCAGAGGCGGGGCTCGACATCGCTCCTTCTATGGCGCGCCGCCGCCTCGGGGCGCAAGCCCGCTGCGGATCGCCGGGCTGTGATACCCTGTCCCGGCCCCGGCCTGGAACCTTCAGAGGAACGGAATGCGCAGTCTCTCCGGCATCGCGACGGCGATGCTGCCGGCCACACGGTAGTACCGCGACGGTAGAAGGCGACTGCGGCGTAGGCGCAATGGCGCGCCCGGCTGGATTCGAACCAGCGACCTACCGCTTAGAAGGCGGTTGCTCTAATCCCCTGAGCTACGGGCGCCTGGGAGAGAGGATACCAAATCGGCGGCGACAGCGCGCAGCGATCAGTGAGTCCAGCGGCCCACTCTGTTGTAGGCAAAGTTGTCGGCATAGGCCTTGGCGCGGATCGCGCGGGTCTTGGGCTGCTCGATCGTGTACTGCCAGCCGTTGCGCTCGGCATGGGCCTTGGCCTCGTCGAGGGTCGGGAACCAGAGCTGGACCTGTTGCATGGTGTCGCGCGAACCCGTCCATCCCATCAGCGGGTCGAGCACCTTCGGCGCCGGCTCGCTCTCGAGCAGCCACTCCCGGGTGTTGGCCTGACCCGACTGCATGGCCGTCTTGGCCGGCTTCAGGATGCGAACCTTCATCTGCTCCACTCTCCACGGCGCGGGCCAGGGTCGGGGCTGGTCGGGGCGGCCGGATTTGAACCGACGACCTTCTGCGCCCAAGGCAGACGCGCTACCAGACTGCGCTACGCCCCGTAGTGACCTTCCGGCCGCTCGTTCTCGATGGCGCGGGTTTTACCAGCGGCGGGCACGGGTCGAAAGCGCAAATTCCAGGTGATATGGTGCGCCATGTTCGACCAGACCCCGGAAGAAGGCGGCCGCCAGCCCGGCCGTGCACCCTCGATCAACGTGCTGGGCGGCCCGCTGGTGCCCTGCTCGGTGGCGCCCCTGACCGGCTTCTTTCGCGACGGCTGCTGCAACACCGGGCGAGAGGATGTGGGTCTGCACACGGTTTGCGCCGTTATGACGGCGGAGTTCCTGGCCTTCTCCAAGGCGGCCGGAAACGACCTGTCGACGCCGATGCCCCAGTACGGCTTCTCCGGCCTGAAGCCCGGCGACCGCTGGTGCCTTTGCGCGGCGCGCTGGAAGGAGGCGCTCGATGCCGGCGCTGCCCCGCAGGTCGTGCTCGAGGCCACGCATGCCGTGACCCTGCAGATCGTGCCGCTCGAAGAGCTGAAGAAGTACGCTTTCAGGCTTCAATGAACTGGTAGCCGGTGCGGATCCGTCCGTCGCCGCCCAGCACCAGGAAGTCGAGGCCGATCGAGATCACGTCGCCGCCTGCTGCCGGGAGCATCTCCCAGCGCAGCTTGATCGTGCCGTGGTGGCCGTCGACGCCGTCGCGCAGGCGAAAGACGTTGCCCTTCTCCTTGACCCACTTCTCGTGCGCGGTGGCCACCCGATTCTCGATCCCGTCATGGCCGACCGCCTCGATGGCGCGAGCCAGATGATGGGCATCTTCCTGCCATAGCGCCTGTATCGTGACGCGACGCCTTTCGGCGTCGGATTCGTTCCAGATGGCGATGTATCGGGCAACGAAACATTGGATGTCGGTCATGTCGCTCTCCTTGTCGCCAGGGAGATGCGCCTCGATCGTTCCGCAGGCGATGACATCGCAGGTAATTGAGATGAAGAGAGGCTTATCGTGACCGCGCACCGTCGGACTGCGCCGCCGGGCGTTCAGGCCGCCGCGCAGGCCTTGAACGGCGGAACCTTTTCGAGTGCCGCCGCAACCCGGCGCCACTCCTCCTCGAGGGCGGCAATGGCGGCGGCACTGCGCGCCAGCTCTAGGTTCTCGGCAAGGTCGCCGAGACGCTCCGCGCAGACCGAGCGTGCCGTTCCCTTCAGCTTGTGCGCCAGGCGCTTGAGGCGCTCGCCGTCATTCAGCGATTCAGCGATCTCCCGGATCAGCCCCTCGCCCACGCCGGCGAAGCGGCGCAGCACGCTGTCGACCACGTCCTGGTTGCCGCCGACCATCTCCAGGAGCTGGGCACGATCGATCGGATCGCTCTCCGGCGCCGGCACGGCAGCGACCCGCGCGGCGGGTGCGGCGGTCCAGTGCTCGAGAGTCTCCTGCAGGCGGCGCAGCATCAGCGGCTTGGTGAGGTAATCGTCGACGCCGGCCGCGATCGCCTGCTCGTCGATGCCGCGGCGGGCGTTCGCCGTCAGCGCCACGATCGGCGTCCGGCGGCGTCCCTTCAATGCCTCCTCGGCGCGGATCTGCCGGGTCATCTCGAGGCCGTCCATGCAGGGCATGTAGATGTCGGAGATCACCAGCGCATAGGGCTGGGACCGCAACTTGGCCAGGCCCTGCAGCCCGTCGGCTGCGGTGTCGTACGGCACGCCAAGCGTCTTCAACTGCTCGCACAGTACGTGGAGGTTGAGTTCGGAATCGTCGACCACCAGCACGGTGCGCGAGAGGGGTTCGCCTGCACCGAGCGGCGAGGCGGTCGGCGCAGTTGCCGCAGGCCTGCGGCCGATGCCCAGTTCAAGCAGCACGGTGAAGGACGAGCCCCTGCCCGGCTCGCTCTCGACCGTGACATCTCCTCCCATCATGCGGGCGAGACGGCGGACATTGGCGAGGCCGGAGGTCTGGTCGGCCGCGTCGACGCCGTCGCTCACCGCCACGGGCTGGAACAAGCGGTCGATTTCTTCCTGACTGAAGCCCGGGCCGGTGTCCGTCACCGACAGTTCGAGCCTGAGACGGTCCTTGCTGGCCGAGTGCGTGCGGACGGCGATGGCAATCCGGCCGGCTTCGGTCGACTTGATCGCGTGATCGACCAGGTCGAGCAACACCTGCCGCACCCGCATGATATCGCCGCTCAGAAGGTCGGGCGTATCGACCGCCACCTCGGATACCAATTCGAGCCGCTTGCGCTCGGCGTGGGCGGCCAGCGCGTCGCATTCGCCCGCGATCAGGTCGCGCAGCGAGAACGGCGCCTCTTCCAGAGTCGTGCCGGCCTCATTCTGGGCACGGCTCATGACGTCGTCGAGCACACCCAGTACGGCCGTCGCCGAAAGCTGGACGGTATGGACGAGTCGCTTCTGGTGCTCGGTCAGGGACTCGCGCTCGAGCAGCTCGGCGGTTCCGACGACGCCGTTCAGCGGCGTGCGCAGTTCGTGGCTGAGCCGCGCCAGGAAGGCGGCGCGCGAGCGCTCGTTGGCCTGGGCGACGAGCCGGGCGTCGAAATAGTGCGTTGCGGCGCGGTTGCCCCGCTGCGTTCCGGCATCCTCCGGTCGGACGTTCGCCGTCTGGCTTTCGGCTGCATTCTCCGCGGTCACCAGCCGGCGCGCGATCAGGCGCCGGGTCTGGCGTCGGGCATCGAAGGCCGCGACGTTGAACAGTACCAGCAGCAGCGCAAGCACCACGACCAGCGCCGCCGGCACGCCTCCGCGGCCGCCCTGCAGGGCGACGATCGACAACGGACCGACCAGCGCCACGAGCGACAGCAGGAACTGGCCGGCATCCCAGCGCGAAGGCACCAGGGTGACGACGAAGCACACGGTCACCAGCAGGATTGTGCGCTGCAGGTCGCCCGGCAGCAGGCCGAACATGGCAGCCGTCAGGCCTTGCGCCAGGCATCCCGTGACGATCGCGAGCGTGGCGAGCGTGCGCCAGGTGCGGTCGCTCAGCAGGACCGGCACTCTCCGGTAACCCTCCTGCAGGAGGATCTGGCCGAGCGCCGCGACGAACAACATCAGCGCCATCGCGCCGTACATCCAGATCGGGGCGCTGTCGCGATAGAGGAAGAGCGCGGCGAGCTGGGTGATCGGGAAGATCACCAGCCAGGTGCGCAGCGGCAGCAGGATCAGCTGCTGGGTCACGCCCTGTTCGATACGCCCCTGATGGATACGCGCTAGATCGCCGTCAGTCGTGTCCGGGTTGCTCATAAATAGCTTTGTAACAAAGGCATGTATCGCCGATGTGTCGCGGTGGAGCCGTCGGTATCGCCGCTGGGGACGTCTCCGAAGCGGACGCGAGACGGTCGCGAGTTCGCTGGACGGCCTTCAGGCCGCGTTCGGACAAGATCAGGCGTTGCCGAAGATCGCGTGCTTGACCTTGTCGCCGGGCTTGATGCCCAGCAGGCGGGCGCTGCCGCCGTTGATTTCCAGGACGCCGCGCACCGGAAACTGGCTGGGTATGGTGTCGGTCGACAGCGGCACGGCGTTGGAATGCACGTGCTTCACCGTCCCGTCGGCGGCGATGAACACCATGTCGAGCGGGATCAGGGTGTTCTTCATCCAGAAGCTGACCGGCCGCTCCTCGTGGAAGTCGAACAGCATGCCCTCGTAGGGGCCGAGCTGCTTGCGGTACATCAGGCCGCGCTCGCGCTGCGGCTCGGTGGTCGCCATCTCGACGTCGAATTTCAGTTCCTTCGGCCCGGTCACGATCACCAGCGAGGAGCGCGGGAAGGCGATGTCGTTGCCCTGGGCGCGGGCGGCGGACGCGGCTGCGGAGAACGCGAACGGGGCGGCAATCAGCAGACGGCGCCCCAGCCGTCCCTCACTCGACTTACTGGCCATGCTCCTTAAGTGCCCGCCCGGGTGGGCCGCGGTCAAGCCGTGGCGGTTCGACGCGCTTCGGATTCAGGCCGAGCGAATCTCGATGACCTGCAGGCCCTTCTGGCCTTCGGCAATGCGGATCATCACCTTCTGGCCGGGCGCCAGCGAGTCCATACCGTGACGGCGCAGAACGGCGGCATGCACGAAGATGTCGCCGTCGGCGGCCTCGCGCGTGACGAAGCCGTAGCCACGCTCGTTATTGTACCATTTGACCAGCGCGCCGATGTAATCGCCCATCGCGACGCCGTCGGGAATCGGTGGCGGCTTGGGCGCATCGGCGACCGCGGTCGAGGCATCGACCTCGATCACCTTCATGACCTGCCAGCCCTTGGGGCCGCGCACGCCGGCGCACACGACCGTCGCTCCGGGCTTGAGATCCTCATGCCCGGATTGGCGTAGTGTCGTCACATGCAGGAACGCGTCGCTATTGTCGCCTTCGAGGGCCAGAAACCCGTAGCCCTTTACAGCGTTGAACCACTTCACTCGACCACGCAGCTCAGTCGAAGCGCTGTCCCCGCCCGTCTCTCCCTGTTGGGTCGTCATTCAGCAACGATCCCATGTTGTTATGCAGAAACCTTACCAGCCTCGGGGTTGGGCGCAACGTCCGATTGTCGAATATAAGGCGGTGGTCGAAGACCACGTCGTAAATGCAGTCGGGAGGAAATTGGGATGTTCAGGGCCGATTTGTTCGCAGGCAAACGCTTCCTCGTCACCGGAGGTGGCACCGGCCTCGGCCGCATCATGCTCGAGAAATTTGTCGAGCTGGGCGCCGATTGCGTGATTTGCGGGCGTCGCGGCAGCGTCCTGGAGGAGACCGCCAAGGAGGTGATGGCCAAGCATCCCGGCCGCAAGGTCGAAGCCCACACAGTCGATATCCGCGTCGCCACTGCAGTCGAGGAAATGGTCGAGCGCATCTGGGCAAACGGGCCGCTCGATGGATTGGTCAACAATGCTGCCGGAAATTTCATCTCGCAGACCAAGGATCTCAGCCCGCGCGCCTTCGATGCCATCGCCAACATCGTGCTGCACGGCACGTTCTACGTGACCAACGCCTGCGGCAAGCGCTGGATCGCCGAGAAGCGCAAGGCGAGTGTGATCAGCATCCTCACCACCTGGGTATGGACCGGCAGCCCGTTCGTGGTTCCGTCGGCGATGTCCAAGGCCGGTGTCGCGGTCATGACCCAGAGCCTCGCCGTCGAATGGGGTCGCCATGGCATCCGCCTCAATGCGATCGCGCCCGGTCCCTTCCCGACCGAGGGCGCGTGGGCCCGACTCAATCCGATGGGTGACAGCGACAATCGCTACAAGAACCGCAATCCGCTCGGCCGCGTCGGCAAGCCCCACGAGCTCGCCAACATGGCGGCGTTCCTGATGAGCGACGAGGTCGAGTACATCAACGGCGAGGTCATCGCCATCGACGGCGGCATGGGCATCATGGGCAACGGCACGTTCTCGAACATGCTGAGCCACACCGAGGACGACTGGCGACACATTCGCGAGGCCATCACGTCGACCAATGCCTCCGACCGGGCGAAGCGCAGCTAGCGCACCCTAAGCCAGGGCCGCCGTCAGCGTACGGTGGAAGTGTACGATCGCACTTTCGTACTTGCCGAAGGTGAAGGCGTCGTTGGCGCCGCTCGCGAGGCCGCGCTGGATCTTCTCGACCACGGCGCGGTCTTCCTGTGCGCCGGTGTTACCGACGAAGTCCGCGTCGCGTCTGGCCTCGGCCAGAGCCGCGGGATCGTCGCCGCCACCGTTGCTCAGCGTATAGGTATGCTGGCGCGTTCGGTCCACCGAGAGCGGTTCCAGTACCACCAGGTTGGTGTGTCGCGACAGCACGGTGACCAGCACGTTGGGGAACAGGTGATAGACGTAGGTCAGCAGGCCTTCGACCTTGCGCTCGGCCGGCGGCACCTTTTCGAGTTTCCTGATGCGCTGGAACGGATAGGTCACCCGGCTGTGGCGACCGAAGAGGTCGATCACGTTCAGGTTGTCGAAGCCGTAGGGCAGGAAGCTCTCGGGATGCGTCGATTTGATGTGATAGCCCTCGATGAAGCTTTCGAGGAAGATCTTCCAGTTCACGTCGAACTCGCGCTCGACCGTGTTGAACAGCCGCTGGTCCGGCCGGATCAGTTCCGCCAATCCGTCGAGCGAATCGTCGCCCAGCGCCGGGCTGTCCTGGGTCACGAAGACCAGGCCGAACCGCTCGGATGTGGCGAGCGGCACCAGCGGATGATCGTCCTTGTCGAAGCCCGGAAAGCCTTCCTCGTGCGGGATGTGCCGCAGCCTGCCCTCGAGATTGTAGGTCCAGCCATGATAGCGGCAGACGAAGGCGCGCTGGCAGCCGGCACCCGACGCGACCTGCATGCCGCGATGCCGGCAAGCATTGCGGAAGGCCCGCACCTTGCCGTCGGCGCCGCGCACGGCCACGACCGGGGTGCCGGCGGCCTCGCGGGCGATGTAGGAGCCGGCCTCGGGCAGCGCCGCGGAGGGGCAGAATGGCGTGGGCGAGCGGCGCAGGACCTGCTCGATCTCGGCAGCCAGCCGTTCGGCGGAGCGGTAGTTGGCCACCGGCTCTCGCCATACGGCGTCGCCCACATCCGTGGTCCCGTTCGCAATATGGTCGAGCACGCGCTGCGCGACTGACCGGTCATCCATGCCTGGTTTCATTGGACACAACCTCGCGGTGCCTGTGTTGGCAAGCATACGCCGGCCTTCCCGGGGCGTGAAAGAATTCGGCGTGGCGCGGCCTGAACGCCACTCAGCGCTCTCTTCGCACCTGCACTACGATCGATGGCAACGCGAAGTGTGGCTTTCGTGCATCAGTGGTCTGAAATCCGACGGCAGACCGGGCCGTGAAGACCGGTCGCGCCTCAATTGAGCCAAACTGTGAGCGCTTCTTCGGTGCGCTCCAGCAAGTGTCGGGTTTCAGTCGAGCCTCGGTCGTGCGGTCCAGTCTCAGGTCGGTTTTGCAAACATTCCAGAACAGCCCAGTGCGTCGTATGGCCCGCCTGTCGGTGCTGTGCGCGACCGCGATTTTCGCCGGGTTCGCGATCGGCGCCACCGCCCAGACCATCGATGGACGGCACTGGCAGGGTACGACCGCCGTGACCCGCCAGCCCGAGCAGGTCGTCGCCATGTCGGTGGCCGAGTGGCGCAGCCTGTGGAGCCGAGTCGGGGTCAACCCGCCCGATATTTTCGAACCCGGCCGCATGACCGCCATCGGCATCTTCCTCGGCGCCCGCGGTGGAACCGGATATTCGGTCAACGTGCTGTCGACCAGCCGCCGCCGCGACCGCATCATCGTCGTATTCGAGGAGCGCGCCCCCGCCGAAATCATGATGGCTCAGCGCGCGGCCCCCGCCGCGCCCCGGCCCGTGGCCGGCGGGACCAACCTGGCTCCGTCCGGCACCACCAACTTCGCCCCCCCGGGTAATTCCCTCGGCAGCCTCGCGCCACCGCCCGCTCCCGCAGGCCGGCCGGCCGGTCCCCCAACATCTCCCTGGACGATCCTGCTGATCAACCGGGCCGACCTGCCCGTCTCTGTCGAGCAGCGCTGGTTCCGCTGAGGCCGCTCAGGTCTTTTTGGGCAGAAACACGACCGAGGGCTCGACCTCGATCAGGAACTCCTCGACGGCAAGGCCCGTGACCCCGACCCAGGTCGAACACGGCAGGTTGGCACCGAACACGCTCTTCAGCACTTCGCCGATCGCCCTGCCCTCGCTCATGTGGCTTTGCTTGATGTAGAGCGTCAGAGCCCCCACCTGGTCGAGACTGGCGCCGGCCGAGCCCAGCGCTGCCGAGAGATTCTCCAGGCATTTGCCCAGTTGCTTGCCGATGTCGCCCGCGCCGACGATCCGGCGATCCGAATCCCACGCGACCTGGCCTGCCACGTGAATCGCGTCCCCAAGCGGCGTCGAAACCACGCTCACCTGAGCGAAGCCGAAGGGCCGGCCGTCGAATACGGCCTCCGGAATTCGCAACGAGCGCATGGTCTAGTGCGAGTGCCGCGGCACGCCCTTGGTCTGCGCCACGCGCTGGAAGTCGACCGCGAAGTCGAGGCACGCGCCGGAAGAAAGCTGTCCTACGTACTTGCGCTGAAGTTCCTGCCACGGCGTCTGGCTGGGTTTGATGTTGGGCTTCCACGCCGCCTTGCGGCGCGCCAGCTCGGCCTTGGAAATCTTGATGTTCGCCGTGCGCCTGCCGATGTCGATCCGGACCTTGTCGCCGGTCTTCAGCAGCGCCAGCCCGCCGCCGACCGCCGCCTCGGGTGAGGCGTTGAGGATCGATGGGCTGGCCGAGGTGCCGCTCTGCCGGCCATCGCCGACGCAGGGCAGCAGCACAACGCCGCCCTTCACCAACCGGTCCGGCGGCAGCATGTTCACGACCTCGGCGGCCCCCGGATAGCCGACCGGACCGACATTTCGGATGAACAGGATCGAATTCTCGTCGATCGGCAGCTTGGGATCGTTGATACGGTGGTGATAGTCCTCCGGTCCCTCGAACACGATTGCCGTGCCCTCGAAGGCGTTCTTGTCGCCGCGCTTCTCCAGATACTTCTTGCGGAACTCGGGCGAGATCACCGAGGTCTTCATGATCGCGCTGTCGAACAGGTTGCCCGACAGGACGGCAAAGCCCGCCTGCCCCAGCATCGGCTTGCCGTAGGTCTTGATTACCTCGCCGTCGGCCGCCGCCGCGCTCTTGAGGTTCTCGGCGTAGGTCTTGCCGTTCACCGTCATGACGTCGCCATGGATCTTCTTCTTGCGCAACAGCTCGCGCATCACCGTGGGCACGCCGCCGGCACGATGGAAGGCCTCCCCGAGATACTTGCCGGCCGGCATGCAGTTCACCAGCAGCGGAATGTCGTAGCCGATCCTGTCCCAGTCCTTGTTCTGGAGCTTTACGCCGATGTGGCGCGCGATGGCGTTGACGTGCGGCGGACAGTTGGTCGAGGCGCCGAGGGCGCTCGCCGCCACGATCGCATTCTCGAATGCCTTGCGCGTCAGGATGTCCGACGGCTTGAGATCCTCCCATACCATCTCGACGATGCGCTTGCCGGTCGCATAGGCCATCTGGCCGCGCTCGCGGTACGGCCCGGGAATCGCCGCGCAGCCCGGCAGCGACATGCCGAGCGCCTCGGCCATGCTGTTCATCGACAGCGCCGTGCCCATCGTGTTGCAGTGCCCGACGCTCGGGGCGCTGTCGGCCACCCATTGCAGGAAGGTCTTGAGGTCGATACGGCCGGCGGCGAGTTCCTGGCGGGCGTACCACACGATCGTGCCCGATCCCGCGAGCCCACCGGCATAGTGACCGTCGAGCATCGGCCCGCCCGACAGCACGATCGCCGGGATATTGACGGTCGCCGCGCCCATGATCATGGCCGGAGTGGTCTTGTCGCAGCCGGTGGTCAGCACGACGCCGTCGAAGAAGTAGCCGTAGAGGCACTCCACGAGGCTGAGATAGGCGAGGTTGCGGTCGAGCGAGGCGGTCGGCCGCTTGCCCGTCTCCTGGATCGGATGGACCGGGAATTCGATGGGAATGCCGCCGGCGTCGCGGATGCCGTCGCGCACCCGGCTGGCGAGGTCGAGATGGTGGCGGTTGCAGGGCGACAGGTCGCTGCCGGTCTGGGCGATGCCGATGATCGGCCGGCCACTGTGCAGCTCGGCGAGCGTCAGCCCGAAATTCATGTAGCGCTCGAGATAGAGCGCGGCCATCGTCGGGTCGCCCGGCGCGTCGAACCATTCGCGGCTGCGCAGGCGGCGCTTCTTGTCGGCTTTCGCCATTGGTCGTTCCTCCGAATTCGTTACCGCGACCCTAGCATGCTACATTCGGCCCAATGAACACCTCTCCGAGCCCCTCGCCCGCCATCGTTTCCCTCGGCGAACCGCTGATCGAGTTCAACCGCCCCAAGGACGGCGACGGCCGCACCTGGTTGCAGGGTTTTGGCGGCGACTCCCAGAACGCGGCCATCGCGGCCATCCGGCAGGGTGCCACCGCAGGGTACCTCACCAGTCTCGGACAAGACTGGATGGGC
>JBGAIW010000084.1:0-18859 GCA_044225265.1 Reyranella sp.
CCCTGCGGGATGCCGGGCGTGTACATCGGCGCGAAGCCAACATCCTCGATCATGCCGCGCGTGATCATGAGCGGCGTGTGATTGTGGATGTTGACCAGGCCGGGGAGGGCAAGACGCCCCTTGCCGTCGATGGTCCTGGCCGGTGTCCATTTCGCCTCGAGTTCGGCGGCCTGCCCGATCTCGGCGATGGTGCGGCCGACGACGGCGATGGCGGCGTCGTGCAGGATCGTGTCCTTGGCATCGAGCGTCATCAGCAGATCGGCGAAGATCAGCAGATCACAGGGCTGGCTTTCGGGTGTCATCGGTCAGAAGTCCGCGAGTTTGCGCAGGCCGACCAGGCGGTCGCCCACGATGAGGGCCAGGATGGCGAGCAGCACCAGCCCGGCGGAAATGGCGGCGATCGTCGGGTCGGGATTCTCCTCGACGTACTGCAGCATCTGGATCGGCAGCGTCTTGGTCCAGGCATCGGTGAAGAAGATCGAAATCGGGTAATTGTCCATCGAGGCCAGGAACGCGAACATGCCCGAGGTCAGGAACGCCGGCCCGAGGGCGGGCACCATGACGCGCATCAGCGCCGTCGGATAGGAACAGCCCAGCGTGCGCGCGGCATCGATCAGCGAGAAGTCGAACAGGGACAACGCGCCCAGCACCGTGCGCACGATGTAGGGCAGCGTGATGATGACGTGCGCGATCAGCAAACTCGTGTAGGTCTCGCGCAGGCCCGCGGCCTTGAAGCCCTGCAGCATGGCGATGCCGATCACCAGGCCGGGCAGCATCAGCGGCGAGACCAGAAAGGTCGCGATTGCCTCGCGGCCGGGAAAGCGGCCGCGCACGATGGCGATGGCGCAGAGCGTGCCGAGTGCCAGCGCCACGGCAGTCGACACGGCAGCGACCTGGATCGAGGTCAGCAGGGCAGGCCACAGGCCGCGCGTCACCGCCAGCCGCTGGTACCAGCGAAACGACCAGTCGGGCGGCGGCAAGGTGAAGACGCTCGACGAGCCGAACGACACCGCGACCGTGACCAGCAGCGGCGTCATCAGAAACACCACCGTGAACAGGGCGGCTGCCCACATCACGGCGCGCGCGGCATGTTCGATGGGCGTCATGGGCGAGGCGTCATGTCGTGCCGCCGCCGAGCCGGCGGGCCAGCCAGCTCGAGCCGACCACGATCGAGACCGCGAGCACCAGCAGGATCACGGCCGTGGTCGAGCCGAGCTGCTCGTTGCGCATGAACAGGAAGGATCGGCCAGTGAGGGTCGACAGCGTCTGGAATCGGTCGCCGATCAGCAGCGAGGGGATGACGTACATCGACACGCTCATCGAGAAGACGAAGGCGATGCCGGAGACGATGCCGGGCAGGGTAAGCGGCAGCATGATCCTGACGAAACGATAGACTGGCGCCGCACCCAGGGTGGCGCCCGCTTCGAGCAGGCGCGGGTCGATCAGCTTCACGACCGAGTAGATCGGCAGGATCATGAAGGGCAGGAAAATGTTGGCTGCACCCAGCACCAAACCGGTCTCGGTGAACAGCAACCGCTGCGGCTCGCTCCAAAGCCCGAGCCCCATCATCACTTGGGAGACCACGCCGTCTCGGCGCAGCACGATCTGCCAGGCGAACGCCTTTACCACCGCGCCGACCGACAACGGCAGGATGATCGCGATCAGCATGGCGATCTGGACAGCCACGCCGGCGCGCGCCAGCGCGAAGGCCGCGGGATAGCCCAGCAGCAGACAGACCAGCGTGACCCAGAGCGCGACCGACAGAGTGTTGCCGATCACACGCCAATTGAACGGATCGGCGAAGAATTCCGCATAGGGCTGGAGAGTGAGACCCGCCGGTCCCGCGAAGCTCTTGGCCAGCAGCCAGCCGAGCGGCAGGCCGTAGAACAGCAGCAGGTAAAGCACCGCCGGCACCGCCAGAAGCGCTACCGGATCGCGCCAGGCGGAGGAGAACGCCTTCATGACGCCGGATAGATCAGCGTGTCGGCGACGGCCCAGCCGAGCTTCATCTCCGTGCCTGGCATCGGTATGCCGCCGGCCAGGTCGGACGTCTCGACCACAAGGTGATCGCCTTCCGCAGCCTCGAAATGAAGCTGCACCTTCGAGCCCTGAAACACGGCGTCGCGCAGCTTTGCCCTCAACGCGTAGTCGCCCGGTCCTTCGACCTTGATGCGTTCGGGCCGGATCGCGAGCAGAACCCTGGCGCCGGGCACGAAGCTGCCGGGCGCGAGCAGCTGGCCGAACGCGGTCTCGACCTTCACCAGATCGCCATCGCTTCCCAGCACCGTGCCGCCGAGGCGCGAAGAGAGGCCGACGAATTCCAGCGCGAACGAAGTGGACGGCCGGCGGTAGATCGCCTCGGGCGTGTCGAGCTGCTCGATCGCACCCTTGTTCATGACCGCAATGCGGTCGGACATGGTGAGTGCCTCGTCCTGGTCGTGCGTGACGAACACCGATGTCGTGCCAAGTTCGCGCAGCAGACGGCGCAGGTCGATCTGCATGGTCTCGCGAAGCTTGCGGTCGAGCGCGGAAAACGGCTCGTCGAGCAGCAGGAGCTTCGGCCGCACGGCGAGCGCACGCGCCACGGCGACGCGCTGCTGCTGGCCGCCGGACAAAGCACGAACCGAGCGGTCGGCGAAGTCGGAGAGGTGGACCAGTTCGAGGAACTTTTTCACCGCCTCGCGCGTGTCGGCGGCGGTACGCCGCCGCGCCTTCAGGCCGAACGCCACGTTCTCGGCGACGGTGAGGTGCGGGAAGAGGGCGTAGTTCTGGAACACCACGCCGACGTCGCGCTTGTGCGGCGGCAATGTCGTGATGTCCTGGCCGTCGAGCTTCACCGTGCCGCGGTCGACACCGAGCAGCCCGGCGACGATGCGTAGGAGGGTGGTCTTGCCGCAGCCCGATGGGCCGAGCAGCGACACGAACTCGCCCTGGGCGACGCCGAGATTGACGCCGCCCAGCACCGTTGCGCTGCCGAACGATTTCTCGGCGCCGCTTACGTCGAGGAAGGACAAGGCCCGCTCGCTAGGCTCGAGACGAACGCGTCACATTGCCATCTCGCGGTCCCAGCGCTTGACCCATTCGCCGCGCTCCTTGGCGACGAAGCCCCAGTCGAGGTTGTGCACCTTTATATCGGCCGGGATACCGACCGGCGGCTTGGCCGCGACGTTCGACGGGAAGGCGAAGGTCTCAGGCTGCAGCTTGTCCTGCATTTCCGCGCCCAGCATCATGTCGATGAAGGCCGCCGCCATCTCTGGATTCGGCCCGCCCTTGACCATGCAGACGCCGGCCGGGCCGACGAAGATGCCTTCCTTGGGCGCGCTCATCTTCATCGGCGATTCCTTTTCCTTGGGAATCACGTTGGTCGAGAACATGCTCGGGATCGCCCAGCCCTCGCCCTGCTCGAGCAGGTTCAATGCCTGCGGGATCTGCGTGTAGACCGTCAGCAGGTTGGGTTTCAGGGTCTTGATCTTCTTGAAGCCGGCATCGATGTCGTACTGCGCCTTGTCGATCGGCTTGCCGGTTTCCAGCGCGGCCGCGACCACCAGATTGGCGAGCCCTTCCGTGTTCTGTAGCGAGGGAATGATCAGCCGGCCCTTGAACTTGGCATCGTAGCAGTCGGCCCAGGCCGGGAAGCCCGCCGGTAGCGCCTTGGTGTTGTAGGCGATGCCCTGCCAGGGCTGCAGATAGTTCGCCCACATGCCGTCCATGTGCACGGTGCCCGGCCGCAGCTTGGCAACGTTCGGCACCAGGGCCGGGGTCAGTTTCTCGAGCAGCCCTTCCTTGACCGCGAGGATCATCACCGGATCGTCCATCAGCACCACCGAGAGGTACTGCTTGTCCTTGTTCTTCTGCATCTTTTCGAGGTTCACCAGCGACTTGGTGCCCTCGTAGACGATCTTCGTCTTGTACTTGGCTTCGAAGGCCTGGGAGACCGTACCGTTCATCCATGGCGCGAAGCCCGCGGCGCCGCCGACGACCAGTTCCTTGGCTTGCGCACGCACGATCGATGGCGCGCCGATCATCGCGGCCACGGCACCGGCGCTCACCCCCTTCAAGAGTCCACGGCGCGAAAAGCGGTCGGCTACGAGTGACGAAATGCGGGACATGGCGTCGATCTCCCTCTGCTGCAGATTTCCCACAGGAAAGGGGAGCAATTGGTGTGCCAATGGCACTGGCATTGCTTGGGGATGCTCCGTGAACGCCATTCCCACGCTCGACCTGCGACAGAACGATGCCGCCCTCGCGCCGGAACTGGGGCGGGCGTTCCGCGACATCGGCTTCGTGGCGCTCGACCATCATGGCGTGCCCGCCGAGACGATTCGCACTCTGTATGCGGCGGCTCACACCTTCTTCGATCTGCCCGTCGACGAGAAAAAGAAGGTGGCTCGGCCGCGGCCCGATCAGAATCGTGGCTTCATTGCCCATGGTGAGGAGACCCTGGCGCGCTTGGGTGGTGTGCAGACACCGCCCGACTACAAGGAGATCTTCTCGATCGGGCCGTTCGATCTGCCGGACGACACTTATTATACCGGGCCCTCGGCGTACCCGTCGTTCGCCCCCAATCTCTGGCCCGCCGAGCCCCCGAGCCTGCAACCGGCGATGCGCTCCTACTGGCACGCGATGACCGCGCTGGCCCAGCGAACGCTCGCGATCTGCGCACGAGCGCTCGATCTGCCGCCGGATTTCTTCGCGGCGATGACCGATCGGCAGATCAGCATGCTGCGGCTGATCTGTTATCCGCCCTACACGCATGCTCCGGCCGAGGGGCAGTTGCGCGCGGGCGTGCACACCGACCTCAACATGCTGACCTTCGTGCACGCCGACAGCGATGTCGGCGGCCTCGAAGTGCGCGCCCGCGACGGAAGCTGGATCGCGCCGGCGGCATCTGCCGACTCCTATATCGTAAATGTCGGCGACATCCTGATGCGCTGGACCAACGACCATTGGGTGTCGACGCCCCACAGGGTGGCCAATCCGCCGGCCGGCTGGAACCAGCGGCGGATTTCCGTGCCGTTCTTCTTCCAGGCGAACTACGAGACGGTCGTCAGCTGCCTGCCGATCGGCGGCCCGGCGAAGTATCCGCCGGTAAGTGTCGGAGCCTATCGCGCGGAAAGGTTTGCCCGGACCTCGAACCAGGTCGTGAAGTGGTAAACGGGCATGGCTTGCCTTCGCAACGACGGCGGGGGCGAGGGCTTGAAGTGAGCCCTCGGCGCGATCAGGAGAACGCCGAACGCAGGTAACGCCGCGCTTGGCGGGTCAGCGCATATGCTCCCAGAGGTCACGTTCCCGCTCGTGCGTATTGAACTCCAGGCCGTTGAAATCGCCGCGCGACACCACACCAACCACCTTGCCCTGCTTCACCATCGGCAAGTGCCGAAAGCCGCCATCCCACATGAGCCGCAGTGCATCGATGGCCGACTGTTCCGGCGAGAGTTTCTGGGGATCGGGCGTCATGACATCGGCAAGCCGAGTGGTCGCTGCGTCTCGCCCGCCTGCCAGCACGCGGCTCACTGCATCGCGCCCGGTAAAGATGCCGACAAGGCGGCCGGCCTCGTCGACGACGGCGACGGAGCCGGCGCGCCGCTCGCTCATGAGGCGGCAGGCTTCCATCACCGAAGTGGAACCCTTCAGGACCAGCGGGTTCTGGTCCAACGTGACATCGGACAGTTTCCTCATGGAAAGCAGAATAAGGCTTCCGGGAATACCGGACTTGATCTGCCTCAATCGTGCCAGCAGGGGAAAGGGACCGCATCGCGGCAAGTGAAATTGTGCCGGTGCCGCGCGTGAGGCAGGATGAAAAAGGACGGTCCCGGCCTGTGAATCCACCCCTGACCCGGGAGCGTGCTGTCATGCTGCGCCGTCACTTCCTCGCTGCGGGAGCCATTGCGATGACCCAGGGAACGGACGCGAAGGCCGCGCAGTCGCTGAAGGTCGGGGCCGCCTTGCCCGACCCACCGTTCGAATTCATCGGCGGCAGTGGTCCGTCCGGCTTCGACATCGACCTGACGAAGCGCATCGCGCAGCAGATCGGCCGCGACTGGCAACTCGTGCCCTACAAGGGCAGCGACTTCAACGGGATCTTCGCCGGCCTGAACGACGGCAGCTACGACTGCGTCGCTTCGGGCACCACCATCACGCCGGGTCGTCAGGCGATTGCCGATTTCTGTGCACCCTATGCCGTGTCGGGGCAGTCGTTGGTGGTCGATGTCGGCCGCCACCCCAATGTGCGCAGTATCGACGATCTGGGCGGACTGACGATCGGGGTGCAAAAGGGCAACACCAGCCAGCCGGTCGCCGACAGGCTCGTGGCCGAGGGCCGCGCGGCCAGGGTGCGCGTCTATGCCTATGACCAGATCGGGACGGCGCTTGGCGATCTGTCGAGCGGCGGGTGCGACGCGTTCATGAAGCTCGCGCCGGTGACCCATTGGTTCGTGCGGGACCGGCCGAATCTGAGGGTCGTACAGACCGGGATCACGCACGAGGTCCTGGGCATCTGCGTCCGCAAGGGCGACACGGCGTTGCGCGACGCCATCGACACGGCGCAGGCGCGGTTGGTGAGGGACGGCATGCTTCCCGCCCTCATCGAGCAGTGGCTGGGCAGTGGCGCGGCCGCGCCCTAGGAAGCGCCGCCCTTCAGCCGTGCGACCTCTTCTTCCAGTTCCTTGATTCGCGCGACCAGCTTGTTCACGGCAGGCGCCATCTCGGCCTCGCTGTAGCGTGCCACGATATGTTGCTGGCAGTTGACGTCCCACGCCTCGAGGGTGAACACGATGGCGCGTCGCGGCCGCGCTCTGTTCGTCTTCACGTAGGTCGGATCGACCAGCCGTTCCATCAGTTCGAGATCGCCTTCGACAACGCGCGCGCGGCCCCACAGCTTCACGCGCTGGCGGGTGGCGAAGTGCGGGATGAAGATGTGCGCGCGGTCGTTCTCCTTGAGATGGCCGAGCGTGATGTATTGCCGGTTGCCGGCGAAATCGGCAAAGGCCAGCATGTGGCTGCCGATCGGCTTCAGGAAGCCCGGCGGGCCGCCGCGATGCTGGACGTAGGGCCTGCCCTTGGCGCTGGCGGTCGACAGGAAGAACGTGTCGATCGCGTCGAGGAACTGCCGCAGATTGTCGGTGATCTCGGTCGCGAACTCCTTGTTCGCGAACGAGGCGCGTGACCCCAGACGCTCCTGTTCCGCCTTGACCGAGGGAGAGAACAGGACGTCTTCGGGGTTCGTCATGGCTTACCTCGGAGGGAGCTACTCCAGCTTCTTGCCGAGCTGTCCGGCGACTTCCTGCACGAACTGCCAGGCGACGCGGCCCGAACGCGAACCGCGCGTCACCGACCATTCAACCGCCTGCTTGCGCAGCGTCTCTGCCGGCACGCCAAGCTTGTAGTACTCGGCATAGCCTTCGATCATCGCGAAGAAGGTGTCCTGGTCGGCGTTGTGGAAACCCAACCACAGCCCGAAGCGGTCCGACAGCGAGACTTTCTCTTCCACGGCCTCGGATGGATTGATGGCGGTCGAGCGCTCGTTCTCGATCATGTCGCGCGGCATCAGGTGGCGCCGGTTGGACGTGGCGTAGAACACCACGTTCTCCGGCCGGCCTTCGATGCCGCCTTCGAGCACCGCCTTGAGCGATTTGTAGGCAGCGTCCTGCCCGTCGAAGGAGAGATCGTCGCAGAACACGACGAAGCGGCGCTTGCTCTCGCGGATGCGGCTGAGCAGCGCCGGCAGGGACGGGATGTCCTCGCGATGTATCTCGACGAGGGCGAGCGGGCCCGGCGGTCCGCCCATCTCGCGGTTCACGTGGGCGTGGACGGCCTTGACGATCGAGCTCTTGCCCGCGCCGCGCGAGCCCCAGAGCAGGGCGTTGTTGGCCGGCAGCCCCTTGGCGAAGCGGCGGGTGTTCTCGAGCAGGGTCTCCTTCTGGTGGTCGACGCCCTTCAGGAGGTCGATGCTCACCCGGTTGACCTTGGGAACAGCCTCCAGCCGGTGGCCGGTAGCGTGCCAGACATAGGCCTCCGCCGCCTTGATGTCGGCACCGGCGGGGGCGGGCGGCGCCAGCCGGTCGAGGGCTTCGGCAATGCGTGAAAGCGTGGCTTTAAGGTCTTGATCCATCGTCGTCCGAAAGGGCTTGTCGCCCGAAAAGGGGGCGACCATATCGTTCCGCAGTTGCGTTGCAAAGCGGGCGCGGGCGGCTATAGTCCGCGCGCTTTTTCGGCGTTCGGAAGAAATCGATAGAATCGGAGCAGGGGATGCTTATTTCTGAGGCGTGGGCACAGGCGGCCGGCGGGGCCGGCGGCAGCGACTTCCTGGTCCAGCTCTTCCCGCTGGTCCTGATTTTCATCGTCTTTTATTTCCTGCTGATCCGGCCGCAACATGCCAAGATGCGCCAGCAGCGCGAAATGCTGGCCGGCGTGAAGCGTGGCGACCGCGTCGTCACCGGCGGCGGCATCATCGGCCTTGTCACCAAGGTGATCGGCGAGAACGAGCTTCAGGTGGAACTCGCAGAAGGCGTGCGGGTTCGCATCATCAAGCAGACCATCACCGACATCGTCACCCGCGGCGAGTCGGTGCGCGGCGGCAAGGAGTCCGAAGAGGACGAGAAGCCGATGCTGCCGGCCCCGGCGGCGGCCCCCGAGCGCAAGAGCCTGCTCGGCAGCCTGTTCGGCGGCGGCGGCAAGAAGTAGGGCTCGCAGTCTCGGCTCATGCTCAATCTTCCGCGCTGGCAAACCATCGCCATCATCGTCGTCACGGCGATGGCGGGCATCTTCGCGCTGCCCAACCTGCTGCCGTCGGCCGTGCTCGATCACTTGCCGGCGTGGTACGGCGCGAGCCGCATCAATCTCGGTCTCGACCTGCGCGGCGGCGCGCATTTCCTGCTCGAGGCCGACCTGCGCGGGGTGATGAACGAACGTCTGACCAACCTGTCGGACACGCTGCGCGGCGAGTTCCGCAAGCAGCAAGTTGCCTACAAGTCGATCGACGTCGAGCCTTCCAAGGGCAATGTGCTGGTCGTGTTGCGCGACGAGGCCCAGCGGGCCAAGGCGATCGAGGCGATCCGCGCCGTCGATCCGTCGCTCGCGGTCTCCGGCGCCGGTGACACCATCCAGCTCGCCTACCAGGGACAGGATCTCTACAAGAAGCGCAAGGAAGTGATCGATCAGTCGATCGAGATCCTGCGTCGCCGCGTCGACGAAACCGGCACCATCGAGCCGACCATCGTCCGCCAGGGCGACGACCGCATCCTGCTGCAGGTCCCCGGCATCAAGGACACCACCGAGCTCAAGCGCAAGATCAACCAGACGGCCAAGCTCACGTTCCACCTGGTCGACGAGAACGTCGCGATGACCGGCCAGAACGTCCCGGCGAACCTGCCGGCCACCACGATGCTGGTGCCGACCCGCGAGGGCATGCAGGCACTGCGCGCCTCCAACCCCAAGGCGTGGGAGGACATTCAGGCGGCCAACCCGCGGCTCACCGGCGAGCAGATCTGCCGGCGCTACCAGCCGCAGTGCCTGCCGGTGTTCAAGCGCGTGATCGTGGGCGGCGAGGATCTCGACGACGCCAAGTCGACCTTCGAGAACCAACAGGGCGGCCGGCCGATCATCTCCTTCACGTTCAACTCGGCCGGCGGCCGCGCCTTCTGCAATGCCACGCGCCAGAACATCGGCAAGCGGCTGGCCATCCAGCTCGACAACGAGATCATCAGCGCCCCGGTCGTGCAGAGCGCGATCTGCGGCGGCTCGGGCATCATCACCGGCTCCTTCACCACCCAGCAGACCCAGGAACAGGCGCTGCTTCTGCGCTCCGGCGCGCTGCCTGCGACCCTCACCATCATCGAGGAGCGCACGGTCGGCGCCGACCTGGGTGCCGACGCCATCCGGTCCGGCACGATCGCCGCCCTGGTCGGCACGGCGCTGGTCGTGGTGTTCATGCTGTTCGCCTACGGTCCGCTGTTCGGCGGCTTCGCCTCGATCGCCATGATGGTCAACATGCTGCTGGTCTTCGCCGGCATGTCGATCCTCGGCGCATCGCTCACCCTGCCGGGCATCGCGGGCCTCGTGCTGACGGTCGGCATGTCGGTCGACTCGAACGTGCTGATCTACGAGCGCGTGCGCGAGGAGCGGGCAAGCGGCCGGTCGGCCTTTTCGGCGCTGACCACCGGCTACGAACGGGCGTTGACGGCAGTGATCGACGCCAACCTGACGGCGCTGATCGCGGGCGTGCTGCTGTTCGGCATGGGCTCCGGCCCGATCCGCGGCTTCGCCACGTCGCTGACGCTCGGCCTGTTGACCCACCTGTTCACCGCAACCATCTTCACCCGCATGCTGCTGGCCGCCTGGGTGCGCTGGCGGCGGCCGACCGAATTGCCGATCTGACGCCATGGCCATGCTCTGGAAGCCGCACCATCTGATCCGCGCCCGGACGAATTTTGACTTCCTGGGCAAGCGCAAGATCGCGCTCGTGCTGTCGACGGTGGTCAACGTCCTGTCGCTGGCGGCCGTCTTCGTGTTCGGTCTCAATTTCGGCATCGACTTCCAGGGCGGCATCGCCATCCAGGTGCGCGCGAAGGAAGGCACGATCCAGCTCGAGGAGCTTCGCAATACCACGCATGCGCTCGGCATCGGCGAGGTCACCCTGCAGGAGTTCGGTGACGCGCGCACCGCTCTGATCCGCGTGCAGCGCCAGGAGGGCAACGCCGCCTGCGTGGCGCATGCCGACCAGGTGATGAAGAAGCGCGCCGGCAACGGCTGGGGCGTCAAGCCCGGTCCGGCCAACACCGGCGACGTCGAATTCTCCGCCCCCGGCGCGCTCGACTCGGTGGGCTGGCGCGACGCGGTCAGCCGCGTCGGCCTCACCGTGCAGGAGCGCCTGCTGCCGCGCGGCAGCGCCAACACCGTCAAGATCGAGATGACGCCCGAGCAGCGCGCCGAGTGGTGCCAGCAGGTGGCGATCAAGCTGGTCGAGGACGCGATCGGCAGCAAGTACGAGCTGCGCGGCACCGAATCGGTCGGCCCCAAGATCGGCGCCGAGCTGATGCACACCGGCATCTGGGCGGTGCTGGCGACGCTCGGCGCCATCGCGGTCTATGTCTGGGTGCGCTTCGAGTGGCAGTTCGGCGTCGGCGCGCTGATTGCGCTCCTGCACGACGTGATCTCGACGGTCGGCATCTTCGTGCTGTTCCGCCTCGACTTCAGCCTGACCGCGCTCGCAGCCCTTCTCACCATCGCCGGCTACTCGATCAACGACACCGTCGTGATCTTCGACCGGGTGCGCGAGAACATGCGGCGCTACAAGAAGATGGGCCTGGTCGAGCTGCTGAACTTCTCGATCAACGAGACGCTCGCGCGCACCCTCATGACCTCCGGCACGGTTTTCGTGGCGGTGCTGGCGCTGGTGCTGTTCGGCGGTCCGGTGCTCTACAGCTTCTCGATCGCCATGTTGTGGGGCGTGATCGTCGGCACCTATTCCTCGATCTGGATCGCCTCGGCGGCTCTGGTCTACATGAATCTCCGGCCCGAGCAGCTGCGCGGCGACGACGAGGACAAGGCCAAGGCGCGCGCGTGAGGCCGCCGAAGACCGGCGGCGACAACTCCCTGGCGGGCGACAAGAGCCTGCCGACGCCGGATCCCGCGCAGGTCCAGCTCATCCGGACCTATGGCCCCGGCCGCTTCCTGATCGGCGAGCGCGAATGGCGCGAGCCCGTGCTGGTTTCGCCGTCTCTGGCGATGGCGTGGCCGGTGGCGCGCGCCGAGGACCTCGTCGTCGAAGCCCTGAAGGACCTGCCTGCGATCGAGCTGCTGGTGGTGGGCTGCGGCGTCCGAAGCGTCTTCCTGCCGCCGCCGCTGCGCGCCAGCTTCAAGGCCGCCGGCGTCGCCCTCGAAGTGGTCGATACCGGCGCGGCCTGCCGCATCTACAATGTGCTCCTGGCGGAAAGCCGCAAGGTCGGGGCGGCGCTGATCCCGCTCTGATTTCCCCCTTATTTGAACGGGGAGAAGGGGCTCTATACTCGCGGGCATGATCCCGCTCGATCTCTACCTCGCCTTTTGCGCCGCCACGGCGGTGCTGATGATCATTCCCGGGCCCAATGTCGCGCTGATCGTGGCCAACAGCGTGGCGCACGGCACCCGCTTCGGCTTGCTCACGGTCGCGGCGACCTCGACCGCGGTGGTGATCCATCTCACCCTGACGGTGCTCGGCGCTACGGCTCTGCTCAGCGTCCTCGCCGCGAGCTTCGACTGGCTGCGCTGGCTGGGCGTCGTTTATCTGGTGTGGCTGGGCATCGCCGCCTGGCGCGCGCCGGCGACCGATCTCGAGCGCACCCGTCCGCAGTCGCGCTCGGCCCGTGTCATCTTCATGCGCGGCTTCGCGGTCGGCCTGACCAACCCGAAGACCCTGCTGTTCTACGGCGCCTTCTTCCCGCAGTTCGTGACGCCGGGACCCGACGCGCCGCTGCAGCTCCTGACGCTCGCCATGACCTTCCTCGCGATCGCGATCGTTATGGACGGCACCTGGGCGATCCTCGCCGGTCGGCTGCGTGCGCTGCTGACCTTGCATGCGCGGCTGCGGAACCGCATCACCGGCGGTCTGCTGGTAGGCGCGGGCCTTGGTCTCGCTATGGCGCGACGCTCATGAGGGCGTGCCGCTCATGAGCGCGCAGGACGATCCGGCGGCGCTGTTTCACCGTGCCGCCGAGCATGCCGCACGCTATCGCGAGACGATCGCCGAGGCGCCGCAGCGACCGCAGCAGACTTATGCCGAGGCCGCGCGCGCCTGGGACGCGCCGACGCCGGAGCAGGGCGCGCCGGCGGTCGATGTACTCGAGGATCTGGTGAGCCGCGCCGGTCCCGGCCTGCATGCCGCGACCGGTCCGCGCTTTCATGGCTGGGTGATTGGCAATTCCCATCCCGCCGGTGTCGCAGCCGACTGGCTGACCTCGGCCTGGGGCCAGAATGCCGGCAATCACACCGCCTCTCCGGCCGCTGCCGCGGCCGAGACGGTGGTGGAGAAATGGCTGGTCGATCTGCTGCGGCTGCCCGCCGGGTCGTCGGTCGGCTTCGTGACCGGCGCCACCATGGCCAATCTGGTCGGGCTGGCGGCGGCGCGCGGCGAGATGCTGCGTCGCGCCGGCTGGGACGTCGAGCGCAATGGCCTGTTCGGCGCGCCGCCGGTCGACGTGTTGATCGGCGAAGAGGGGCACGCCACCGTCTATTCGGCGCTGCAGTTCCTGGGCTTCGGCCACGACCGGCCGATCCGCGTCGCCTCGGATGCACAGGGCTGCATGAAGCCCGCAGCACTCGGCCAGGCGCTTGCCTCGGTGAAGGGACCGGCGATCGTCGTGACGCAGCTTGGGCACGTGAACACCGGCGCCTTCGATCCCCTGCCCGAGATCGTGCCGCTTGCCCGTGCGGCCAGGGCGTGGGTGCATGTCGACGGCGCCTTCGGCCTGTGGGCGCGCACCAGCCGGGTGCACGCGCCGCTGGCGGAGGGCGTCGAGCTCGCCGACTCGTGGGCGGTCGACGGTCACAAATGGCTGCAGACGCCGTACGACAGCGGCTTCGCCATCGTGCGCGACCGCGAGGCGCACCGCCGCGCCATGATGGTCGCGGCGTCGTATCTGCCGTCGGTCGGGGCGGGCGAACGCGATCCCTCGCACTTCGTGCCCGAACTGTCGCGCCGCGCCCGCGGGTTCCCGGCCTGGGCGATGATCCGTCATCTCGGGCGTGACGGCATCGCCGCGCTCGTCGAGCGCAACTGCCGTCAGGCGCGGCTGATCGCGGAGACGGTGTCGGCCGAGCCCGGCATCGCGGTGCTGAACGACGTCGTGCTGAACCAGCTCATCCTGCGCTTCGGCGACGACGACCAGCGCACGCTCGGCACGATCGACCGCCTGCAGCAGGACGGCGTGGCGTTCGCCGGCGGCGCCAGGTGGATGGGCAAGTGGGTGATGCGCGTCTCGGTCAGCGGCGCGTCGACCACCGACGAGGACGCGCTGCGCACCGCCCGCGCGATCGTCGCGGCCTGGAGAGCCTGAAAGGAAAAACCCCGCCGTCTCCGGCGGGGCCTTCTCCAAGCGGGACGTCGCTTGCGGTTTATCTGCGGTTCAGGATGTAGAGCACCACGCCGATCGCCACGAGGCCGACCAGGCCCTGGCCGCCGAACGCGCCGATGAACTTCATGATGTTGCCGGCGACGTCGCCCAGGAACTGGGTGTTGTTGCCGAACAGCAGCTGCAGGATGATCGCCAGCGCGAGCAGGGCGATGGCGATATCGGTGAACTTGACCACCATCGCCTTGGCACGATCGAACCATTCCATTTGTGTCTCCTCTTTCGGATTCGTTTTTGTTGAGGGGGGGTTACTTGCGATTGAACAGGTAGAGAATGATGGCGATCGCCACCAATCCCACGACGCCGTTGCTGCCCAGCGCGTTCAGGAGCTTGACCAGGTTTCCGACCACGTCGCCCACGAAGGCGACGTTTGAGCCGAACAGCATCTGCAACACGACGCCGAGGGCCACGAGCAGAAGGCCGAGCTCCGTGATCTTGACGATCCAGGCTTTGGCCTTGTCCATCAGTTCCATGAGACTTTGTTCCTCCGGTTAGCGCCGGGAATCGATTCGTTCCCTGACTGGCTCTTCGAGCTCATCAACGCTTAAGCGGACGCGGACCACGCCAAGGGAGGTCGCTATGGGCCTTCGACGCCGGCCCATGCTTCCCTCCTCGTGGAAGCGGCTGGCAGACTCCCCATCAAATTATTGTAATAATTTTGCGCGGACCGCGCAACTAATGGCGAGGAAAAAGAGACTGCACACCAGATGCTGTTTTCGTATGTAAGTCGTCGATTTCCCGCCAATTGCCTGCCCGCTCCGCCAACGAAAACGGGGCCCCGCAGGGCCCCGTCTCGACGTCTTGCGAAGTTGCCGCGTCGCTTAGACGGGCATGTTCTGTTGCGCGACCATGCAGTAGAGCATGCCGATCGAGAACATGGTGTTGAAGCGGCTGGCGTAGAGCGCGGGCTTGGCGGCGGCCGCCTTTTCGGCGTCGGTCGCCTGGACGAGGCCCAGGATCTTCTGCTGGTTCGGCCAGATGATGAACCAGACGTTGAACGCCATGACCAGCGCCATCCACATGCCGGTGCCGATCATGATGAAGCCCTTCTGGAACATCAGGGCCTGCACGACGTAGCCCTGCATCCAGGCCAGCAGCAGGCCGGTGATGACGGTCGCGAGCGCGGCGTAGCGGAAGTAGAAGAGCACGTTCGGCGCGATGAACTTGCTGATCGCGCTGCGGTTCTCGGCAGGGATGCTCGGCATGGTCGGAACCTGCACGAAGTTCAGGTACCAGAGCAGGCCGATCCACAGCACGCCGCTGATGACGTGCAGCCAGCGCATGGCGAAGGTTGCCCAGGCGTGGTCGATGCGGGTCATCTGTCCGGTGACGCCGCCGATGACCAGCATGATGACCACGAGCAACACCACGCCGGCGATGACCGTGTTCCTTGGCGATGTGAAGATGGCGCCCATGTCGGGTATCCCCTTATCTTGTTGATGGTATTGGCGAATCTCGAACGTCCTATTGTAATGCTTGAATTCTGTGCGTTCAACGGTCGCAGAGGACCTTTGAGGCTGATCAATGCCTGACCCAGGCGGCTCCTTCGGCGCGGCCCCGTTCCGCGCGTCCGACGACTCGCATCGCTACGTGCTGGACGCGGTGCGGCGCGCCGACCGCGAGCGCTTCCTCGCGTCCCTGTTCGCGCCGCAACCCGAGCGCAGCGGCCTGCTGGCTCTTCTCGCCTTCGATCATGAACTCGCCCGCACGCGCCATGTCGCGCGCGAGCCGATGTTGGCCCGCATCCGCCACGAATGGTGGCGCGAGGCGGCGGCCGAAGCCGCTGGTACCGGAAAGCCGCGCGCCCAGCCTATCGTGGAATCGCTCAGCGAAACCGCCCGGCGGCACGGGCTCACCGCGTCTGCACTCGTGGCGCTGATCGACGCGCGCGAGGAGGAGATCGACGGCCCGCTCGATGTCGTGCGTGCGGGCCATGCGCTGGCCGACCTGCAACTCGCGGTGCTGGGCGTGACCGACCCGGTCACGCACGAGGTTGCGCGGAAAATCGGCGCGGCGTGGCTGATGGGCGAGGGACCCGAACGCGACGCGCTCGTGGCCGAAGCGCGCGCGCTGCGGCCCTCGGTCGATCCGCGGGCATTGCCCATTCTGTTGCCGGCCCTGTCGCTCAGCGGCACGCCGGCCTGGGCGACACCGATCCGCTATTGGTGGGCGGCCAAGCGCACGAGATACTGAGCCGGTGTCGCGGCGGATCGACAAATCGTGGGTGGTGTTCGACAGCATCGAGAACGCCGAGCACGATCGCTGCGTCGATCTGTTTCGCCGGCCCGACGGCAGCGTCGGATTCGAGGAGTTCCGCCGCGACGTCGAGGATGCCGGTGCCTGGACGCCGGTGGCATATTATTCGGCCGGCACCTACGAGTCGGCGGCGGCGGCACTCGCGGCCGCCATCGGCAAGGTGGTCTGGCTCGGCGCGGCGCTGGAAAGCCGCGGCAGATAGGGAAGGAAGCGGCATGGCGCGCGCGGAGGCCAACGGCATCGAGATCGAGTACGAGACCGCCGGCGACAGGAAGAATCCGGCGCTGCTGCTCGTGATGGGCCTCGGCGCCCAGCTCACGATCTGGCCGGACAAGATGTTTCAGGGCCTGGCTGAAAGAGGCTTCTTCGTCATCCGGCACGACAATCGCGACGTCGGTCTGTCGACCGACTTCGGCAAATGGGGGCCGGCCAACATTCCCGCCGCCCTGCAGGCGGCGATGAAGGGCGAGAAGGTCAGTGCGCCCTACGTGCTCGACGACATGGCCGCCGATGCGATCGGCCTGCTCGATTCGCTCGGCATCGACAAGGCACACATGGTCGGCGCCTCGATGGGCGGCATGATCGTGCAGATCCTGGCGGGCAAGTACCCGCAGCGCACGCGCTCGATGGTGTCGATCTATTCGACCTCGGGCCGCCCCGGCCTGCCGCCGGGCAAGCCCGAGGCGCTCGCCATGCTGGGCTCGGTGCCGGAGAACGACACGCGCGAGGCGCGGGTGAAGCACGGCATGAAGCTGCGCCAGACCATCGGCAGTCCGGGCTTTCCCACGCCCGAGGCCGAACTGCGCGCCTTTGTCGAGCGGAACGTCGACCGTCGCTGGTATCCCGAAGGCATCGGCCGCCAGTACGTCTCGGTGATGGCGTCGGGCGATCGCGTCGAGCTGCTCAAGTCCGTCAAGGCGCCGACCCTTGTGCTGCACGGCGAGGAAGACCCGCTGCTGCCGGTCGAGTGCGGCCGCGACGTCGCGCGCCTTGTGCCGGGCGCCGAGATCGAGACCATCGCGGGCTGGGGCCACGATTTTCCGCCGCAGCTCGTGCCGCGGCTGGTCGATCGCATTTCGACCTTCTGCAAGTCCAAGTGAGAAACTTGTCGCCCCGAGCGAAGCGGAGCGTAGTCGAGGGGCCTTGTGCGAACCTGGCAAGGTCCCTCCGCTTCGCGCGTTGCGCTCCGGTCGGGACGACGGAAAAGGTGAGGACACAGCCATGAAGTTCGGCATCTTCTACGAACATCAGTTGCCGCGGCCATGGGGCCCGAAGAGCGAGTACCAGCTGCTGCAGGACTCGCTGACGCAGATCGAGCTCGCCGACCGGCTGGGCTACGACTACGCCTGGGAGGTCGAGCACCACTTCCTCGAGGAATATTCGCACTCGTCGGCGCCGGAGGTGTTCCTCGGCGCGGCCAGCCAGCGTACCAAGCGCATTCGTCTCGGCCATGGCGTGATCCAGCTCACCACCAACCAGCCGCACCGCGTCGCCGAGAAGGTCGCCACCCTCGATCTGCTGTCGGGCGGCCGGGTCGAGCTCGGCATGGGCGAGGCGGCGGGCCCGGCGGAGCTGCATCCCTTCAACATCCGCGTGCGCGACAAGCGCGAGCGCTGGGAGGAGGCGGTCAAGGCGATCGTGCCGATGTTCACGCGCGACAGCTGGGAGTTCCACGGCCAGTACTACGACTTTCCCGCGCGCAACGTGATCCCCAAGCCGCTGCAGAAGCCGCACCCGCCGCTCTGGGTCGCGTGCTCCAACATCGCGACCATCGGCAAGGCGGGCGAGTGGGGCATGGGCGCGCTGGGCTTCACCTTCGTCACGCCCGAGGCGGCGCGCGCCTGGGTGCACAAGTACTACAACAACCTGCTCAACAACGCGCAGAAGCTCGCCGACTATCCGAGCAATCCCAACGTCGCGATGGTCTCGGGCTTCATGTGCGCGCCGACCGACGAGGAGGCGCAGGCCAAGGCCGCCGGCTGGACCTTCTTCATCTTCGCGCTGAGCTACTACGGCCGCAAAGGCGTCGACGCGCCCGGCACTTCCGACCTCTGGAAGGAATACCAGAGCTGGAAGGGCGGGCCGGAGGAGAAGAAGGCGCTCGAGTCGGGCCTGATCGGATCGCCGGAGACCATCCGTCGCAAGCTCCGGCAGTTCCAGGCCAGCCGCGTCGACCAGGTGATCCTGCTCAACCAGGCGGGCAAGACCAGCCACCAGGACATCTGCGAATCGCTCGAGCTGTTCGCCAAGGAAGTGATGCCCGAGTTCCACGCCGCCGAGGCCGAGCACGCGCAGTGGAAGGCCAGAGTGCTGGCGCGCGAGATCGCGCTCGAGGACCTCGACACCACGCCCTACGACATCTTCAGCCACCAGAACGAGCACATCGTGCGGCTGACGCCCGAGCAGCTGAAGCAGAAGATGGCCGAGAAGGAAGCGGCGGCGAAGAAGACGGCGTGATGTGCCGGGTGCGCGCCACTCCAGTGGCGCGATCATGTACT
>JBGAIW010000085.1:0-19268 GCA_044225265.1 Reyranella sp.
TCCGATGAACGCCCGGGTGCGCTCGTGGGTCGGGCTCTCGAAGATCTGGGCGGGAGGCCCCTGCTCGACGATCAGGCCGTGGTCCATGAACACCACTCGGTCGGCGGCGGCGCGCGCGAACCCCATCTCGTGACTGACCACGATCATGGTCATGCCGGTTTCGCGCAGGTTTCGCATGACCTCCAGCACCGAGCCGACCAATTCGGGATCGAGCGCCGAGGTCGGCTCGTCGAACAGCATGACCCGGGGCTCGAGCGCGATGGCGCGGGCGATCGCCACCCGCTGCTGCTGGCCGCCCGACAGCTCCAGCGGCCGATGGGTGGCGCGGTCGGCCAGGCCGACCCGGGCAAGCGCCGCGCGGCCCAGTTCGTCGGCCTCGGCCCGGCCCTTGCCCGCCACCTTGCGCAGCGCCAGCGTCACGTTGCCCAGCGCCGTCATATGCGGGTAGAGGTTGAAGGACTGGAACACCATGCCGATGCGCTGGCGGGCATGATTGATGTCGGTGCGCGGATCGAGCATGTCGATGCCGTCGACCACGATCGAGCCGGAGGAAGGCTCCTCCAGCCGGTTGAGGCAGCGCAGCAGGGTCGACTTGCCCGAGCCCGAGGGGCCGATCACGAATACCAGTTCGCGCTCGGCGACCTTGAGATCGACGCCCTTCAGGACGTGCAGCGTGCCGAAATGCTTGTGAACGGCACGGGCGTCGACGATGGCTTTCATGCCGGGAGCGCGGCACTCCGTGCCGCTCTTTCTTTCGCTTCAACAGATCGCAGAGGCCACGGTGCTGCGCTCCCAGCTATGGGTTAATTACACTTCAGTTCGTGCGGCGTCGGATCGTAGCCCGGCATGCCCGGCACGCCGTAGCCCGGCGTGATGACCACGGCGAGATCGTCCGGCCCGGGCTTCTTGTTGAACCACTTCTCGTAGAACTTGGCGATCGTGCCGTCCTTCTTCATGCAGTCCAGCGCGTCCTGGAGCTGGGCGCGAAGCTGCGGCTTGTCCTTCGGCACCGGCGCCGCCCAGTGGGCGCGCGTCTCTGCGAGTTCGAGATCGGCAACGAACTGCGGGTTCTTGGAGGCGGTGTAGACGATCACGGTGTTGCCGCCGAGCGTCGCGTAGGCGCGGCCCGAGAGCACGGCCTGCGTCGCATCCGGCTGGGTGTCATAGGCCTGCACAGTGAAGCCGTACTTCTCGCCCATCTGCTTGGAGAGGGTCTCGTAGGGCGTGCCTTTGTTGACGGCGACGGCCTTGCCCTTGAGGTCTTCCCAGCTCTTGATCGGCGCGGAGCCCTTCTTGATGCCGAACTGGAAAGCGGTCCACAGGTAGCCCGCGGTGAACAGCATGTTCTCGGCGCGCTCCTTGGTCACCGTGGTCGGCGCGGCGATGAAATCGTAGCGGCCGGCCTGCATGCCCGGGATCAGTGTCGAGAAGCTCACCGCATCGATCGTGATGTCGCGCTTCAGGCGCTTGGCGACCTCGGTGAACAGGTCGATCTGGAAGCCTTCGACGCCCCCGCCCAGCTTGGGCATGGCGTGCGGCGCGAAGGTACCGTCGACGCCGGTGCGCAACGGCGGCAACTTATCCTGTGCCAGAGCTGGCAAGGCACAGAGCAGAACGGCCGCGGCAACTGCGGCGAAACGGCGTTTCATCGGCAAGACCCCTTTCATCAATCCCCAGCCCTCGACGTTAGATCAGCGGTTGTTGATTAGCAATTTAGAGGCCATGTTTCGCGCATGGCCCCCGCAGATCGCATTCTCGTCATCAACCCGAATTCGACCGAAGCCGTGACCCAGGGCATCGACGCGGCGATGGAACCGCTGCGCCTCTCAGGCGGCCCCGCCATCGAGTGCGTGACCCTGAAGGAAGGCCCGCCGGGCATCCAGACCCAGGCCGATGTCGAGAGCGTGGTCGCCCCGATCGGCAACATGGTGCGCAGCCGCGACAACGACTGTTCGGCCTTCGTGATCGCCTGCTATTCCGACCCCGGGCTCCACGCCGCGCGCGAGGTCACGACGAAGCCGGTCCTGGGCATTGCCGAGTGCGGCATCCTGACGGCGATGACCCTGGGCCAGCGCTTCGGCGTGATCTCGATCCTGAAGAAGTCGATTCCGCGCCACCTGCGCTATGTCGGCCAGATGGGCGTCGCCGACCGCATGGCGGGCGATCGAGCGATCGGGCTCGGTGTCACCGAGTTGTCCAACGAATCGATCACCTTCGCCCGCATGGCCGAGGTCGCGGCCGAACTGCGCGACGAGGACGGCGCCGACGTGCTGATCATGGGCTGCGCCGGCATGGCGCGGTACCGCGACCGCCTGCAGCGCCACGTCGGTCTGCCGGTGGTCGAACCGAGCCAGGCCGCCGTGTCGATGGCGATCGGCCGGACGAGGTTGGGCTGGTCGTAACCCCCTTTCCTCCCCATTCACATGGGGAGGTGTCAGCGTCTTACGCTGACGGAGGGGTCAAAACCCGCTCACTCGTTACTCATGACCCCATCGCCCGCGTCTGACGCGGGCACTTCCCCATATGAATGGGGAAGAACAGCTCTATTCGGCCGCCGCCTTCACCACCGGCGCCGCCGGGAAATCCAACCGGTCGTCGGTGCGGCAGTATCGGTCGGCGAACATGCGGCCGATCGGATGGTACTTTTCCATGTAGACCCGCATCGCCTTGGGGTCCCACAGCTCGTCGCGAATGTGGAAGCGCGTACCTTCGCCGATGATCAGCTGTCGCTCGTCCTTCACATTGATGATCTGCCAGGTCTTGCACTCCATCGCCCACGGCGCGTCGGCCAGGCGCGGCACCTTTACGTCCTGCGACGGCGCCAGCTTCAGGCCGACATAGTCGGGCTCGCTGACGTTCGGAGGGAAATCGCCGCTCGAATTGTGCATCTGCAGGGCCAGCGGCTCATCGGGAATGTGAACGACGAACTCGTTGGTCCGCTGGATGTTGATCCAGGTGTCCTTGAGCCGGCCGTCCGGACGCTTGTTGATCGCGAACATGATCAGCGGCGGGTCCTCGCCGAACACGTTGAAGAAGCTGAAGGGCGCGGCGTTCACCACGCCGGTCGGCCCGAGCGTCGTCACCCAGGCGATCGGGCGCGGCAGCACGAAGGCCGTCAGGATCTTGTAGCGGTCGCGCGGGTTGAGCTCTGTCGCGGCGTATTGCATGGGTCGGTCCTTCAGTTCGCCAGATCGATCTCGACGCCGGTGCGCTCGGAGATCAGCTTGTAGTGCTCGGGACGGCGGTGCTTGGCGAAATTGAACGTGGTGTTGCGGATGTACTCGCCCAGCGCCAGATCGCAGTCGTAGGAGATGACCTCGTCCTCCTCGGTCGTGCCCTTGGCCACGATCTCGCCGGTCGGCGCCACGATCACCGAACCGCCATGCAGCCAGAAGCCGTCTTCCTTGCCGGCCTTTGCCGTCGCGATGACCCAGATGCCGTTCTGGTAGGCGGCCGCCTGCAGCGACAGCATGTGATGGAACACCCGCAGGTACGGAGGCTCGTGCGGCGCATAGACGTTGTCGGACGGCGTGTTGTAGCCCAGCACGACCATCTCGGCGCCCTTCAGGCTCATGACGCGGAAGGTCTCGGGCCAGCGCCGGTCGTTGCAGATGCACTGGCCTATGCGGACCTCGTCCTTGAACATCTTCCAGACGTTGAAGCCGAGATTGCCGACCTCGAAATACTTCTTCTCGAGATGCTGGTACGGCACGTTCGGACGATGGTCGTCATGGCCCGGCAGATGGACCTTGCGGTACTTGCCGATCAGCCGGCCGTCGGGACCGACCAGGATCGAGGTGTTGAAATGGTGCGGCTTGCCGCCCTCTTCCGTGCGCTCGGCATAGCCCAGGTAGAAGCCGATGCCCTTGGCGCGCGCCAGCTCGAACAGCGGCTGCGTCTCGGGGCTCGGCATCTGGTTCTCGAAATACTTCTCGACCTCGTTCGGGTCGTCGTACCAGTAGCGCGGGAAGAACGTCGTCAGCGCCAGCTCGGGAAACACAACGAACTTCGAACCGCGCGAGTCGGCTTCCTTCAGCATCTCGACCATCCGCTTGACCACGCTGGCGCGGCTGTCGCGAAGATGGATCGGGCCCAGCTGGGCGGATGAGACTTTCAGGCGACGGGACACATCATGCTCCTCTCATGGGACCGCGGGGCCCACGCCCCGCTTACAAGCGGGCCTGCTGGCCCGCGGTCCGTCAAAACAACGGCTTCAGCCCGAAGCGCTGCATGGTCTGCAGCTCGGGCGCGGTGATGCCTTTCGGCTTGGCGCTGTCGGGTGAATCGCGGGACAGGAACTTGCCCGAGCCACGATCGGCGTTGAGCTTGCCGTTCTCGACCACGACCCGGCCGCGGCTGATCACCGTCACCGGCCAGCCCTTCAGCTCGCGGCCCTCGTAGGGGCTGTAGCCGACATTGTCGTGCAAATCCTTCCAGCGCACGGTGACGTCCTTGTCGGGATCCCAGATCGCAAGATCGGCATCGGAGCCGACAGCGATCGTGCCCTTACGCGGATAGAGGCCGTACAGGCGTGCGTGGTTGGTCGAGCCGAGCTGCACGAACTGCTGCAGACTGATCCGGCCCTTCTGCACGCCCTCGCTGAACAGCAGCGGCAGGCGCAGTTCGAGGCCGGGCACGCCGTTGGCCATTTCCTTGAAGGTCGTCTTGTCGCCCTTGGGGATCTTGCCCTTCTCGTTGAACTGATAGGGCGCGTGGTCCGAGGAGAAGGTCTGGAAGGTGCCGTCCTTCAGCGCCGCCCACACCGCCTCCTGGGCGGCACTGTCGCGCGGCGGCGGGCTGCAGCACCACATCGCGCCCTCGACGCCGGGCTTGTCCATGTCGTCGGCGGTCAGCGCGATATATTGCGGGCAGGTCTCGCCGAAGATCTTCAGCCCCTTCTTCTGCGCCTGGCGCAGCGTCTCGATCGCCTCGATCTCCGACATGTGCACGATCAGCATCGGCGCATCGACCAGGCGGGCGAGCGAGATCGCGCGGTTGGTCGCCTCGGATTCCGCGACGCGGGCATGGGCGATGGCGTGGAATTTCGGCGCGCCGTGGCCCTGCTCGACCAGGTGATGGGCGAGCCACTGGATCATGTCGTGGTTCTCGCAATGGACCATGACCAGCGCGCCTTCCTTGCGGGCCAGCGCCAGGATGTCGAGCATCTGGTAGTCGCTGACCTTCATGGCGTCGTAGGTCATGTAGATCTTGAACGAGGTGTAGCCGTCCCGGATCAGGGCCGGCAGGTCCTGGCCCAGGGCCTGCGGCGTCGGATCGGTGATGATCAGGTGGAAACCATAGTCGATCACCGCCTTGGGCGTGGCGGCTTCGTGATAGTCCTTCACGACCTGGCGCAGCTGCGTGCCTCGGTGCTGGGCGGCGAACGGGATCACCGTGGTGGTGCCGCCGAACACAGCCGAGACCGTGCCCGAATAGAAATCGTCGGCGCACATCACGCCCATGCCCGACTTCTGTTCGATATGGACGTGACTGTCGATGCCGCCAGGCAGAACGAACTTGCCCCCGGCATCGATTTCGCGTGTCGCCGTGCCCTTCAGGCCGGGCTCGACCGCGGCGATGCGGCCGTCCTTGACGCCGATGTCGCCGTCGATCTGGCGATCCTCGGTAACGATGCGGCCGTTGCGGACGATGAGATCGTAGTCAGCCATCCGCCCTACTCCGCCGCGACCTTGGTGCCATGGCCGGTGGCGGCGAGACGCCGCTCCAGGCGCTTGATGAGATTGTCGAGCTCCGCCTTGTCGTGCGCGGTGAGCGAGGAGCCGGGCGCGCGCTGCCTCGGGCTCTTGATGGCGCCCCGGCGGAACAGCACCTCCTTGCGCAGCGCCAGGCCGATCGCCGGCTGCACCTCATGGCGCACCAGCGGCAGGTAGATGTCGAACAGGTCCTCGGCCTTCTCGGCTTCGCCTTTGGCGAACAGCTCGTAGACCTGCACCAGCATCTCGGGCCAGGCGAAGCCGGTCATGGCGCCGTCGGCGCCCCGGCGCATCTCCTGCGGATAGTAAAGGCCGCCATTGCCGACCAGGATCGAGACGCGGCGGCGGCCGGGCTTCTTCTCGCCTTCGCGCACGCGCGTCAGCTTGGCGAGGCCCGGAGCGTCCTCGTGCTTCAGCATCACGAGCTGCTTGAAGTCGTCGACCAGCCGTTCGAACACCGGCGGCGGCAGGTAGACGCCGGTCGCCTGCGGATAGTCCTGATAGACGACGGGAATGTCGGGCCCCAGCGCCTGGAAGGCCTGGGCGTAGTAATTGTAGATGCCGTCGTCGCCTTTCAGACCGGCCGGTGGCGCCACCATCACGCCAGAGGCGCCGGCGATCATCGCCTCATGGGAAAGACGGCGCACGTTCTCGAGGCCGGCATGGCTGACGCCGACGATCACCTGGCGGTCGCCGGCGCGGCCCACCACCCGCTTCACGACCTCGAGCGACTCGTCGGCGGTGAGCTTGTGCGCCTCGCCCATCATGCCGAGCAGGGTGAAGCCATGTACGCCGCACCTCAAATAAAAGTCGGTCAGGGTGTCGATGCTCTGCAGATCGAGCGCGCCCTCGTCGGTGAACGGCGTGGCGGCGATGATGTAGACGCCCTTGGCGTTTTCGCTGAGCTTCGATGCAGACATGATTGTTGTCCTTCGGCGCAATTCCTGCACCGATCATGCCAGCGGCAATTCGATCCTGCTACCGTCAGACCGCAAGGGGGACCATCCGACAGACGCATGGCACGCCATCTCGCTCACCGATTGATGATTTCGCTGCCCGTCCTGTTCGGCGTGCTGCTGATCGGCTTCCTCCTGCTGCAAGTCATTCCCACCGATCCAGCCACGGTTTCGGCCGGCCCCAGCGCGACCCAGGCCGACGTCGCGGCGATCCGCCAGCAGATGGGCCTCGACCAGCCGCTGTGGGTCCAGTTCGGTCGCTATGTCGGGCGCATCCTGCAGTTCGACCTCGGCCGTTCGATGATCTCCAATCGGGCCGTCTCGGAGGAGATCGCGCTGACGCTCGGCCCCACGATCGAACTGCTGGTCGCCTGCCTGATCTGGGCGGCGCCGCTCGGCGTGCTGCTGGGCACGCTCGCGGCCCGCCGCCACGGCTCATGGATCGACCGCGCGATCATGGCACTGTCGGTACTGGGCGTGTCGGTGCCGGTGTTCTGGATCGGCCTGCTGCTGATCCAGCATGTCGGTGGCGCCGGCCTGTTGCCGTTCCAGGGCCGCGCCGGCCCAATCTGGACCGCCAGCGGCTTTCTGTCGATCGTGCTGCCCGCGCTCACCCTGGGCTCGGTGTTCGTAGGGCCGGTGGCGCGCATGACGCGCACCTCGATGCTCGAAACGCTCGCCGCCGACTATGTGCGCACAGCACGCGCCAAAGGCCTGCCGGACTGGACCGTCACTCTCAAGCACGCACTGCGCAACGCCCTGATCCCGGTCGTCACCCTGATCGGCCTGCAGATCGGCTTCCTTCTGGGCGGCTCGGTGGTGACCGAGACCATGTTCGCCTGGCCGGGCGTCGGCCGCATGGCGGTGGGCGCCATCACCTCCAGCGACTTCCCGCTGGCTCAGGGCGCGATCCTGATCCTGGCGGTCGGCTTCATGGTCGTGAACCTCGTAGTCGACACGCTCTATGCCTGGCTCGATCCCAGGATCGGCGGACGGTGATGAACAATCTCAAGCCGCTCATCCGCCTGGCGCCCACGACTCCAGTCGCGCGTATTCGCTTGCGACGCAGCATGATCGCGCCACTGGAGTGGCGCGCCGCCAGCCCATGACCGACACCACCGCCGATCTTCCCGCCGGCCCAGCGCGCCGGCCCGGCAACAAGGCGCTGAAGCGGATCCTGAAGGATCCGGCGGCGATCATCGCGGCGATCCTGCTGATCCTGATCGTTGGCGCCGCCGTGCTGGCGCCGCTGATCGCGCCATTCGATCCCTACAACAGCAACATGCGCCTGCGCTTCTGCCCGATCGGCTCGCCGCGCTGCTCCGGTTTCCTGCTCGGCGCCGACCAGCAGGGCCGGGACATGCTGACCCGCCTGCTCTACGGCCTGCGCGCGACGCTCGGCATCGGCGTGCTGGCGGTGGCGATCGGCGGCGGCGTGGGCGCCGCGATCGGCCTGCTCGCGGCCTACTACAAGCACCTCGACGTGCCGCTGATGCGTCTGGTCGACGTGCTGCTCTCGTTCCCCGCCATCCTGTTCGGCCTGGCCATTGCCGCCGTGATCGGCACCGGCCTCAAGGGCCTGATCATCGCGCTGTGCATCACCGCGATCCCCTCGATCGCCCGCATCGCCCGGGGCGCCGCGCAGCAGGTCATGCAGCAGGAATATATGGAGGCTGGCCGCGCCGCCGGCTCGAGCGACCTCAAGCTGATCTGGCGCTACCTCGCCGCCAACTGCTGGCCGGTCATCATGATCTACATGACCCTTCAGCTCGGCCAGGTGATCCTGCTCGGCTCGGCATTGTCGTTCCTCGGACTCGGCGCACAGCCGCCGACGGCCGAACTTGGGAGCATGGCCGCCGACGGCCGACGGTTCCTGACCATTGCGCCGCACGTCTCGACGCTGCCCTGCGTGGCGATCTTCATGGTGGTGCTGGCGTTCAACGTCCTGGGCGACGCGCTGCGCGACGCCCTGGACCCTCAACTCAGGCAATAGGAGGTGCGTATGGTTCTGCGTTCGATGCTCTATGCCGTGGCGGCGGGAACGGCCCTTTCGTGGGCCATGCCGGCGCTGGCCCAGAAGACCGTGACGGTGGTGCGCGAGATCGACACCGACCGCTACGATCCGCACAAGTCGACGGCGCGCTCGAACGCCGAGGTCATGTACATGGTCGGCGACACGCTGGTGAACCTCGACTACGACATGAAGACGGTGAAGCCCGGCCTCGCCACCAGCTGGTCGGTGTCGCCGGACGGCCTCACCTACACATTCAAGCTCCGCCCCGACGTCTCCTTCTGCTCGGGCAAGAAGATGACCGCGAAGGAGGTCGCGGCCAGCTATGAACGCTGGCTCGACCCCGAGACCAAGGGCCTGGTGAAGTGGCGCATGGGCGACGTCGACAAGATTACTCCGGTCGACGACGTCACCCTCGAGTACAAGCTCAAGAAGCCGTTCTCCGAGCTGCTCTACCAGATGACCCAGTACTTCCACACGATCGTGAACGCCGAGCAGGCCAAGCAGCTCGGCGCCGATTTCGGCGTCAAGGCGTTCGACGGCACCGGACCGTTCTGCATGGAAAGCTGGACACCGCGCGATTCGACGGTGCTGACCAAGCATGCCGGCTACAAGTGGGGGCCGGACATCTACGCCGGCGTCACCGAGGCGCAGGTCGACAAGGTGATCTGGAAGGTGGTCCCCGAGGAGAACACGCGCGTGACGGCGCTGACGGCCGGCCAGGCCGACGCCTCGCAGTACGTGCCGTACTGGTCGCTGAAGGAGCTGATGGCCAACAAGAGCCTCAACGTCTCCAAGGCAGACAATTACTTCTGGAGCTATTTCATCGGCTTCAAGATCGACAAGGAAATGGTGAGCGACATCCGGGTGCGCCAGGCGATCAACCTCGCCGTCGACCAGAAGGCGATCGCCGACGCCGTGACGTTCGGGTTCGCCGAGCCCGCCAACACTATGCTCCTGCCGACCGTGCTCGACTTCAATCCGAAGCTCGACCGCGCCAAGTACGGCGAGAACGTCAAGGAAGCCGAGAGACTGCTCGACGAAGCCGGCTGGAAGAAGGGTCCAGACGGCTTCCGGACCAAGGACGGCAAGAAGCTGGCGCCGCTGATCTACGGCATCTCGGGCCAGTTCAAGGAGGTCGCCGAGGCCGTGCAGGGCGACCTGCGCAAGATCGGCATCGACCTTCAGATTCAGCTGTTCGACTCGACGGTGGCGTGGGGCAAGCTCGCGACGCAGGAGTTCGACGCCTTCGGCATGAGCTTCCCGTACGTCTCGGCCGGCGACGCGCTGAACCTCTATTTCCGGTCGGCCAACACCCCGACGCCCAACCGCATGAACTGGAAGGACAAGGAGACCGACGAACTGCTCGACAAGGGCAGCCAGGCGCTCGACGACGCCACGCGCGCGTCGGCCTACCAGGCGGTGCAGCAGAAGGTGCACGACGCCTATGTCTGGATCCCGCTCTATCACGAGCCGCTGTTCCTGGTGAGCGGCGCCCGGCTCAAGCCCATGAAGGCGCACGGCAACTACGGCTGCGCGATGTACAAGGGCCTGGGACTTGCGCTGAAGTAATCGGCTCGGCTCGCGTCATGTTCCTCTCCCCCTGAAGGGGGAGAGGCGGAAGACAGCCGGATACGGAGGAAAGACAGTGACTACCACCAAGATCGCCGGCCTCGACCACGTCGTGGCCTGGGACGAATCCGAGCAGCGGCATGTCTATCTCGACAAGGCCGATCTCGTGTTCAAGGACAACGAGATCGTGCATGTTGGGCCGGGCTATGGCGGTCCGGTCGATGCCACGATCGACGGCAAGGGCTTCATGGCGATCCCGGGCCTGGTCAACGTGCACAGCCACCCGTTCTCCGAGCCGGCCAACAAGGGCCTCACCGAGGAGTACGGCAGCGACAAACTGGGCCAAAGCTCGCTCTACGAGTACCTCACGGTGTACGGCCTCAATCCCGAGGATGCAGGGCCCTCTTCCCTGGTCGCGGTATCGGAACTGCTGAAGAGCGGCGTCACCACGATCACCGATCTGTCGATGGCGCGGCCGGGCTGGGTCGAGGACCTCGCCAAAACCGGCATCCGCGCAGTGGTCTGCCCGATGATGCGCCAGGGCGTCTGGTTCACCAAGAACGGCCACACTGTCGACTACGCCTGGGACGAGAAGGCCGGCGAGAAGGCGTTCGAGGCCTCGATGAAGACACTCGACGAGGCGGCGAAGCATCCGAGCGGCCGGATCTCCGGCATGGTCGGGCCGGCGCAGATCGATACCTGCCGCGAGGGCTTCTTCAAGGAGGCTCTGCAGGAGGCCAGGAAGCGCGGCCTGCCGATGCAGACCCACGCCTGCCAGGCGGTCGTCGAGTTCCACGAGATGGTACGCCGCCACGGCAAGACGCCGATCGAGTGGCTGAACGATATCGGCGTGCTGGGCCCCGACCTGGTGATCGGCCACGGCATCTTCCTGAACGACCACCCGCAGATCCACTATCCGCACGCGAACGACTTCGAGATGCTGCGCGATTCGGGCGCGTCGGTCGCGCACTGCCCGACCGTGTTCGCGCGCCGCGGCATGGTGATGAACTCGATCGGCCGCTACATGGACGCCGGCATCACGGTCGGCATCGGCACCGACACCTTCCCGCACAACATGCTCGATGAGGTGCGGCTGGTCTGCTACCTCGCCCGCGTCTTCACCATGAACTACAAAATGGGCACGACGCGTCACGCCTTCGAGGCGGCGACGATCGGTGGCGCCAGGATCCTGCGCCGCCCCGACCTCGGCCGACTGGCGCCGGGCGCCAAGGCCGACTTCTCGCTGGTCGACATGGGCCATCCCTACATGCAGCCGAGCCACGAGCCGGTGCGCAGCCTGATCTACTCGGCGGGCGACCGCGCGATCCGCCACGTCTATGTCGACGGCAGGCAGGTGGTGAAGGACGGCAAGGTGCTGACGGTCGACGTCGAGGCCGCGACCGCGGGCCTGATCGAGGGCCAGCGCAAGCGACTGGCGACCGTCAGCCAGCGCGACTGGGCCGGCCGCGACGCCGACAAGCTGTCGCCGCCCGTGTACGGCAAGAAGGATCGCCTGCCGCAGCAGCGGCCGGTGACCTAGCCGGGGCCGCCAGCGGCCCTACGAGTTGGGAATCCCCTGCGTCGTCGAATATTCGAAGTGCAGGGGCGTCTCGGGATGGATCTGCGCGTAGGCCGAGCGCGCGGCGAGCGCCGCCTCGGCGAAGCCGGTCAGGATCAGCTTGAGCTTGCCGGGATAGGACACGACGTCGCCGACGCCGTAGATACCCTTCAGGCTGGTCGCCATGGTCGCGGGCTCGACTGCGACCTGGTTGCGCTCGAGCGCAAGGCCCCAGTCGGCGATCGGCCCGAGCGCCATCGACAGACCGAAGAACGGCAGCAGCGCATCGGCCTCGATCTTCTTCACCGCGCCGTCGAGCGTAGCCACCGCGACCGACGTCAATTGGCCGTTCTCGCCGTCGAGGCCGTGCAGCTGATAGGGCACGACGAGGTCGACCTTGCCCGCCTGGGCCAGCGCCTTGAGCCGCGCCTCGCTCTCTGGGGCGGCCCGGAACCTGTCGCGACGATGGATCACCGAGACGCGGGCGGCGATCTCGGCGAGCGACAGCGCCCAGTCGACCGCGGTATCGCCACCGCCTGCGATCACCACGCGCTTGCCGCGAAAATTTTCGCGATGCGTGACGTAATAGAAGACGCTCCTGCCCTCGTAGGCCTCGATGCCGGCTAGCGGCGGCCGGTTGGGGCCGAAGGCGCCGACGCCCGCTGCAAGGATCACCGCCTTGGCCTGGATGACGGTGCCCTTCGACGTGGTGAGCTGCCAGAAGCCGCCGGTCAGCGGCTCGAGGCTGCGGACCTGCTCGCCCAGGTGATAGACCGGCCGGAAGGCCGCCGCCTGCGCCTTCAGGCGCACGATCAGCTCGGCCGCCTCGACCCGAGGAAAGCCCGGAATGTCGTAGATCGGCTTCTCGGGATAGAGCGCCGTGCACTGGCCGCCAGCGTCGTCGAGCACGTCGACCACGTGGCAGTTGAGCCGCACCATGCCGCACTCGAACACGGCGAACAGGCCGACCGGCCCTGCCCCCACGATCGCGACGTCGGTCTGATGGTGCGAATTTCCGTGCGCGTCGGCCATGGCCTCAAGGTGGCGAAGAAAGACCACAAATAAAAGGCCCCAAAAACGAACGGCCCCCGGGCGCGAACCTCGGGGGCCGAAATTGGTAGCTGGGGGCGGACTTGAACCGCCGACCCCGGCATTATGAGTGCCGTGCTCTAACCAGCTGAGCTACCCAGCCATGCGGCGTCCGTCCCCGGACGCGTGGGGGCTTTTATGCGGCGGGCCGCGCCAGTGTCAAGGAAGGCCATCGGGGGAATGCCATCGGGGCAACGCCGTCCGGTGGCGGCGTCGCAGCATCGCGGTTAACCTTGTCGCCGTGGAGGGTTTGAGGCTCATGTCGTCAAAAGGGTTGCCGTTTCGCTGGCTGCCGCTCGGTCTCTGCCTGCTCGCCCTGCCGGCGCTCGGCCAGGCAGTGCAGCCGGGCTGGTTCACCGACCCCAAGACCGGCTGCAAGGTATGGAACGCCTATCCGGTGTCCAACGAGCAGGTGTCGTGGAATGGCGAATGCGTCGACGGTCTCGCCTCGGGCAAGGGCGTGATGCGTTGGATCCTGGCCGGCAAGCCGACCGCCAAGAAATACGAAGGCGAGATGAAGAAGGGCCATTTCGACGGCAAGGGCACGCTCGTCTTCACCAACGGCGACACCTACGACGGCGACTTCAAGGAAGGCGAGCGGACCGGCAAGGGCAAGATGACCTGGTTCAACCGCAACACCTACGAGGGCGAGTGGAAGGACGGGCTGATGGACGGCCGCGGCACCTACAAGTGGCTGGGCGGCAACCTCTATGTCGGCGACTGGGCGAAGGGCCGCCAGAACGGCCGCGGCAAGTTCACTTTCCTCAACGGCAACTGGTACGAGGGCGAGTTCAAGGACGGCTTCATCAACGGCCGCGGCCGCTACCGCTGGAGCAACGGCGACGTCTACGACGGCGAATGGCGCAACGAGGAGCCCAACGGCATCGGCACGCTCAAGGTCTTCAATACCGACGAGATGTTCACCGGCAACTGGATCAACGGCTGCCTGAGGCAGGATGACCGCATGCTGGCCCTGAACAAGACGGAACTCGAGTGCCGGCTCGGCACCAAGCCGCTGCCGCCGCCACAGACCAAAAAGAAGTAGCCGGGCGACGCCGCTTCAGCCGCGTGCGATGAAGCCGCCACCCAGCACGCGGCTGCCGGCCGCGGCGTCGTAGATCACGCAGGCCTGGCCGGGCGACACGCCGAACTCCGGCTGATCGAAAACCACCCGCCAGCCAGCGGACCCGCTTCCGTCCCTGTGCACCGTTGCCGGACGCAGCGCCTGGCTGGAGCGCACCCTCACCTGAACCGAAAGCGCATCCGCGAAGTCCGGACCGAGCCAGTTCACGTCGTCGAGCGCGATCTCGCGTCGGCCGAGCGACGCGCGCGGACCGACCACGACCCGGCGCGTTTCGGGCTCGAGCCGCAGCACGTAGAGCGGATCGTTGTCGGTGCCGTCGCGCCCGCCCAGCGCCAGCCCGCGACGCTGGCCGACGGTGAAGCGCACGATGCCGTCGTGCCGACCGAGCACACGGCCCGCCTCGTCGACGATGTCGCCGGCCTCGATGCTGTCGGGGCGCAGCTTCTGCACCACCGAGGCATAGTCGCCGCCCGGCACGAAGCAGATGTCCTGGCTGTCGGGCTTGTCGGCGACGGCGAGGCCGAAACGCTCGGCCAGCGCGCGCGTCTCGCTCTTGGGCATGTGGCCGAGCGGGAAGCGCAGGAAGTCGAGCTGCTCCTGTGTCGTGCCGAACAGGAAATAGCTCTGGTCGCGCGCCGGATCGCTGCCGCGATGCAACTCGGCGCCGCCGCCACCGGCCACGCGGCGCACGTAGTGACCGGTCGCCAGGGCCTCGGCGCCCAGCTCCCGCGCGGTCGTCAGCAGGTCGCGGAACTTGACCGTACGGTTGCAGGCGATACAGGGGATCGGCGTCTCGCCGCGCACATAGGCGTCGGCGAAGGACTCCATGACCTCGGCGCGGAAGCGGCTTTCGTAGTCGAGCACGTAGTGCGGGATGCCGAGGCGGGCGGCGACCTCGCGGGCGTCGCGGATGTCCTGCCCAGCGCAGCAGGCGCCTGCCTTCCCCACCGCCACACCGTGGTCGTAGAGCTGCAGCGTCACGCCCACGACGTCGTAGCCCTGCTCCTTCAGCAGCGCCGCCGTGACCGAGGAATCGACGCCACCCGACATGGCGACGACGACGCGCGTGTCAGCCGGAGCCTTGGCGATGTCGAGGGAATTGCGGCCCATTTCGGGGCCTATATAGGCCCGGGGTCGCTCGGAAACTAGTCGCGGCGCTGGCCGGTGTCGCGCACCACCTTGGCGACGCCGTTGCGGTCGTAGACGATCTGTACCCGGTCGCCCATCTGGACGTCGCCGTCGTCGTATTGCGCGACGGTGACCCGCTGGCCGTCGTCGCGCTGGACGGTGATCTCGATGCCGCGGCGGGTCGAATTGCGGTCGATGGCGGTGCCGGCGATGCCGCCCGCCACGGCCCCCAGCAGACCGCCGATCACGGCACCGCCCACCGAGTTGGTCGTGGCGCCACCGATCACTGCGCCGCCGGCCGCGCCGAGGCCGCCGCCGATCAGGGTGCCGTCATTCATGCCCGAGCCGCCGCGCTTGATCGGCACCTCGCGGATCTCGACCACGCGGCCGGTCTCGCCGCGATAGCCCTGCGCGGCCGAGGTGTTGACGACTCCGGGCTGCACGCCGCCGTCGTTGCAGCCGGCCAGGGCCGCCGCCAACGCCACGGGAACCAGCAGTCCCATCACCCATCTGACCAACATGACGCCGCTCCACTCCTCTTTCACCGGTCCCTTATACGATCCACCGGTGGAACGCACCCGGCCGGTTGGGCCCGCTCAGTTGAGCGTGCCGAGCCTCGGATCGTCCTGAGGCCGCAGCGCCCGCGCACCCTGCGGAGACGGCGCATAGTTCGGAGCAGGCGCCTGGCTGCGGTCGACCGTGCGGGAATTGTCGCGCATCACTTTGGCAACACCGCGGCTGTCCTGGACGATCTGCACGCGGTCGCCGAGCTGTACGTCCCCGTCGTCGCGCTGCGCCACCGTGACGGTCTGGCCGGCATCGGTCTGGACCGTGACCTCGATGCCGGGGCCGCTGTTGCCGCCGCTCTCGATGATCGTTCCGGCGATCGCGCCGCCCACGGCGCCCAGCACCAGGCCTATCAGTGAGCCGCCGACGGTGTTGCTGATTGCGGCGCCGACGATGCTGCCGCCGACGCCGCCGAGCAGACCGCCCTGCATCGTGCCGTTGCCGACCCGCGGAGGCCCGCCCGCGCCGCGCAGGGCGACTTCGTTGATCGAGACCACCCGGCCGGTCGCGCCGATCGCCGGGCTGTTCGGCGGCGCCTGGGAAACAGGCCCGCCGGTCGACGTATTGACGATGCCCGGATTGACCGCGCCCGAGTCGCAGGCCGCCAGTGCGCCTGCCAGAAGCAGCGGCACCAGCCAGGTTCGGATCATGTTGCCCCTCATGGAGTTCCCCGCTCTCCGACTTACGAGTCGATTCAAGGCGGAAATGGGGCGGCGCGCATCTATTTTGCGCGAGATTGCCGCGGCAGGCCCTGGGGGCTGCCCGCAGCCTCCTAGTCGCGTTCCTCGATCCAGGCGGCCTGGATGGCCTCCAGGATCTTCTCGTTGGAGCGGTTTGGATCGTCAGCGAAATCAGGCAGTTCGAGCACCCACTTGTGCAAGTCGGTGAAGCGCAGGTTGACGTTGTCGGCCTCGGGATGGCGCTCCTCGAGCTCGATGGCGAAGTCCTGGACGTCGGTCCAGCGCAGCTTGCGGGCCATATTTTTCTCTCCCCCGGCCGGTTTCCGGACAGCCGCTACTTGTCAACCATCATGTTGCGGGTCGCCGCCGGCAGCTTGACCACCAGCCCGTCGAGTTCGTTGGACATCCGGATCTGGCAGCCCAGCCGCGAGGTGTGGGTCAGCCCGAAGGCGAGGTCGAGCATGTCCTCCTCGTCCTCGGAAGCCGGCGCCAGCTTGTCGAACCACTCCTGCTCGACGACCACATGGCAGGTCGAGCAGGCCAGCGAGCCCTCGCACGCGCCCTCGACGTCGATGTGATTGCGGTGGGCGATCTCGAGCACGCTGAGACCGAGCGGCGCGTCGACTTCCCGGCGCGAGCCGTCCTTCAGGACGAACGTCATCTTGGGCATTCAGACCGACCTCATTTCTCGCCGACCCGGCTTTCCAGGTCCTGCATCGACAGCCCCGCCAGCGCCTCGCGGATGCCGCGATCCATGCGCCGCTCGGCGAACGGTTTTACGCGCGCCTCCAGCGCCTCGGCGGCGGCGTTGATCGCGTCGCGATCCTCGCCCGCCATCGCCCGTTCCAGATGCGCACGCGCGGCATCGAGTTCGGCGCGCTCGTCCGCCGCCAGCAAAGCGCCGTCGCGGGCCAGCGCCGCGTCGAGCGCCAGCAGATTGCGCCGCGCCTCGACCCGCGCCTCGGTGAGCAGGCGGAGCGTCATGTCGTGTTCGGCGTGATCGAGGCTGTCGTAGAGCATGTCCGCCATGTCGTCGTGGCTGAGGCCGTAGGTCGGCCGCACCTCGACGCGCTGGTGCACGCCGGTCGTGCGCTCCTCCGCCGCGACCGTCAGCAGCCCGTCGGCGTCGACGGCGAAGGTGACGCGAATGCGCGCCGCGCCCGCCGTCATCGCCGGAATGCCATGCAGCTCGAAGCGCGCGAGACTGCGGCAGTCGGCCACCATCTCGCGCTCGCCCTGGACGACATGGATCGCCATCGCGGTCTGGCCGTCCTGGTAGGTCGTGAATTCCTGCGCGAGCTGCACCGGGATCGGCGTATTGCGCGGCACCACCTTCTCGACGATACCGCCCATCGTCTCCAGCCCCAGCGACAAAGGCGTGACATCGAGCAACAGGGTGCCCTCTTCGCCCGGCGGGCCGCCGCCGGTCAGCGCCTCGGCCTGCAGCGCCGCGCCCAGCGCCACGACCTCGTCGGGGTCGATGTCGGTGAGCGGCGGCTTGCCGATCATCCGGGCGACGCTGTCGCGGACCAGCGGCACGCGGGTCGAGCCGCCGACCAGCACCACGCCGTGAATCTCGTCCGCCTTCATGCCGGCGTCGGCCAGCACGCGGTTCGAGATGTCGATCGTGCGCCTGACGCCGCCGTCGATCATCGCGTCGAACTCGGCGCGGCTCAGCGCGTGGAACGACGGTACCCCGGCGATCTCCAGTCGGCCCGACGCCTGCTCGCGGTCCGACAACTGCTCCTTCATCTGGCGGGCAAGCGCCAGCGCGGTCTTCACCGCAGCCTCGTCGATCGCTCCTTCGAGGCCGTCCTTCTTGCGCTCGGCCAGCATGCGCTCGGCGACGGCGCGGTCGAAATCGTCGCCGCCCAGGGCGGTGTCGCCGCCGGTCGCCAGCACCTGGAAAATGCCCTTCTCCAGCCGCAGCAGCGAGAAGTCGAAGGTGCCGCCGCCCAGGTCGTAGACCGCGTAGAGTCCCTCGGCGCCCTTGTCGAGGCCATAGGCCAGCGCCGCCGCGGTCGGTTCGTTGACCAGGCGCAGCACTTCCAGGCCCGCCACACGTGCGGCGTCGCGCGTCGCGGTGCGCGCCGCATCGTCGAAGTAGGCGGGCACCGTGATCACCGCGCGCTCGATCTTCTTGTCGAGGGCGGCCTCGGCGCGCCGGCGCAGCGCCTTCAGGATCTCGGCCGAGATCTCGACCGGCGAACGCGCCCGGCCGCCGATGCGCAGCTTGACCATGTCGGTCTCGCCGCTGCCCGGCTCGATCTCGTAGGGCAGCACGCCTGCGACGGCATGGAGATCGGCGGCGCCGCGTCCCATCAGCCGCTTGATCGAGGCCACGACATTGCGCGGCTCGCGCGCCGTCAGCAGGCGCGCCTCTTCGCCCACCAGCACGCCGCCCGCGGCCGGATAGGCCACCACCGACGCCACCAGGGCGCGGCCGTTCTCGTCGTGCAGGGCGGCGGGCTTGCCCTCGCGGGCGATCGCCACCACCGAATTCGTCGTGCCGAGGTCGATGCCGACGGCCAGCGACGCCTCGCCGGCATGCGGCAGAGGGGTTTCGCCGGGCTCGTGGATCTCCAGCAGCGTCATGCCTTCTTGCGTTCCAGGTTGGCGCGCCGTGCGCGTGCCTCCTCGGCGAACTTGTCGAGATAGCGCAGGCGAAGCAGCACCTTCCTGATGGCCGCCTTGTCGTTCGCCGAGAACAGGCGCGGCAGGTCCGCGAGCCCCTTCTGCAGGTCCTCGCGCGCGAATTTCGCCAGCGCATCGACCTCGCCGACGCTGCTCGCCTCCTGCAATTCCTCGCGGGCGTCCATGACCTCCGTCAGCAGGTCCGGGTCGTCGATCGTCTTGCCGTCGCCCGGCAGGTCGATGCCCTTGAGCGCCGCCAGATAGACCGCGCGGGA
>JBGAIW010000086.1:0-18439 GCA_044225265.1 Reyranella sp.
GCGGCAGGTCCTCGCGCAGCGAGCCGCAGGCCGACAGCGACAGGATGTCGGTGACGCCGACCCGCTTCAGCGCGTCGATGTTGGCGCGGTAGTTGATCGAGGACGGGGAATGGACGTGGCCGCGGCCGTGGCGCGGCACGAACACCACCTGCTGCCCCTCAAGTTCGCCGAACAGGAACTCGTCCGAGGTCTCGCCGAACGGCGAGGCGACCCGGCGCCACTGCTCGTTCTTGAGGCCGGCAACGTGGTAGATGCCGCTCCCGCCCATGATTCCCAGCACAGTCATCTGCTTCTCCCTTACGGCGGTGGTGTATCATCCCGCGGCAATTAAGGGGAGATTTCCATGGGCAAGCTGAGCGGCAAGATCACCATCGTCACCGGCGCCACCAGCGGCATCGGCCGGCGCACGGCGGAGATCTTCGTGGCCGAGGGCGCCAAGGTCGTGGCGACCGGCCGGCGCGAGGAGCTCGGCCGCTCGCTGGAGGCGAGCCTGGGCAAGGACAATTGCCTCTTCGTGAAGACCGACGCGACCCGGGAGGCCGACGTCAAGGCGATGTTCGAGGCCTGCCTCGCCAAATGGGGCCGTCTCGACTGCCTGTTCAACAACGCCGGGGGGCCCGCGCCTGTCGGCGGCATCGAGACCATTCCCGTCGAGGGCTTCGACGCGGCCATGGCGACCCTGGTGCGCTCGGTGATGCTCGGCATGAAGCATGCGGCACCCATCCTGATGAAGCAGGGCTCGGGCTCGATCATCAACAACGGCTCGATCGCCGGCCGCCGCGCCGGCTACTCGACCTCGATGATCTACGGCGCCGCCAAGGCCGCGGTGAACCACCTCACGGTCTGCGCCGCCATGCAGCTGGGCGAGAAGAACGTGCGCTGCAACTCGATCTCTCCCGGCGGCATCGCCACCGGCATCTTCGCCAAGGCGCTGGGTGTCGAGCCGTCCAAGGCCGACAGCTACGCCGAGGAAGCCAAGAAGATGATGGCCACCATGCAGCCGATTCCGCGCGCCGGCCTGACCGACGACATCGCCAAGGCCGCGGTGTTCCTCGCCTCCGACGATTCGACCTTCATCAACGGCCATGACCTGGTGGTCGATGGCGGCGTGGTCGGTGGCCGGCTGTGGACGCCGCACCAGCAGGGCGTCCAGGCGATGCGGCAGGCCTACGGGGTGGCGGAAGGCTGAGCGCCGAGATCCGACATCCATGATCGCCGTCCTGTTCAGCGAAGCCAGCCGATCCGCGTATGCAGCCGAGGCCCACGCCCGGAAGGAGACCTACACCTTCACCGACGCCTGGGACGAGCCGCGCACCTGGCTGAAGAACGAGTACGCCTACCTCGCCCCCAACGCAGCGCGCCTGCTGCTGGCGCGCTGCAACCTCAAGCACGAGTTGCTTGAGGAGGCGCATCTCACCGAGCAGCGGCTGGCCGGCCTGCGGGCGCTGCTGATCCCCAATGCCGGACATCTGACGCCGCAGACCGTCGCGCGTCTCGAAGCGTGGCTGGCCGGTGGCGACCGCCGCCTGATCGTGACCGGCAAGACCAACCTGCCGCCGTCGCTGCTCGGCCTGAAATCCTGCGTACCGGCAACGGCGCAAGGCTTTACCGGCTGGCGCTGGCGGCCGGGCTCGCCGTTCGCGACCGACGACTGGGAGAAGATCTACGTCAGCTCCTACCGCGGCTTCACCGTCCAGAAGGTCGAGCCGGCGGCGGCGAGCCGCGTGCTCGCCGACCTGGTCGAGCTGACCGGCGATCTGGAAAGTGCGGCCACCGCAACCGTGAGCGAGCTCGGCCCGGGCATCGTCGCCACCGAGCGCACCGTCTATGTCGCCAACCAGGTCCTCGAGATGATCGGCGGCATGCTGCAGGGCCATCTCAACGTCGAGCCGGTGCGCCACTTCACCAACGCGGTGCATTGGGGCGACACGCTGCTGTTCTTCCTGCGCCGGCTGATGCTCGACCTAGGGCTCGGCGATCTCTGGACGACGCGCCTGCGCTCGTTCGGCGCCTATGACGGCGTGCTGTCGTTCCGCCACGACGTCCACGGCATGCGCGACTACAGCTTCCTCGACTACCAGATCCAGAACCTGATCCCGGCGAGCTACGACATCGAGGACCCGTCCTTCACCAGCAACATCACCTGGGACATGGCGCGCGACTGGGTCGGCCGCACCACCCAGCACAGCTTCATCGAGCCCGCCCTGCACAACGACAGCTCGATCGGCGGCGATCCGCCGACCGCGATCCACGGCAAGGGCCTGTTCAACCTGGTGAGCGGGGCGCGCAAGTCGCTCGGCGTCAATTTCTGCACCTGCGGGCGGCACGAGGGCGGGCACATGCATCCCGAGACCCTCGACGCCATGGACTATCTCTATGCCAACGACCCGGTGATGCTGGGCACCTGCACGTTCTGCTTCTATCACATGATCGAATACGGCGTGCGCAACCCGGGCATCGTCTGCATCTCGGGCGCCGGCGACCGCGAGGTCACCTATATCACCGACGTACGCCGGACCATCGCCACGCCGGGAGTCTGGTTCCCGTTCCATCCGGTGGTCACCACCGACAGGGAATGGCGGCCGCTGCGCGGCTGGGACCGCACCCACGAATACGACACCAACTACGAGCTGGTGGAGACGGTGTTCGGCGGCCACGGATCGCGCCCGGGAGCGCGTGGGCCCGGCGTCGACGACCGTCTCGAGAACGGCGTCTACAGCTTCCAGTACCATCCCGAGCTGGCGCGCGATCCCTCGATCAACAACGGCAAGGGCACGCTCGACTACCTGCGCTACTGCATCAACCTCGCCGAGCGCCTGCACTACTGGATCGCCACGCAGGCCGAACTCTACCAGCGCATGGCCGACTACGAGGCGCTGACGTTCGACGTGCGCGACGGCGGCCGCGAGGTCACGGTCGGCAATCCGACGAACCGGCGCATCGCCGGCATGGTGGTCGAGCAGCGCCTGCCGTTCGGCAGCGTCTGGCACGACGGGCACGAGCTGGTGCACGTGGCGCGCGCCGGCCGGCAGGGCTTCGAGACCGGCGGCTTCGTGACCGTGCCGCCGCTCGAGCCGGGCGCGAAGGTGACGCTGCGTTTCGCGGCGGAGGAGCACGATGCACCGCTGCTGCGCCAGCCCTCCAACAAGGGCCTGGTAGTGCTCGATGCGCGGCGCGATCCCGCGACCGACGAGACATCGATCCTCGTCAGCGTCTGTCGCAGGCAGCCGCTCTGCGTCGAGGGCGTCGATCCCGAGGGCGCCTACGAGGTCGAGATCGAGGGACTGGGCGTGGCGCGGCGCACGCAGAACGTGGTCGTGCGCACGGTGCGCAGCATCCAGGCCCGGCTGTCGAAGAAGGCCGACGCCGCCGTGGCGCAGCGCCTGCGGAGCTTTACGCCCGGCTGGACACGCTTCCTCGATCTCGAGATCGAGGGCGAGGAGAACGACTTCGTCGAGCGCACGATCCGCGTCAGGCGGATCGCCGAGCCGCGGGCGTCGCAGGTGAGGGCGGAGATCCTGGCGTCGATCCCGGCCAAGCGCGGCCGAGTGACCTGAGGCCTCAGCCCGGGTCGATCAGCGCGATCCCGAGCTCCGGGCGCTTGCGGCGACGCAGGTGCGCGGGCGTCTCTGTGATCGTGACCTCGAGGGTCGGCCGCACCACGGCCTCGAGGAGATGGCCGCCGCGCGTCGAGCCGTCGCGAAGTCCCAGAACGGCGTGGATGTGCAGGCTGGGCTTGCCGTCGTCGCCCACGGCGATGTCGCCGAGCAGGCTCAGCGCCTCGCACTGCTCGGGCACCTCGATCGGCCGGTAGGTCCTGGCCTCGAGATCGAACCAGCCCACGCTCGCGCGTTCGAACGCGCCGATCGCGCTCAACGAGGCGCCTGCCAGGCGGTTCTCGGCCGCGAAACCGCCGAGGGCGGCCATCGTCTCCTCGCCCGGCGCGAGCACCAGCACGAAGACCCTTTCGCCGGCCTGCTCCCAGGCGAGGCGGGCCTTCATGCGCGGGCCCGGCGCGACGCCGTGCGACGCCGGCTGCGGGGCACCTTCTTGCCCTTGGCGCGCGCTTCCGACAGGCCGATGGCGATCGCCTGGGCGCGGCTCTTCACGGCACCGCCCTTGCCCCCCTTGCCGCTGCGCAGGGTGCCGCGCTTGCGCTTGTGCAGCGCGCGCTCGACGTCGCGGCTGGCCGCCGGCGAATATTTCCGGGCCATCGCTCTAGCGCCAGAAAATGATGAGCAGGATGATGATCGGCAGCGGAATGCCGAGCAGCCAGAGGATCAGTCCTTTGCCCATGCCCATGCGAACCTCCTTCTGTGAGGCCACGGACATGGCGGTCAATTGCGGCACACCGAGCGGCGGGGCTGTGACCGCTCCGTGATAGCGCAATCAGTGCGACGAGAGCGGCGCCTCGACGTCCTGGCCGAAATAGGCGTGTTCCAGCCGGGCCGGCAGGTTGGGTTCCCTGGCGCCGGCTTCCAGCACGATCGAGCCGCGGGCCAGCGCGTAGACCCGATCGGCCAGCGCCACCGCCTTCTCGATCAGCTGCTCGACTAGCAGCACGGCGGTGCCGGCCTCGCGCAGGCGGCCGGCGGCGGCCAGCACGCGGTCGACCAGCACCGGCGACAGGCCGGCCGACGGCTCGTCGAGCATCAGCAGGCGGGGGCGGCGCACCAGGCCTTGCGCCACCGCCAGCATCTGCTGCTGGCCGCCGGACAGGGTGATGGCGCGGTCGGCGCGCTTGGCGGCGATCTCGGGGAAGAAGGCGAGCGCCTCCTCGACCCGAACGGCGAGCTCGCTGCGCGCCATGCCGTAGCCCGCCAGCAGCAGGTTGTCGTACACGGTCTGCTGCGTGAACACGCGATGGCCTTCGACCACGTGCACCAGCCCCAGCCGCACCGTGTCGCCGGGCCCCGCCCGGGAAATGTCCTGGCCGCCGAACGTCACCGTGCCGGTGCGCGGCAGCAGGCCGGACATCGCCTTCAGCAGCGTGCTCTTGCCGGCGCCGTTGGGGCCGAGCAGGGCGACGATCTCGCCCTGGCCGACCTTGAGGTCGATGCCGTTCAGGACGCCGATCTTGCCGTAGCCCGCCGAAAGACCGGCGACCTGCAGCAGCGGCGGAAAGCTAGGCGCCGAGATAGGCACTGACCACCTCCCGGTGCGAGCGAATTTCGGCCGGCGTACCGGCCGCCAGGACCTTGCCGAGATTGAGCACGGTCACCCTGTCGCAGATGTCGAAGATCAGGTCGGCATGGTGCTCGACCAGAAGCACGGCCACACCGTGGCGGCTGATCGCCTTGATCAGGGCGCCGAGACGGCGGATCTCCTCCGCCGACAATCCCGCCGCCGGCTCGTCGAGCATCAGGAAGGCGGGCCTGAGCATCAGTGCGCGGGCGATCTCCATGAAGCGCAGTTCGCTGTGCTGCAGGCGGTCGGCCCGGACCTCGGCCAGGGACTCGAGGCCCACGGTCTGCAGCGCCAGCAGCGCCGCCGCGCGGAGGTTCTTTTCGTCTTTGCGATGGCGCGGCAGGGCGAACATCGACTCGGTGAAGCTGCCTTCACCATGCACCGTGCCGCCGATCATGACGTTCTCCAGCACCGAGGCGCCGAGCACCAGCCGCGGCGTCTGGAAGGTGCGGGCGATGCGGTGCTGGGCGCGCACGTGCGGCTGTTCGAACGGCAGCTCGGTGCCGCCCATCTTCAGGCTGCCGGCATGCGGCCGGTAGTAGCCCGAGATCACGTTGAGCGTCGTGGTCTTGCCCGAGCCGTTGGGGCCGATCAGGCCGTGCACCTCGCCCGACCTGATCTCGAGGTCGAGCCCGTCGATCGCCTTCACGCCGCCGAAATGCAGCGCGATGTCCTTGAGCGCGATCGAGCTGGGCGCGGCCTGGTCGAGCACGCGCGGCAGCAGGTCGGGCCGCGGCGCGATCTCGCGGTGCTGCTCGAGCGGCCGGCGGTTCTTGTAGTCGAGCAGGTCGGCGATGCCGCCCGGGATGACCAGCACGATCAGCAGGAGCAGGGCGGCGTAGAGGAACGTCGACCATTGCACCAGCGGCGCCGCGAACTCCGGCAGCGCCGTCAGGATGATGGTGCCCAGCACCGGGCCCAGGATCGAGCCGCGGCCGCCGATCAGGATGGCGATGAAGAACAGTACCGACATCTCGAAGGTGAAGGCGTCGGGCGTGATGTAGCTCTGCAGCGAGGCGAACAGGCCGCCCGCGACGCCGCCCAGCGCGCCGGCCAGCAGGAAGATCATCATCAGCAGCCTGGGCTTGGCGATGCCCGAGGCCTCGGCCGCCACCTCGGCGTCGCGGATCGCGATCAGGGCGCGGCCGTAGCGGCTGGAGCCGATGTTGGCTGTCATCCAGGTCGCGATCGCCGCCAGCAGGAAGCAGAAATAGTAGAAGCCCCAGCCCGGCTCGAACGGCCAGGGGAAGGTCGGACCCGGCGTGCCGACGCCGCCGCCGGTCACGTCCTTCCACGCCAGCGCCACCTGCGTGACGATGGTGGCGAAGCCGAGCGTCGTCATCGCGAAGTAGAAGGTGCGCAGGCGCAGCGCCGGCAGGCCGACGATCACGCCGAAGATCGCGCCCATCACGCCGCCCGCGAGCAGCGCGAGATAGGGATTCCATTCCGGCCCGACACGGCCCGCCGCGAGGGCGGCGGTGGTGTAGGCGCCGAGCGTCAGCATCGACACCCAGCCGATGGCGATCTGGCCGGCGTAGCCGACCACCAGGTTGAGCCCGGCCGACAGGACCCAGTAGATATAGGCGCGCTGGGCGATGACGCCGATGTAGGAATCGTCGAGCAGCGGCAGCAGCAGGCCGACCAGCCCGAGCGCGATCCACGACAGCTTGCCTTCGAGCCGGCCGAACAGCCCGGCTGGCGTCTTGGCGGCCGATAGGGGGGCGGCAGTGTCCGTCATGCGTGCGCCCCTAGACCCGTCTCGCCGTGGCGCCGCCGGCCAGGCCCTCGGGCCTGAGCAGCAGCACGATGATGAAGACCGCGAACACGGCAACCGCCGCGAAGATGCCGCCGACCAGGAAGTTGGCGGCCTGCTGGAACAGGCCGAGCGCCAGGCCGCCGATCACGGCGCCGCGGTTGGAGCCCATGCCGCCCAGCGCCACCGGCACGAAGCCGTAGAAGTTCAGGATCGCCTGGTTGCCGATGAAGGCGAGCAGCATCTGTGCGCCGGTGAAGCCCGCCAACGCCCCGATGATGCCGGCGATGGCATAGCTCGCCATGCGCAGTCGCGTCTCCGGCAGGCCGAGCGCACGCGCGGCGTAGCTGTCCTCGGCGATGGCGAGGAAGGCGCGGCCGATCAGCGTCCTGCGGTAGAGGAATTCCAGCCCCGCTATGGTGACGATGCAGGCGAGCACCGGCAGCCAGATCTTCTGGTCGACGATGCCTGCCCACGAATTGGGATCGATCGGGATCAGCACCGGAAACGGCTGCGGCTCGGTGTTGTACTCGATCGCCGTCACCTGCTGGATCATCAGCGCGAAGGCGAGCGTCGACAGCACGTAGAGGTGCTGTTCGATGCTCTTCAGCACCGGCCGCACCGTCAGAATCTCGGTGACGACGCCCAGCGCGGCACCGCACGCCAGGACCAGAACGAACGCCAGAACGGCGTTCATGCCAAACTTGTTGATGAAGAGCGCGCCCAGCACACCGCCCAGCATTCCCAGCATGCCAGCGGTAAAGCTGAACACACGCGACGCGGAGAACATCACGTTGTACGTGATGCCGATCAGTGCGTAGACCGCCCCCACCGCAAGCCCGTAGGAGACGATCGATGCGAACATTGGCAAAGGCCCTTCCACCCGAGAATGCTTCGGTACCGCGCCGAGAGCCTCATCCCGGGGAGCCGCGCAAAGCGCGGCATCTCGAGGGATGAGGCATGAACAAGGTGCCTGTCCCCACCCTTCGAGACGCGGCCTTGCGGCCGCTCCTCAGGGTAGGGCTGTTTCGTTCCAGCCGGTCTGCTAGGCGCTGTAGCCCGGAGCCAGGTCGAAGGCGCCGTCCTTGAGCGAGTTGACCGCGCACATCACGACTTCCTGATCGGGGAAGCCGTTGTGCTGCTCGGGCGTCCAGGTGACCGTGCCGTAGATGCCCGGCCACTTCGTGATCTTGTTCATGTAGGCCACGATGTCGTCGTTCTTGGTGCCGGCGTTCTTGAACACGTCGTTCATCATCATGCCGGCATCCCAGCCCAGCGCCACCCACCACAACAGCGTGTCGCCGAAATCGATCTTGGCCGCCTTCAGGCGCTCGACGAATTCCTGCGCCTTGGGCGGCAGCTTGCCGTTGGCGTAGCAGACCTGGCGGAAGTTGTTCGAGTAGACCTTGTTCCAGTACTCGGGCTTCTCGAGCAGGGCCTTGGTCTGGCCCGAACCCAGTGTCGTCTGGCCGACGATCGGCACATCCCAGCCCATGTTGCCGCGCGTGTTGCAGATGCGCGACAGGAAGCCGGCATTGACGCTCCACGGCATGATCGCCTGGGCGCCGGCCGTCTGCATGCGCAGCATTTCGGGCTTGAGGTCGGGGTTCGCCGCGTCGATGTTGTTGGTGTAGACGACGTCGGCGCCCTTTTCCTTGAGCATCTTCACGTAGGTGTTGGCCGAGTCGGTGCCGTAGCCGGTGGTATCGGAGATCACCGCCACCTTCTTCAGCTTCAGCACGTCGACCACGTAGTAGTTGGCGCCGGCGCCGACCTGGGTGTTGGTCGGGGCCTGGCGGTAGGCCATCGGATATTTCTTCACGTCGATCAGCGAGTCGACCCAGCACGGGTGCAGCATCGGCACCTTGTCGCGCGCGATCAGCGGCGTCGCCGCCAGCGCCTCGCCGGAATTGACCGGGCCGAAGATCATGCTGACCTTGGCGCGCTGCGTCAGTTCGGCCACGGCGTTGACCGCCTTGGTGGGATCGCTCTGCGTGTCTCGGGTGATCAGCTCGATCTTGCGGCCCTTGATGCCGCCTTCCTTGTTGATCAGGTCGATCGAGAGCTGGACGCCGCGGTTGATGCCGACGCCGGTGGAGGATGACGGGCCGGTCAGCGCCGGCAGGTAGCCCACCTTGATCGTGTCGCTCTGGGCGATCGCCGGAGCGGGAAAGCTGCTGGCCGCGGCGGCCGTGGTAGCGCTAACAGCGGTGCTCGCCAGAAGCTGGCGACGTGTAAGAGACATGCCATTCCCTCCCATGGGATTTAATTATGGGCGCGAGCATAGGACGATAGTCCCTCTCCCGGCTAGAGGCTGGAGTGCGGGAATTGCGGCTGCCAATTTCGCGGCCAGCGAGGGGTAATCCCGGCCGCCGCCGTCCGTTCCCGCTGCAGACTGCCCCAGCTTGGTCACGCGCTCGCGGCGCGAGGCCGATGCTAGGGACGAAGCGATGATCGCTTCGCCTCCCGCCCCGACGCCGCGCCGCGTGCTGATCGTCGAGGACAGCTTCGGGCTGGCGGAGGCGGTCTGCGACGCCGTGCGCGACTGCGGCCTCGAACCGGTCGGACCGGCCTACACGCTCGCGGCCGGCCTCGACGCAGCGAGCGTGCAGCCGATCGCGGGCGCGGTGCTCGACATCGACCTGCGCGGCCGGCAGTGCTTTCCGATCTGTGCCGTGCTCGCCCGCCGCGGCGTGCCGTTCCTGTTCCTGAGCGGCTATTGCGAGGCGGTGGCGCGCCTGGTCGTGCCCCGCGAATTCGACTGGGCGGGCCACGTCGAGAAGCCCTTCAGCTCGCGCCGCTTCCGCGCCGGCCTCGACCTCATGCTCGGTTCGTGCCCGGTGATGGTTCCGGGTCTCCCATGAAAAAGAGCCGGAAACTGGTTCCGGCTCTTCTTGTCGGTCGGGGGCGACGGGCTATTCGGCCGCCTGCTTGCCCTTATTGCCGATCTCTTTCGGGATCTGGGCCGAGGCCGCGGCGACGCGCGGGTTGCTCGTGACCTTGAGCGCCTCTGCGGCGTCCTTGTTCTCCATGATCTTGGCCATGATCGCCTGGCCGGCGCGTTCGAACACCGCGCGGTTGACCTGCAGGTGCTTCTCCGACTCGCGCAGCTTGGCGACGTAGCCGTTGATCTCCGGGATGACGTAGCGCGCCACCATGTCCCACGAGCGGAACGTGTTCTCCGGGTTCGCCCAGTCGTGCACGAAGCCGACGCAATGGCCGAAGCCGCCGCTCGAGCTGTAGACCTTCTTGATCATGTCGATCAGGTCGTCCGGCGTGCCGATCACGGCGGCCGAGCCCGGCGCCGTCATCTGCTCGATCGCGTCGTCCGGCGTCTTGTAGGCCGAGGCGCCCGGCCGCTGCAGGGTCGCCACGATGTACTGGTTGTGCCAGCGCTGCAGGCCGACGCGGGCTTCCTCGATCGCCTTTTCCCTCGTCTCGGCGATGTGCCAGTTGAGCAGCACGCGCCAGTTCTTGCGGTCGACCGTGGTGCCGGCCTTCTTGGCGGCGGTCTCGGCGAAGCCCCACTGCGTCGGCAGCGCGGTCAGTCCTTCCGGCGCCATCGAGCCCAGCGAGATGATGCCGATGCCGTACTTGCCGGCCAGCGTCATGCCCGACGGCGAGATCTGCGAGGCGACCGCGAACGGCATGTCCTCCTGCAGCGGCAGCAGCTGCAGCGCGGCGTCCTGCATGGTGAACCAGTCGCTCTTGTGGGTGACCCGCTCGCCCTTGAAAAGGCGGCGGATGACGCCGATCGCCTCGTCCTGGCGGTCGCGCTGGGTCATCGGGTCGATGCCGAGCGTGTAGGCGTCGGACGGCAGTGCGCCGGGGCCGGAGCCGAAGATCGCGCGGCCGCCGCTCATCCAGTCGAGCTGCACCATGCGCTGGGCGACGTTGTAGGGATGGTGATAGGGCAGCGAGACCACGCCGGTGGCGAGCTTGATGCGCTTGGTGTGCTCGGCGGCGGCGGCGAGGAACATCTCGGGCGAGGCGATCATCTCCCAGCCCGACGAGTGATGCTCGCCGCACCAGAACTCGTCGTAGCCGAGCTCGTCGAGGTGCTGCACGAACTTGATGTCGCGCCGGAACTGCAGCATCGGGTTTTCGCCGATGGGATGATGCGGCGCGAGGAACGCACCGAAGCCGAGACGGGCCATGGAAACCTCCCGAGCGTGATGACCGGAGGCGGAATCGCCGGAGGTCTGAATCACGCGACCAGAACAAAGACTATGCGAAAAAGGGCGTAACATGCCGGGACGGCGGGGTCGACAAGGAGAGGACGGATGGCCGATCTGAAGGGCAGGGTTGCGCTGGTGACGGGCGGTTCTGCGCGGCATCGGTGCCGCCATCGCGATTTCGCTTGCCGATGCGGGCGCCGCGGCGGTGAACTACCGCGAGAAGCAGGCCGAGGCGCAGTCGGTCGCCGACGCGATCCGCGCGCTCGGCCGGAAGGCGATGGCGGTGCGCGCCGATGTCTCGAAGGCGGCCGAGGTCGCGGCCATGGTCGCCGCCGTCGAGCGCGAACTGGGCCCGCTCGACATCCTCGTGAACAACGCCGGCGTCGGCATCATCCGCAATGTCGAGGACCTCACCGAGGCCGACTTCGACACCACCATCGCCGTGAACCTGAAGTCGGTCTTCCTCTGCACGCAGGTCGTGCTGCCCGGCATGCGGGCGCGCAAGTGGGGCCGCATCGTCAACATCTCCTCCGGTGCGGCGCGCGGCGCGGGCGGCATCGGACCGCACTACAATGCTTCGAAGGCCGGCATGGAGGGCCTGACGCGCGGCTACGCGGCGCGGCTGGTCAAGGACGGCATCACCGTCAACGCCGTGGCGCCGTCGCTGATCGAGACCGACATGGTGCGCGCCGGACTCGCCTCGTCGCCCGCGCGCATCCCGCTCGGCCGCTTCGGCAAGCCCGAGGAGTGCGCCGCGATCGTTCTCATGCTGATCGGCAACGAGTACATGACCGGGCAGACAGTGGCGCTCTCGGGCGGTATGTCTTTCCTCTAAGAGGGGAAACGACATGACAGGATTGAACAGGCGCTCGCTGCTGGCGCTCGCGGCGCTGGCGCCGCTGCCGGCTGCCGCGCAGGCCTACCCGAACAAGCCGATCAAGCTCGTGGTGCCCTATGCGCCGGGCGGCGGCGCCGACGGCGTGGCGCGCATCGTGGCGAAGCGGGTGAGCGAGCAGATCGGCCAGGGCATCGTGATCGAGAACAAGGGCGGTGCCGGCGCCATCCTCGGAACCGACCAGGTCGCCAAGGCCGAGCCCGACGGATACACCCTGCTGCTGGGACAATCGGGGCCGATCTCGATCAATCCCGCCGTGTACAAGACCCTGCCTTACGATCCGATACGGGACTTCGCGCCGGTCACCATGATGACGGGTTATCCGTACATCCTGGTGGTCAACGCCGACCTCGCCGCCAAGACGCTGCAGGAGTTCGTGGCGTTCGCGAAGGCCAGGCCCGGCACGATGAACTACGGTTCGACCGGCGTCGGCGCGGCGAACCATCTCGTCGCCGAGCTGTTCGACCGCAAGGCCGGCCTGCAGATCACCCACGTGCCCTATGGCGGCACGGCGCTGGCGGTTGCCGACCTGCTGTCCGGCACGCTCACCATGGTGTTCGGCGATCCGGTGACCGTCCTGCCACACATGAAATCGGGCAAGCTGCGCGCGCTCGCCGTCACCAGCGCGCAACGCTCGCCGGTCGCGCCCGAGGTGCCGACCGTGGCCGAGAGCGGCTATCCCGGCTTCGAGGCGCTGGCCTGGCACGGCATTCTCGCCCCGGCGAAGACCCCGCCCGCGATCGTCGACAGGCTGAATGCCGAGTTCGTGAAGGCGCTGGCCGATCCCGCGACCCGGGAGCTACTGGTCAACCAGGCGCTCGCGCCGGTCGGCAGCTCGCCGCAGGCCTTCGCCGATTTCATCAAGGCCGACATCGCGACCTGGAAGTCCGTCGCGGCGGACGCGAAGATCCAGGTGGAGTAGGAGGCGTGACCCCGCCGTCAGCGTAAGACGCTGACACCTCCCCATGTGAATGGGGAGGAAAGGGTTCATGCATTCCCATCAGCATGCATGAATGGGGGGGAAGTGCCCTCATTCATATGGGGAAGTGCCCTCGTCTTACGAGGGCGAAGGGGTCATGCGCGCGCGGCTAGACCGGCACCGCGAGCTTCGCCAGCCCGCCGACATCGTCGCTCCGGTCGAGCGCCCACACCGCGTCGATCAGCTTCTGGATGTCGTGCGTCGCCGACCAGCTCGCGGCCTCGTCGCGCAGCTTCTGCTCGATCTCCTTGTCCTTGAGCGGATTGGCGGCGCTGCCGCGCGCGGCGTCGGTCGACAGCGACTGCTTGCGGCCGTCCTTGCCGAAGAAGTCGGCCTTCACCGCGATGGTCGAGATGTTCGGATCGCCCGACACGGTGATGCGCCCACGCAGCGCCTTCACCTTCGGGTCGTTGACGCAGGCGTCGGTGAACTGGTTGAGCCCCGCCTTGCCGAAGAGCAGCGCCGCCGCCGTGGCGTGCTGCAGGCTGACCTGCGCCTCGCGGCCGGTGGCCACGTCGGGCCGGTCGGTGCGCTGCAGCAGCAGCGGATTGCCGCGCACCTCGACGCGATCGATCTCGATGCCGGGATGGGCCGCGCGCCAATCCAGCGCCAGGTCGAGCAGGGGATGGATCACGAAGCCCGCGGGATAGGGCTTCAGCGAGTTGTCGCTCACCGCCCAGTCCTTGCCGAGCCCGTCGGTCAAGGCGCTCCAGTTCGGCGGCTCGCCCATCGCCGCCAGCCAGCCCTGGGCGCCGGCGATCGGTTCGGCCGGGCCGCTGAATCCCTTCTCGGCGAGCAGGGCCGACCACAGCCCGTTGCGCGCGGCGTTGCCGACCGAGACGCTCTTGGCCGGCCATCCCAGGCATTCGCAGAGTCCGGCCGACTGCGTCGACGCCGTGCCCAGCGCCCAGCGCAGTTGCTGCGCCGAGAGGCCGAGCAGCTTGCCCGCGCCGGCCGCGGCGCCGAACACGCCGCAGGTCGAGGTGATGTGCCAGCCCTTCGGGTAGTGGCCGGGCGAGACCGCGAGTCCGACCCGGCATTCGATCTCGAAGCCCAGCGCGAAGGCCGTCAGGAGGTCGGGGCCGCTCACGCGGCGCAGCTCGGCCATCGCCAGCAGCGCCGGGGCGAGCGGCGCCGTGGGATGCACCACGGTCGGCAGATGGGTGTCGCAGAAATCGAAGACGTTGGCGCCGGCGGCATTGAGGAACGCCGCCGACAGCGCATCGATGCGCTCGCGCCGGCCGATCACCGTCGCCTGTTTGCCGCCGGAGAACTCCGACAGCGACCGCAGCGCCAGCTCGACCGGCTCGGTGCGGCAGCCCGCCAGCGCGACCGCGAAGAAATTCAGGATCGCACGCTTGGCGTCGTGTCGCGCGGCCTCGGGGATGTCGGGCCACTTCGTCTCGGCGACGAAGCGGGAGAGCGTGTCGGTGATGCCGGGTCTGGGTTCCATGACGGCATCATAGCGGAGGGTGGCGGGATGGCGATCAGCGATCGGCGGCTTGTCCTCGCTCGTACCAGCCCTTCGACCGGTTCACGATGTGGACGACGGTCAGCATCACCGGCACTTCGATCAGCACACCGACCACAGTCGCCAGTGCCGCGCCGGAGTTGAACCCGAACAGGCTGATCGCCGTCGCCACCGCGAGCTCGAAGAAATTGCTCGCCCCGATCAGGGCCGACGGCGCGGCGACACAATGCTGTTCGCCGGTGAGGCGGTTGAGCAGGTAGGCGAGGCCGGCATTGAGATAGACCTGGATCAGGATCGGCACGGCGAGCAGGGCGATCACCAGCGGCTGCGCCAGGATCTGCTCGCCCTGGAAGCCGAACAGCAGGACCAATGTCGCCAGCAGCGCGACCAGCGACAGCGGCTGGAGCACGGCGAGCATCGCCTTCAAGGCCGTGTCGCCGCCGCGTGCCAGCAGGCGGGCGCGCACGGCCTGGGCGATGATCACCGGCACCACGATGTAGAGCACCACCGACAGCACCAGCGTGTTCCACGGCACCGTGATCGCCGAGAGGCCGAGCAGCAGGGCCACGATCGGCGCGAAGGCGAACACCATGATCGTGTCGTTCAGCGCCACCTGTGTCAGCGTGAAGTGCGGCTCGCCATCGGACAGGTTGCTCCAGACGAACACCATCGCCGTGCACGGCGCGGCGGCGAGCAGGATCAGGCCCGCGATGTAGCTGTCGAGCTGTGCCGCCGGCAGCCACGGCCGGAACAGATGGCTGATGAACAGCCAGCCGAGCAGCGCCATCGAGAACGGCTTCACCGCCCAGTTGATGAACAGGGTGACGCCGATGCCGCGCCAGTGCTCGCGCACCTTGCCCAGCGCGCCGAAGTCGATCTTGGCCAGCATCGGAATGATCATCAGCCAGACCAGGATCGCGACCGGAAGGTTCACCCGGGCGATCTCGGCAGCCCCGATCAGCCGGAACGCTCCGGGAAAGAAGTGCCCCAACGCGACGCCGGCCACGATGCACAGGGCGACCCACACGGTCAGGTAACGCTCGAAGGTCGACATTCTACGGACGGCTCCTCCCCCGGGGGTGTCGCACCGTAAACGCCTTTGATGTCATGCGCTTGTCATTCTTTTCGACTATTCTCGAATTATGGAATTGAGTGAAGCTACCAAGGGCTTTGCGGCCCTGGCCCAGGAAACCCGCCTCAACCTGATCCGGACCCTGGCCTTCGCCGGGCCGAGCGGCATGGCGGCCGGCGACCTTGCCACCAGGCTCGGGCAGCCACAGTCGACACTGTCCTTCCATCTCTCGGCGCTCGAGGAGGCCGGCCTCGTTCATTCGACCCGCCACGGCCGTCACGTCATCTACGCGGTCCGCATTGCCGGCCTGCGTGGCCTTTTCACCTTTCTCACCGAGACCTGCTGCGGCGGCCGTCCCGATCTCTGTGGCGATCTCGCGCGACTGTTGCCCGATCCCGAACCCGAGGAGGTCCGCATGACGGCGGCATTCAATGTCCTGTTCCTGTGCACCCACAATTCGGCGCGTTCGCTGATGGCCGAAGCCATCCTGCGCCAGATCGGCCGCGGCAAGTTCAATGCCTACTCCGCCGGGTCCGATCCCGCCGCTGCGCCGATGGCCGCCGTGATCGACAAGCTGGTGGCGCTGGGTCACGACGTGTCGGCCCTGCGCTGCAAGTCGTGGAGCGACTTCACCCGTGCCGACTCGCCGCGCATGGATTTCGTGATCACGCTCTGCGACACGCTGCAGGGCCAGCAGTGCCCCGACTTCGGCGATCGTATCGTCACGGCGGCGTGGCCGCTGCCCGATCCGGCGAAGTTCGACGGTTCGCCGGCCGAGCGGGCGACCATGGTCAACGAGCTCTATGGAATGATCCGTCGACGGCTCGAGATCTTCATCAACCTTCCCTATGCCTCGCTCGACCGCATGGCGCTGAAGAAGCGGCTCGACCAGCTGGGCGACAGCACGCGCGTTCCGGCTTGAGGGGGCAGACATGAGGGTCGGCATCAACGGCATGGGCCGCATGGGGCGGCTGGCGCTTCGGGCGGCGCTGGGCGGCGTCCATCGCGCGGCTGACGATCCGCGGCGCGATGGCCGTCTCGACATCGTGCATGTCAACGAGATCAAGGGCGGCGCGGCGGCGACGGCGCATCTGCTGGAGTTCGATTCCGTGCACGGCCGCTGGCACACGCCGTTCGAGGCCGATGGCGAGAAGGGCTTCTCGGTCGGCGGCAAGTATGTCGGCTTCAGCGAGGGCGCGACGCCGGGCGACGTCGCGTGGGGCGATCTCGGCTGCGACCTGGTGCTGGAATGCACCGGCAGGTTCCTGAAGCCCGAGCAGCTCGACAGCTATTTCCAGCGCGGCGTGAAGCGGGTGATCGTGGCGGCGCCGGTCAAGGACGAGCGCGCGCTGAATGTCGTGGTCGGCGTCAACGATGCGCTCTACGAGCCCGCTCGGCACCGCCTGCTCACGGCGGCATCGTGCACCACCAACTGCCTGGCGCCGGTGGTCAAGGTCGTGCACGAGGCGCTCGGCATTCGCCACGGACAGATCACCACCATCCACGACCCGACCAATACCAACGTCGTGATCGACGCGCCGCACAAGGATCTGAGGCGAGCGCGGTCGGCGATGCTGTCGCTCGCGCCCACGACTACCGGCAGCGCCACGGCGATCGCGCTGATCTATCCCGACCTCGAGGGCAAGCTGAACGGCCACGCGGTGCGCGCACCGGTGCTGAATGCCAGCCTGACCGATTGCGTGTTCGAGCTGCAGCGTCCGACCGACGCCGACGAGGTGAACGGCCTGTTCGCGGCCGCGGCCAAGGGGCCGCTGGCGGGTATCCTCGGCTACGAGGCGCGGCCGCTGGTGTCGGCCGACTATTGCAACGACTCGCGCAGCTCGATCGTCGACGCGCCGAGCACGATGGTCACCGACGGCACGCTGCTCAAGGTCTACGCCTGGTACGACAACGAAATGGGCTATGTCTGCCGCATGGTCGACCTCGCCAACCTGGTGATCGACGCGGAGGCCTGATGGCACCGGCCGCACGCGACTACCTGATCGTCACCGCATCCTACTGGGGCTTCACCCTGGTCGACGGCGCGCTGCGCATGGTCGTGCTGCTGCACTTCTTCAAGCTCGGCTATTCGCCCTTCACGCTCGCCTTCCTGTTATCCGTCCTGGACGGTCGCGGCGTCGGTCGCCTGGGTGGTGGCTTCGCAGGGCATCGCGGGCCTCGCCAAGGACTTCACCAAGACCGCGTCCAAGTCGGCGATCAAGGCGACCTCGGCCGAGGGGGCGGGTCAGCTCTTCAAGTGGGTGGCCTTCTTCACCGGCTCGAAGAACGCGATGAAGGGCCTCGGCTTCTTCGTCGGCGGCCTGCTGCTCGATCTCGCGGGATTCAAGCCGGCGCTCTGGCTGATGGCCGCCGTCATCGCCGCGATCCTGCTCGCCGGCCTGGTTTCCCTGCCGCGCCAGCTCGGCAAGGCCAAGGCATCGAAGAGCATGCGCGAATTCTTCGCCAAGGCGCGCGGCGTCAACCTGCTCGCCGCGGCGCGCATCTTCCTGTTCGGCGCGCGCGACGTCTGGTTCGTGGTCGGCCTTCCGGTCTTCCTCTATGCGGCCGGCTGGCGCTTCCTCGAGGTCGGTGCCTTTCTCGCGGCCTGGACCATCGCCTATGGTGCCGTGCAGGCGGCCGCGCCCGGGCTGGTCCGCCGCAGCGCCGACGGTCTCAGCCGCGAAGTGCCCAATGCACGGCTATGGGCCGGACTGCTCGCTGCGGTGCCGATCGTGCTCGCGATCCTGCTGCGCGATCCCTGCCTGTGGCGGCCCGATGTCGTCGTGGTGGTCGGGCTGGCCCTGTTCGGCCTGCCGTTCGCGGTCAATTCCTCGCTGCACTCCTACCTGATCCTGGCCTATGCCGGGTCGGAGAAGGCGGCCGAGGATGTCGGCTTCTACTATG
>JBGAIW010000087.1:0-17619 GCA_044225265.1 Reyranella sp.
GCTGCAGCGTAGCGAAGCGCCGGGAGCCCGCACCGTGCAGAATAGACAAGAATGAAGGCGCCGGGTTTCGGCGCCTGTTTCTTTTCTGAACCGTGCGGGTGGGCGTTTCGTCGCTGCGCTCCTGCAGCGCCTGCCGCCCGCCCACTCTAGCTAACGCTAGAGTGTTTGCGCCTTGAAAGTATCGCAGCTCTTGATATCGCCGGTCTGCAGACCGCGCTTGAACCAGCGCACGCGCTGTTCGCTGCTGCCGTGGGTGAAGCTGTCGGGAACGACCCGGCCCTGCGCCTGACGCTGCAGGCGGTCGTCGCCGATCGCCGACGCCGCGGCGATCGCCTGCACCACATCCTGATCGGAAATCCTGGCAGTGCCGCCGCGGTCCTTGTCGGCGTGATAGGCCCAGACGCCGGCGAAGCAATCGGCTTGCAGCTCCTGCCGCACCGACAGTGCATTGCCGTCGCGCTTGCTCATGTTCTGGCGCAGCTCGGCGACCTTGTTGGAGATGCCGAGCAGGTTCTGCACGTGGTGGCCGATCTCGTGCGCGACCACGTAGGCCTGCGGAAAATTGCCCGGTGCCCGGAACCGGTTGGCGAGCTCGTCGAAAAACGCGAGATCGATGTAAACGCGCTGGTCGGGCGGGCAGTAGAACGGCCCCATCGCCGATTGGCCGAGGCCGCAGGCAGTCTGCGTGGCGTTGCGGAACAGCACCAGTCGCGGCTGGCGGTACGATTTGCCGATCTGCCGTTGGAAGATGTCGCCCCACACATCCTCGGTGCTCTTGAGGACGCGCGCCACGAAGTGCGATTCCGGATCGTCGCTGGTCGGTCGCGACGCGCTGCGCTGTTGGGGCGGCGCGTAGCTCGACGAGCCGCCGCCGCCATCGAGCCCGCCGAACAGGGCGCCCGGATCGGCACCCAGCACCAGCGCCAGCACGACGACGGCGATCAGGCCGAAGCCGCCCTTGAACAGGCCGCCGCCGATCGGGATCGGGATGCCGGGGCCACCGAAGCCACCGCCCCCGAAGCCGCCGCCCCCGAACCCGCCACCGGGGCCACTGTCGCCGCGACGATCCTCGATGTTGCTGCTCTCCTGGCCGTCTATCTCCATGGCAGCTCCTCGGCCCTCCACCTATATTGCCCGGCAATGAGTCTCAGCGTCGCCACCTGGAACATCAACTCCGTCCGCCTGCGGATCGGCAACGTCGAACGCTATCTCCGGATGCGCAAGCCCGACGTGCTCTGCCTGCAGGAGACCAAGTGTCCGGACGAGCACTTCCCCCACATGGCGTTCGAGGCGCTGGGATACAAGCACCGGCTGATCCAGGGAATGAAGTCCTACAACGGTGTGGCGATCCTTTCCAAGGTGCCGTTCACCGCCATGCACGTGCATCATCGCTGCGGCAAGGAGGATTGCCGGCACATCGAGGCCGCCCTCGATGTCGGCGGCGATCCGATCCTGCTCGACAATCTCTACATCCCGGCCGGCGGTGACATCCCCGACGTCGAGCAGAACGTGAAGTTCGCCCACAAGCTCGATTTCTATCGCGAGATGGCCGGCTGGTATGCCGCGCGCAAGCCGAAGAAGGGTGCCCGCAAGGGCCTGCGCCGTATCGCCGTGGGAGACCTCAACGTGGCGCCGCTCGAGCACGACGTATGGAGCCACAAGCAGCTTCTCACCGTGGTCTCGCATACGCCGATCGAGGTCGAGCTGTTCGGCAACATGATGAAGTCGCTGGACTGGATCGACGTGCCGCGCAAGTTCGTGCCCGAGAGCAAGAAGCTCTATTCCTGGTGGAGCTACCGCAACAACGACTGGCGGGCCTCAAATCGCGGCCGCCGGCTCGATCATATCCTGGCCAGCCCCGCGCTCGGCGGGGCGATCAGGAGCCACAAAATCGACATCGATCTGCGTGACTGGGAAAAGGCCTCGGATCACGTACCGGTCGTGGCGACCTTCGACCTCTGAGGAAAAGGAGCGGTCCTCATGCTGCACATCATCGGCATCGTGATCATCGGCTTCCTGATCGGCCTCGTGGCTCGATGGATCGGCCCTGGTCCGCATTTCTACGGCTTCTGGGTGACCGCCGCGATCGGCATCGCAGGCTCGGTGCTGGCGACCTATGGCGGCCAGGCGCTCGGTCTTTACAGAATCGGCCAGCCCGCCGGTTTCATCGGATCGGTCGTCGGCGCGATCGTGCTGCTCGTGCTGGTTCGGCTATTCAGCCACTGACGCGATACAGAAAATATCGATCCTTCGGGACCCCGGGCGGATCGGGCAGGCGCCGCCAGCGCCCCACGTCGAGCGGCTGGTTGGCGAGGACGTAGCCGCCCGGCCCGGCAAGCGCGTCGAGCGCCGGCCCGAGCCATTTGCCCATCGCCATGTTGGCTTCGTGATCGCCGGTGCCGAGATCGGTATGGATCAGCGCCGCCGTGGGGCCAAGCGTCTTTGCAGCCAGGGGGATCGTCCTGTCGGCGTCGCCCAGGAAAAGCCGGTCGTCGGGCGGAATGCAATCGGGATGCGCGGCCACCTTGCGCTCGAAGACGTAGATGTCGCGGCCGGGGAAGAGATCGCGCAGATGGTCGTAGGTGCGGCCGTTGCCGAGGCCCACTTCCAGGATCGGGCCGGCCTGGCGCTCGACCAGCGGCTTCAGGAAATTCAGGCAATCGCGCTGCGCCTGCATGCGCGCGATGAAACTGTCGAGACGGCTCATTGCTGAACGAACTGGGGCAAGGAAATCACGCAGCCTTCTTCGCCGTCGCCTCGCGCAGCTTCTTGTTGGTGTCCTCGAGGCGATGGGCGAGCTCGCGCATCACCTCGATCGCCATCTGCGGCACCTCGGCGACCAGCCGGTAGAACATGTCCTTGGAAATCTTCAGCGTGGTCAGCGGCTCGCGCGCCTTGATGGTGGCCGTGCGCGGCACGTCGCACAGGATCGCCATGTCGCCCACGAAGTTGTTCTTGCGCATCTCGGCGACGGTGATCTGACCGCCCTTGTCGCTGTCGATCAGCACGTCGGCGATACCGCCCAGGATGACGTACATCGCGTCGCCCGGATCGCCCTGATGGAAGAGCTCCTGGCCGGCGCCGAAATTCATCCGCTCGCCGGTGAAGGCGATCAGCTTGAGCTTGGCCGGTTCGATCTTGGCGAAGATCGGTACGCCCTTGAGAATCTCGACTTCCTCGTTGAGGTTCATCGTGTCCTCCTGAGTTCCCTAAGCCGAAGTTACGAGTTCTTTGTACAGCCCGCCGCGGGCCTCGAGGTCGGCCGGCGAGCCCTGTTCGGCCACCCGTCCGCCCTTCATGACCACGACCTGCTGGAACGGCTCGGCCTGGTTGGGCCGGTTGGCGATCCACACCACGCCGCGGTCGTCGGCCGCCGCCAGGATGCCGTCGCGAATGCGATCCTGCGTGCGCCCGTCGAACACCGCCACCGCCTCGTTCACGATCAGCAGCTGCGGTCGCTTGATCAGGGCGCGCGCGATGCCGAGCTTCTGGCGCTGCGTGGCCGGCAGGCGCTTGCCCGCCACGCCGACATTGTACTCCAGCCCGACATCGATCACCGAGTCGCGCAGCTTGAGTTCGTTCAGCACTTCGGACACCAGGGTGCCGATGCGCACGTCGGCCTGTGCCTGGCCGTAGACCAGGCGCCCGAACAGCACATTGTCCTGAAGGGTGGCGGCGCTGTTGTAGCGCTCGAAATCGTAGAACTCGACGGCGCCGCGCAGGCTTTCGGGCAGGCCCTGCGCGAACGCGCGGCGTGCCATGAGCAGTCTCTCTTCCGTTGCGCTGTCGATCAGGCCCAGGCGATGACGGGCCTCGATGTAGCGTAGCGGCAGGGTCATCAGGCGGGCGCGGTCGGCCTGGGGTACGGCGTCGGCGCCCTTGCCGCCGAGCCTTTGCAGCAGCAGCCGGACGTTGGGCAATTCGTCGGCCGAGATGAAGCTGTACTGCTCGAACAGCGGATTGTCGGGCGACAGGCCGGAGAAGAGTTCGACCATGGTCTCGGCAATGCTGAGGCCCATGCGCAGCAGGTCCTGGTCGAGCCCGGTGTCGCCCAATACCGACTGCATGTACGGATTGGCGGCGAGATTGTCGCCGTCGAACTCCTTGCCGACCGGCGTGCCGAACAGGAAGTTCTCCGCCACCGACAGGTTCTTGTTGTACCGGTCGGCGTTGAACGGCTCGATCAATCCGGCATAGGCCGGGTCCTGCAGCCGGCCATGCAGCGTGTGCCGCGCCTTGAGGATCTTCTCGGCGAGGTCGGGCCGCTGCTGGGCGTCGATCGAGCCGCGCAGTCCCAGCGAGTAGATGTCTTCGTCGAGGTCGACCTGCTTCAGCGTGTGCACGATCATCGGCAGCAGGTCGGCCGCGCAGGTCGCGCCGGCCAGTTCGTAGTCGATCCAGTCGGCGTTGGGATCGAGCACCGGATTGCCGGCCCGCTCGGACTCTCGCCAGAATTCGTCGCGCACCGAGCGCAGCGCCTCGTCGTAGGTCGCCGGCGCGACCGGACGGTGCTTCAGGCCGAACAGCAGATTGTCGCGCACGCTTTGCGGGAACAGGTAGGTCTCGTGGCCGACATAGGCGCAGCGCGAGCCCACCACGTACTCCGGCACCTGGAAGAAATCCTGGCCGTCGATCTTCACCGTGCCGCCGGTCGGCGGAACGATTCGCGCCAGCACCTGGCCCAACACGTCCTTGCCCGAGCCCGAGCCGCCGATCACGGCGATCTTCGCGCTCGTCGGCAGGGTCAGCGACACCGAATCGAGCTGCTTGACCCGGCCGTCCTCCGAGACGGTGACGCCGCTCAGCGCGATCTCGTGGCCGAGCGGTGGCGGCGGGCCATCGGGCAGCGCCTGCAGCTCGGGCTCCATCATGCCCTCGGGCTGGAACTGGTCGATCACCTGCTCGTACTTGATCTGCACGTCCTGGCGCTGCTGGTCCCAGTCGATCAGCTCCTTGATCGGCGACGGCAGGTCCTTGTAGGCCAGCAGCACGCCGACCACGGCGCCGACGTCCATCCGGCCGGTGATCGCGAAGTAGCCGCCCAGCAGGTAGATCGCGAACGGCGTGGCCTGCGACAGGAAGTTGTTCCAGAACTTGGCGACGAACTTCTTGTTGTAGAGGTCGAAGCGGATCTTGAAGATGTGGCCCAGCCGCTCGGAGATGTCGGCGCGCTCGTAGTTGGACGCGCCGTGGACGTGGATCTCGCTGACGCCGTCGGCGGTCTCGGCGATGCGGCCGGCCAGCGCGCGGGCCGAGATCTGCCTCTGGCGGCCCAGTGCCAGCACCGGTTTGCGCAGTTGCGGGATGATCGCCATCTGCACGCCCAGCAGCACGACCACCACGATGCCGAGCAGCCAGTTCTGCAGCATGATGAACACGATCGCCGTCAGTGCCTGGCCGCCGAGGAACATCGGTGCCACGAAGGCGTCGCCGATGAAGCCGCCGAGCGGCTCGACCTCGTCCTTGACCATGGTCGCGAGCTCGGCCTGCTTGACCTTGCGGAAGTGCGCCGAGGGAAAGCGCAGGATGCGGTCGTAGAGTTCGTAGCGCAGGCGGCGCAGCATGCGCTCGCCCATGCGGCCCTTCTGCGTGTTGATGCTCTTCTTGAACTGGCCGTTGACCACGACCGCGCCCAGGAAGATGAAACTCATCACGAACAGGTAGGTCATCTGGTCGACCTGGAACCCGTCGAACAGCCGCACCACCTTGCCGGGCAGGAAATAGGAAAGATCGAACTCGAAGACCAGGAACGGGATCGTCGGGGTGTCCTTGAAGGCGATGCCGCTGATGCCGTTGTTGACGATCGACTTCGGTACGGTCAGCGACATGAAGTAGAAGATCTGCGCCAGCACCACGAGCGCCAGGATCACCACCTGTTCGGGCTTGCTGTAGCGCCAGATGTAGGAGAACAGATTTCTTTGCATCGACCCTGCGCCGGTCCCGCCCTCTTGTGCGAGCCTACCATCCGACGATGGAGTCGCAGGGCGAAGCCCGGTACGCCTCTGGCGCTGCCAGAGGCGCCTCTGGCGCCACGCCGTGCAACATCGTCAGCAACACCTATATTAGATCAGTGCCTTGAATACATTTGATATTTTACCGCTGCGGGGTGGGGGTTCGCGGCCCAAGCCCGATATGGCATATTGCCCACAAGTCACCGGTCGGGGCACGTGCTGCGGCCAGGGGAGAGGCCTCGCATGACCGCCAGCAACCCGCCGCCGTCCAGCCGGGCCAAACGTGTGCTGCTCTACAGCCACGATTCCTACGGCCTCGGGCACGTCAGCCGCTGCCGCACCATCGCCAACGCCATCGTCGAGGCCGACAGTTCGATCTCGGTCCTCATCCTGTCCGGCTCGCCGGTCATCGGCTCCTACGAATTCCGTTCCGGCATCGACTTCGTGCGCATCCCCGGCGTGGTCAAGCAGATCGATACCGGCGACTACGATTCGGCCAATCTCCGGGTCGGCGTCGAGCATACGCTGGAGATCCGCAAGAGGATCATCCGCGACACCGCCGACATCTACCGGCCCGACCTGTTCATCGTCGACAAGGAGCCGCTCGGCCTGCGCGGCGAGGTCGTTCCGGCGCTGCAGCTGCTCAAGGACCGCGGAACGCCCCTGGTGTTCGGCCTTCGCGACGTGATGGACGATCCCGCGCAGCTCGCCGCCGAGTGGGAACGCAAGAACGTCATGCCGACCCTGCGCGATCTCTACGACGAGATCTGGGCCTACGGCCTGCCGCAGGTCAACAAGCCGCTGGCCGGCCTCGACCTGCCGCCGTCGGTCCGCCACAAGACGATCTACACCGGCTATCTGCGCCGCGATCTGCCGCTGCACACCGACACGCCGCACGAGCTGCAGGAGATCGGCGGGCCGTTCATCCTGGTGACGCCGGGCGGCGGCGGCGACGGCGTCGACCTGGTCGACTGGGTGCTGTCGGCCTACGAGGCCGATCCCAACATTCCCTACGGCGCCGTCATCGTGTTCGGCCCGTTCATGTCGGCCACTGCGCGCGAGAGCTTCAAGGAGCGCGCCTCGAAGTTCCGCAACATTCTCACGCTCACCTTCACCAACAATCTCGGCGCGCTGATGAAGCAGGCGGCGGGCGTGGTGGCGATGGGCGGCTACAACACGTTCTGCGAGATCCTGTCGTTCGACAAGAAGGCGATCATCGTGCCGCGCACGCGGCCGCGCCTCGAGCAGTTCATCCGCGCCCGCGCCGCGCGCAATCTCGGCCTGATCGAGATGCTCGACGCCGATCTCGGCCGCGATCCGCTCGTCATGGCGACGGCGCTGCGTCAGCTGCCGCAGCAGGGCGTGCCGAGCGACGTCATCGTGCCCGGCCTGCTCGATGGCCTGCCCAATGTCTGCCGCCTGGTGGCGCGCTCGTTCAGCCAGCCCCATCGCGGCCCCTCTGCGGTCGACGACACGCCGCCCGAAATGCCACCCGAGACGCCACCCGGGAGCGGCACGACGACCGACGGCGAGTCCGGCCCCGCCCGCGCGCGTTCCTGAACCGGCATTCGAGGCTTCTGGCGGTGTGTGATGTCTGAGCGCCGGGCAACCGCGATCCCGACGGTGGCGGTCGTGATGAAATGCTGGCCGCGTCTCACCGAGACGTTCATCGCCCAGGAAATGGCCGGCCTCGAGGCCTGCGGCGTGCCGCTCGAGATCTGGTCGCTGCGCCATCCGACCGATGCAGTGACCCATCCCGTCCACGCGCGGGTCAAGGCCACGGTCAAGTACCTGCCGGAATATCTCGAGGAGGACCGCGCGCGCGTGCGACGCGCCTCCGCCAGGGTGCGGCACCTGCCCGGTTACAGGATCGCCTGGCAGCGCTTCCGGAAGGACCTGGCGCGCGACCGCACCGCCAACCGGGTGCGCCGGTTCGGCCAGGCGCTGGTGCTGGCGGCCGAGCTGCCCGACGGCATCGAACGTCTCTACGCGCATTTCCTGCACACGCCCGCGTCGGTGACGCGCTATGCCGCGCTGATCCGCGGCCTGCCATGGAGCGTGTCGGCGCACGCCAAGGATATCTGGACCAGCGAGGACTGGGACATTTCCGAGAAGCTCGCCGAGTGCGACTGGCTCGCCACCTGCACCGATGCCGGCCTGCAGCGCCTGCGGTCCCTGACGCCGCGCCCCGATGCGAGAGGAGTGGGCCGGCTGATGCTGGTCTATCACGGCCTCGACCTCGCGCATCTGCCGCCGCCGCCGCCGCTCTCCGGTCCGGGCGCCCGTTCGCGGCGCGACGGCAGCGATCCCGCCGATCCCGTCGTCATCCTGTCGATCGGCCGCAAGGTCGAGAAGAAGGGCTACGAGGACCTGCTGCAGGCGCTCGCGGAACTGCCGAAGGATCTCCACTGGAGGTTCGAGCATATCGGCGGCGGTGCGCTCGGCGATGCGCTGGTTCGCCAGGCCGAACGGCTCGGCATCGCCGGCCGCTGCCGCTGGCTCGGCGCCCGCTCGCAGCCGGAGGTGTTCGCAGCCTATGCCCGCGCCGACCTGTTCGTGCTCGCGGCCAAGAAGGCTTCCGACGGCGACCAGGACGGTCTGCCCAACGTGCTGATGGAGGCCGCGCACCAGGGGCTCGCCGTGGTCTCGACCCGCGCCGCCGCGATCGGCGAGTTCGTGACCGACGGCGACAACGGCCTGCTGGTCGATCCGGCCGCGCCCGACCAGCTGGCGCGCGCTCTGGCGTCGGTGGCGCGCGATCCCGACCTGCGCCGGCGACTGGCGGCGCGGGCGGCCGCTCTGGTGCGCACGCGCTTCTCCTACATGGCGGGCGTCGAGCGCATCGCCGACGGGTTGGGCTATCCGCGCACCCTCGACGACGCGCGACCCCTCATGGCGCCGTCCGCCGAAACGCGCGCCGCCGAATAGAAGCTGCGGGCAATCGACATGCGCGTGCTGCTGCACACGCCGCTCAAGCCGCCGGATCATGCCGTGCCGTCGGGCGACCGCGAGATGGCGCGCGGCTTTCGCCGCCTGCTGCGGCGTCTGGGTCATGGCGTGGTCGTGCCCGAAGCGAGCCGCGTCGCGCCGGGCGTGCCGGTGCCCGACGACCATCTTGCGCTCGAGCGCCGGGCGCGGACCGCGGCCGAGCGCCTGATCGCGCGCTGGCATGCGCTGCCCGGGCGCCATCCCGAGCGCTTCGATCTCTGGTTCACCTATCACTGCTGGTACCGCAAGCCCGACTGGCTGGGCCCGATCGTCAGCCGCGCGCTCGGCATCCCCTACGTCATCGCCGAGGCCTCGCACGCGCCGCGTCGCGCCTACGGCCCGACGCGGCTCGGCCATCGTGCCGTCGAGCGCGCCCTCGCCGCTGCCGACCTCGTCGTCACGGTCAATCCGCGCGACCGGCCCGGCGTGCAGGCGCGGCTGCGACCCGGGGCGCGCCAGGTCGCCCTGCCGGCTTTCATCGACGCAGCACCCTTCATGCGGCGCAAGCCGCGGACCGGCGGCGAGGTTCCCGTACTGCTGGCCGTCGGCATGATGCGCACGCGCGACAAGCTCGACTCCTATCGCGTGCTCGCCGAGGCGCTCGGCCATCTCGGGGAGCGTCCCTGGCGGGCCGTTCTGGTCGGCGACGGCCCGGCGCGCGGCGAGATCGAGGCCCTGATGAAGCCGTTCGGATCGAAGGTCCGCTTCGCCGGTGCGGTCGAGCGCCAGGCGCTGCCGGCCTTGTACGCCGCCGCCGACCTCTATGTCTGGCCCGCGATCAACGAAGCCTTCGGCATCGCGTTCCTCGAGGCCCAGGCCTCGGGCCTGCCGGTCGTCGCCGGCCGCACCGGCGGCGTGCCGTCGGTGGTGGCCGACGGCGTCAGCGGACTTCTGACGCCGATCGGCGACGCCAGGGCCTTTGCCGGCGCGGTCGCCCGGCTGCTCGACGATCCGCGCGAGCGCCTGCAGTTCGGTCATGCCGCCGCCGCGCGCGTCGCCACCCAGCACGACGACCGTGCGGCCGCGCATGTGCTCGGTCACGCCTTGCGAGCGCTGCGATGACGCCCAATCGCGGGCCCAATGGAGGAACAGTACCCTTCGCCGTGCTGCGCCATGCACCGACGGTATGGAACGGCGAGAAGCGCCTGCAGGGCATGAGCGACACGCCGCTCAGCGTCGAGGGCGAGGCGCTGGCCCGGACCTGGCGCCTGCCCGCGCCGGCCGATGGCTGGCGGCGCTTCTGCAGTCCGCTGCTGCGCGCGCGCCGCACCGCCGAGCTGCTGCAGCCCGGCGCGCCGGTCACGGTGGACTCGCGGCTGCGCGAAATGAGCTTCGGCATCTGGGAAGGCCTGTCGATCGCCGAACTGCGCGCCACCATCGGCGAGCGCTTCGTCCAGGCCGAACGGCGCGGCCTCGATTTCGAGCCGCCCGGCGGGGAATCGCCGCGCCAGGTGATGACGCGCCTCGGCGGCTTCACCGCCGAACTGGCGCGCCACGGCCAGCCCGCGGTGATCGTGGCGCACAAGGCGGTGCTGCGGGCCCTGCTCGCGCTCGCCACCGGCTGGGACATGACCGGCCGCCAGCCGGTGAAGCTCGACTGGCACTGCCTGCACTATTTCAGCGCGACCCCGGAGGGCAGGGTGACGCTCGACCGGCCGAACGTGAGCCTGGCCGCGCCGTGAAGCCGCGCCTCTTCTTCTGGGTGCAGCATCTGCTCGGCATCGGCCATCTGCGCCGCGCCGCGACCCTCGCGCGCGGACTGGCGCGGCAAGGCTTCGACGTCCTGCTGGTCTCCGGCGGCGCCGCGGTGTCGGGGCTCGATCTCGGCGGCGCGCGATTGCACCAGTTGCCGCCGCTGCGCGCCCGCGACGCGGGCCTGCGCGAACTGTCGCGACCAGATGGCGCGCTGCCCGACGAGGCCTTCTACGCGGCGCGCACCGCGGAGTTGCTCGGCCTGCTGCGAACCGAAGCCCCCGACATCGTGATCACCGAGCAGTTCCCGTTCGGCCGCACGCGGCTGCGCTTCGAGCTCCTGCCGATGCTCGACGCGGCGAAGGCGCTGCCCCGGCGTCCAAGGGTCTATGCCTCGGTGCGCGACGTGTTGCGCGACACGGTGAGCGACGCGCGCGTCGCCGAGACGCTGGAGATCTTCGACGGGCATTTCGACGGCGTGCTGGTCCATGCCGATCCCGGGCTGATCGCCCTCGATCGCAGCTTCAGGGGCCGGGCGCGCCTGGGGGATCGCGTGCACTACACCGGCTACATCGCCGAGAGCGATCTCGCGCCGAAGGGCCGCGCAGGCAGCGGCGAGATCGTCGTCTCGGTCGGCGGCGGCGCCGTCGGCGCGCCGCTGCTGCAGGCCGCCCTCGCGGCGCGGCCGCTGACATCGCTGAAGGACAGGGTCTGGCGCCTGCTGCTGGGCGGTAACCTCGATCCGTCCGAGGCCGAGAAACTGCGTCGCAGCGTCTCGGCGGGCGTGCCCGGGGACGTAATCCTCGAACCGGCGCGCGACGATTTCGTCACGTTGCTCGCGAATGCCACGCTTTCGATCAGCCAGGCGGGCTACAACACGGTGGTGGAAACGCTGAGCTGTGCCGACCGCGCCGTGCTGGTGCCGTTCTCGACCGATCGCGAGACCGAGCAGACCATCCGCGCCCGCGCCGTGGTCGCGCGCGGCGGCGCCCAGATGGTGGAGGCCGCCGCCCTCGATGGGCCTGCCCTCGCCGCCGCGATCGAGCGCGCGCTGGCCGGCCCGTCGCTGCGCTCCCTGCCGAAGCTCGACGTGAGCGGTGTGGCGGCGACAGCCAAGTTCTTGAAGGGGCGGCAATGATTCCTCCCCATTCATATGGGGAGGTGCCCGCGTCATACGCGGGCGGAGGGGTCATGGGACACCTCACGCTCGCTCATGACTCCCAAGGCGCATGTGAATGCGCCAAGGTCGGCGCAAGACGCCGACACCTCCCCAGCAGACTGGGCAGGAGAGCTGGATGACCAACTGGTCCCTCCTCGACGACGAACTGGCGCACTGGCGCGACGCGGGCCGGGTCGCCGAGCTGTGGTGGCGCGACGACGATGCCGTCGAGGAAACCTCCGCGCTCGATCGGCTCCTGACGGTGCAGCAGGAGAGCGGCGTGCCGCTGGCCCTGGCGGTCGTGCCGGCAAACGCCACGGCCGGGCTGGCGCAGCGTCTCGTCGCGGCGCCGGGCGTTTCGATCCTTCAGCACGGTTACGGCCATGTGAACCACGCGATCGACGGCGGCGGCAGGAAGTGCGAGCTCGGGCCGGAACGGCCGGCCATGATCGTGCTGGGCGAACTCGCGACCGGCACGATGGCGCTGGAGCGCCTGTTCGCCGCACCCGCCTTCGCGGGCCGCCGCCTGCCCGTGTTGGTGCCGCCCTGGAACCGCATCGCGCCCGGCCTGGTGCCGGCGCTGCCCGAGATCGGTTTCGCCGGCCTGTCGACCTATGGACCACGGTCGCGGCCCGAACCGGTGCGCGGGCTGCGCCAGATCAACACCCATGTCGACCTGATCGACTGGAAGGGCGGCCGCGGCTTCGTCGGTGAAAATATCGCGCTCGCGCTTCTGATCGACGCCCTTGCCGCGGCGCGTACAACCGATGGCACGCCGGTCGGCGTGCTCAGTCATCATCTTGCGATGGACGAGGGGGCGTGGGATTTCCTAAGGTCCCTGTGGGAGAGAATTTCAGCCAAAGTGGGCCTCAGAACGTCCGCCGCGCAAGAATTGTTCGCGTCACGGGAGGCGCGTGTTTGAGTTCAGCCGATCTCCGTTATCCGTCCCAGACGCTGTGGGCCGACTATATGCGTGCCGCGGTCGGCGTTGTGCTGTGCGGCCTGCCGCTGCTCGCGCTGGAGGTCAATCGCTGGCTGGCGACGGTGCTCGGCGCGGGCCTCGTGCTGTTCGTCCTGTTCTTCGTGCGCACCGCGATGCGCCAGCGCACCCGTTTCGTGCTCGGCCCCGATACGCTGTGTGCCGACGGGCCGGCCGGCACAGTGGTCGAATGGAACCGTCTCGACCGGCTGAAGCTCAGCTATTTCTCGACCAAGCGCGACCGGACCGGGGGCTGGATGCAACTTTCGGTCGGGTCGGCCGGGGCCGGCACCGTGAAGGTCGATTCCGCGCTCGATGGGTTCTACGATATCGTCGAACGGGCGGCTGCGGCCGCCCTCGCGAACGGGGTTGAGCTTACCTTGGCCACCAGGGCCAATCTGAAGTCGATGGGGATCTCGGTGGCAGAGCAGACAGGATCGCAGGAAGACGGCGTATGAAGGATCTGCTGCGCGTCGAGAATCTCACCGTCGAGTTCGGGGTGCACGAAGGCATCCTGCGTGCCGTCGACAACGTCTCGTTCTCGATCCCGCCGGGCGGCACCCTCGCCCTGGTGGGTGAATCCGGCTCCGGCAAGTCGGTCTGCAGCCAGGCGATCATGGGCCTGTTGCCGCGCACCGCGCGCATCCCGTCCGGGTCGATCCTGTTCGAGGACCCGCGCGAACCCGGCAACCCGATCGACATCGCCAAGCTCGACCGCACCGGGCCGGAGATGCGCACCATCCGCGGCGGCCAGATCTCGATCATCTTCCAGGAGCCGATGACCTCGCTGTCGGCGCTCCACACCGTGGGCGACCAGATCGGCGAGGCGGTCGAGCTGCACGGCGGCGGCGGCGGCACCGGCCTCAGCAACGTCCATTCGCTGGGCGCCCAGATGCAGGAGGCGGCCGAGCATTCGCGCCGCCGCATGGGCCGCGCCGAGATCGACCAGCTGACCGAGAGCATGCTGCGCATGGTCGGCTTCCCCGATCCCAAGCGCGCGCTGCGCACCTATCCGTTCGAGCTGTCGGGCGGCCTGCGCCAGCGCGCCATGATCGCCATGGCGCTGGTCTGCCGGCCTGCGCTGCTGATCGCCGACGAGCCGACCACCGCGCTCGACGTCACCATCCAGGCCCAGATCCTTCGCCTGATGAAGGACCTGCAGAAGGAACTGGGCATGGCGCTGCTGATGATCACGCACGATCTCGGCGTGGTCGCCAACGTCGCCGACGACGTGGTGGTGATGTATCGCGGCAAGGTCGTCGAGGCCGGCGGCCTGCACGACATCTTCGAGAAGCCGACCCATCCCTATCTCAAGGCGCTGCTGCATGCCGTGCCGCGCTTCGACATGAAGCCGGGCGAGCGCCTGCAGCCGATCCGCGAGATCGCCGCCGCCACGGGCCACCTCCTGAAGGAGAAGCCCGAGGTCCACAAGCTGCCGACCTTCAATCCCTACGCGCCGGTGCTGAAGGTCCGCCATCTCAGCAAGACCTTCAAGATCCGCAAGGCCGACACCTTCCTCGAATCGATGCTGGGCGGCGGCACGACCCGCACCATCCGCGCCGTCAACGACGTCAGCTTCGACGTGATGCGCGGCGAGTGCCTCGGTCTCGTCGGCGAATCCGGCTGCGGCAAGACCACGCTCAGCAAGATGCTGATGCGCGGCATCCAGGCCGATCCCAACGAGGGCGCCGGTCGCGTGGTGTTCGACGACTGGGGCCGCAAGGTCGACGTCATGACGATCGACAACCATCAGCTCGCGTCGTTCCGCCGGAAGCTGCAGTTCATCTTCCAGGACCCGTTCGGCTCGCTCAATCCGCGCATGACGGTCTACGACATCCTGGTCGAGCCGCTGATCATCCACGGCATCGGCGACGACGCCTATCGCCGCGAGATGGTCGCCGAGCTGCTCGAGCTGGTCGGCCTCGACCGCCGCCATCTCAGCCGCTACCCGCACTCCTTCTCGGGCGGCCAGCGCCAGCGCATCGGCATCGCGCGCTCGCTGGCGCTGCGTCCCGACATGGTGATCTGCGACGAGCCGGTCTCCGCGCTCGACGTCTCGATCCAGGCGCAGATCCTCAACCTGCTCAAGGACCTGCAGAAGCAGCTCGGCCTCACCTACCTGTTCATCAGCCACAACCTCGCGGTCGTCGACTACATCGCCGACCGCATCGCCGTGATGTGCGCCGGCCGCCTGGTCGAGCTGGCGCCGGCCGGCGAGCTGTTCCGCAATCCGCTCCACCCCTACACCAAGGCCCTGGTCTCCGCCGTGCCGATGCCCGATCCCAAGCAGCGCCTCGATTTGCGCGCGCTGATGGAAGGCAAGGCGTCGGATCCCAAGGAATGGCCGGCGCCGTTCAAGGACGACGGCAGCGAACCGGTGTACTGGACCGAGATCGAGACCGGCCACTTCGTGCGCATCGCGCGCGACCACGGCAAGCCGGTCGGCCGGGAGGTCGAATGATGGGCCTCGACCGTTCATATTCCTCTCCCCCGCGAGGGGGAGAGGCGAGGAGAGGGGGCTTCGAAGGCTGTGCGCAACCCCCTCACCCGACCTCTCCCCCTGTCGGGGGAGAGGAGCAAGAAATGAAGGCGGAAGTTTAAGCCATGCTCCAGTACGTCGCCCGCCGCATCCTGCTGATGATCCCGACGCTGTTCGTGATCAGCCTGCTCGTCTACCTGATCATCGACCTGCCGCCGGGCGACTGCGTCACCGCGCAGATCGACGAGCTGCTGAGCCGCGGCGATCCGGACGCGCTCAATCGCGCCGAAGAACTGCGCCACCTCTACGGCCTCGACCAGTCGCTGATGCACCGCTACTTCACCTGGTTCTTCGGCATCTTCAGCTGGGATTTCGGGCTCAGCTGCCAGGACACCGTGCCGGTCAGGGACCTGATCGGCGAGCGCATCGTGCTCACCATGATCATGGAAAGCGCGACCATCGCCTTCATCTGGATCGTGTCGTTCGTGATCGGCGTCTATGCCGCGACCCACCAGTACCAGGTCGGCGACTACGTCGCCTCGTTCGTCGGCTTCGTCGGCCTCGCCGTGCCGAACTTCCTGCTCGCCCTGGTGCTGCTCTATGCCGGCAAGGTCTATTTCGGGCTGTCGATCGGCGGCCTGATGGATCCCGAGTACATCGACAAGCCGCTGAGCTGGGGCAAGACCGTCTCGGTGCTGCAGCACCTGATCATCCCGGTGATCGTGATCGGCACCTCGGGCACCGCCGGCATGATCCGCCGCCTGCGCGCCAACCTGCTCGACGAGCTGCAGAAGCAGTACGTCATCACCGGCCGCGCCAAGGGCCTGCCGCCCTTGAAGCTGCTGATCAAGTATCCGCTGCGCCACGCCATCAACCCGTTCGTCGCCGACATCGGCCACCTGCTGCCCGAGGTGATCTCCGGCTCGGTGATCGTCTCGGTGGTGCTGTCGCTGCCGACCACCGGCCCGATGCTGCTGGGCGCGCTCAAGACCCAGGACGTCAACCTCGCCGCGACCTTCCTGCTGATCGTGGCGGTGCTGACGGTGATCGGCATGCTGATCTCCGACCTGCTGCTGGCGGTGCTCGATCCGCGTATCCGCTTCGGCGCCACCTCTGAGAAATAGGAAGGCGCCATGACCGACACCTCCGCTCCCCAGCGTCCGTCTCCGACGCCGCACTACGTCAACACCGCCCCCTGGGACCCGTACGTCTCCGAGAAGCTGACCGCCGACCAGGAGAAGTACTACATGGCGGGGCAGTGGAAGCTGATGTGGTGGCGCTTCCGCCGCCACAAGCCCGCTGTCGTTTCCGGCGTCTTCCTGCTGCTGATGTACTTCTCGTGCTTCATCAGCGAGCTGATCGCGCCCTACGACCTGCACACGCGCCACGCCGGCTACATCTTCGCGCCGCCGCAGAACATCAACTTCTTCCACGACGGCAAGTTCCTCGGTCCCTTCGTCTACCAGTTCAAGATGGAGCGCGATCCGGACACCCTGCAGCGCGTCTACACCGAGGACACCACCAAGCCACGGCCGCTCCGCTTCTTCTGCAGCGGCGAGAAGTACGAGTTCTGGGGCCTGTTCGAGGCGAGCTTCCACCTGGTCTGCCCGGCCAAGGACGGCACCCTGTTCCTCGCCGGCACCGACCGGCTGGGCCGCGACATGTTCAGCCGCGTCGTCTATGCCGCGCGGATCTCGCTCACCATCGGCATCATCGGCATCGGCCTGTCCTTCGCGCTGGCATTGATCCTGGGCGGCCTCGCCGGCTACTACGGCGGCTGGGTCGATCTCGTGGTCCAGCGCATCACCGAGATCCTGAAGAGCTTCCCGCATCTGCCCCTGTGGCTCGCCCTGTCGGCCGCGCTGCCGGTGACCTGGTCGCCGCTGCTGGTCTATTTCGGCATCACGCTCATCCTGGCGCTGCTCGACTGGCCGGGGCTGGGCCGCGCCGTGCGGTCCAAGCTGCTGTCGCTGCGCGAGGAGGACTACGCCGCCGCCGCCGCCATGATGGGCGCCTCGCCGGCCCGCATCATCGGCCGTCACCTGCTGCCCGGCTTCATGAGCCACCTGATCGCCTCGGCGACGCTGTCGATCCCGTCGATGATCCTCGCCGAGACCGCCTTGTCGTTCCTCGGTCTGGGTTTGCGTCCCCCGATCACCTCGTGGGGCGTGCTGCTGAACGAAGCCACCGACATCAACGTCGTCGCCGTCAACTGGTGGCTGATGCTGCCCGTCGTTCCCGTGATCCTGGTGATTCTCGCCTACCAGTTCCTCGGCGACGGTATGAGAGATGCGGCCGACCCATACGCCTAAGCGCTGCGCGCTTAGGCGTATGGGTGCGGCGGCGAGCCCGTTGCGCTAGCCGCGCCCTG
>JBGAIW010000004.1:0-130009 GCA_044225265.1 Reyranella sp.
GTCATCGAGGAGGCGCTGGTCCGGCACCCCGCCGTCGAGACCGCCGCCGCGGTCGGCCTGCCCGACAGCTATGCCGGCGAACTGCCGATGGCGTTCGTGCAGCTGAAGCCCAACGCCCGCGCGACGGCCGAGGAGCTGCGCGAATGGTGCCGCGCGGAAATCCCGGAACGCGCCGCCGTACCCGTGCAGGTCGTGCCGATTCCGGTCATGCCGCTCACCGGCGTCGGCAAGATTTTTAAGCCGGCTCTCAGACTCGACGCGACACAGCGCGCATTCGAGGCCGCGCTCACGCCGCTGAAGGCCGAGGGGCTCGAGGCGACGGTGACGGTCCGCACCGATCCCAATCACGGCACGCTGGCCGTGGTGCAGATGAACGGCGTCGCCGAGCCGTCGCGGGCCGCAGTCGAAAAGCGCTGCGCCGAACTGCTCGGCGGGTTCCAGATCCGGCACGCCGTTCAGTTCCAGTAGTCACACGGAGTGGCCGATGGGCGAGCTGGTCCTCACGACCTACGATTGGGTGCCCGAGATGCCGCGCGGCTTCGTGCGCGATCTCAGGATCCGCTGGGCGCTGGAAGAAGCGGGCCTGCCCTATCGCGTCGTCACCACGCCGTTTCGCAACAAGACGTCCGAGCATTTCGCGCGCCAGCCGTTCGGCCAGGTGCCGTGGCTGACCGACGGCGACCTCTCGATCTTCGAGAGCGGCGCGATCCTGCTGCATCTCGGCAACCGCAGCGACAGACTGCTGCCCGCCGATCCGCGGCGGCGCAACGAGGCAGTCGAATGGATCTTCGCCGCGCTCAACTCGGTCGAGATGGCGACCCAACCCTGGGCGCTGCTGCAGTGGATGGGCGAGAAGAAGGACTCGACCGCGCTGAAATTCTTCGACGACTGGGTCCGGGTGCATCGCCTGAAGCACCTCGAAACCGCGCTGGCCGAACGAGACTGGCTGGCGGGCTCGTTCTCGGTAGCCGACATCCTGCTGGCCGACGTGCTGCGCCTCGTCGACCGCTTCGAGGGGCTGGCGGCCAGCCCCGTCTGCAAGCGCTATGTCGACCGCGCCACGGCCCGTCCGGCCTTCAAGGCGGCCTACGCCGACCAGATGGCGCACTTTGCGGCAGCAGATAAGGACAAAACCGCGAAAAGCTGATAGTCACTGCTCCCGAAAATTAGTCGAGGAGACTTTCAATGGATCGGCGCACTTTCACGGTCTGACAGCGGCTCGCCGCTTTCCGAACCGCTTCTTTGTCCGTCGCCTCTTGGCGTCAGGACTGAGCGCTGCTTCATCGAGAGTCTTCCTGTGTCCCATCCTCTTCTGACGGCCCCGCTGGGCCGGAGTTTGTTCCGGCTGGCCGGTCCCACGACGGCGATCATGCTGGTGCAGATCGCGGTCGCGCTGGCCGAGACCTGGTTCCTGGCCGAGCTCGGCACCGCGTCGCTCGCGGGCTCGGCGCTGGTCGTGCCGTTCATTACCATGATGCACAACATGGCCGCGGGCGGCGTCGGCGGCGGCGTCGCCTCGGCGATGGCGCGGGCGCTGGGCGCGGGCCGCACAGACGAAGCGCGGCTGTTGGTGCCGCAGGCGATCCTGCTCGCCGTCGGCATCGGACTGTCATTCACCCTGTTCGGCTGGCTCGCGCTGCCCGCACTCTATCCGCTGATGGTTGTCGGCGGCGCGGGCGGCGGCGCCGCCGCGCTCGAGCAGGCGCTGGTCTTCGGCGCGCTGTGGTCGCTCGCGGGGCCGCTGGTCTGGATCAATTTCTTCCTGTCCGCGATGCTGCGCGGCGGCGGCGACGCGGTGACGCCGGCGCGCATCTCGCTGCCGCTGTCGGCGCTCTACGTGCCGGTGTGCGGCGCCCTGATGCTGGGCGCCGGGCCGGTCCCCGGGCTCGGCATCGCGGGGCTGCCGCTGGCGGCGATCCTGTCGAACGTCGTGAGCATCGCCCTGCAGGGCCGCGCGGTGTGGCGCGGCAGGCTGGGCTTCGTGCCGTCGGCCGCGTTCCTGCCGCTCAGGCCCCAGGTCCATGTCGAGATCCTGCGCACCGGCCTGCCGGCGTCGCTGAACAGCGTCGTGGCGATGGCGACGGGGCTGCTGGCGACCGGGCTGGTCGGGCAATTCGGAACCGCGGCGCTGGCGGGCTGGGGAATCGCGCTGCGGCTGGAGTTCATGCTGGCGCCGGTCGCCTTCGGCATCGGCTCGGGCGCGATGACCCTGGTCGGCATCGCCGCCGGCGCGGGCGACTGGCGGCGGGCGGTGCGGGCGGCTTGGCTCGCAGCCGGAGCGGCCTTCCTGCTGATCGGCATCGTCGGCTGGATCGTGGCGGCGGTGCCGGGGAGCTGGGCGCGGCTGTTCAGCGCCGAACCCGAGGTGATCGCGGCCGCGGTCGCGTGCCTGCGATGGACGGGGCTGGTCTTTTGCCTGTTCGCGCTGGGGCTGGCGCTGAACTTCGCCTATCAGGGCATGGGCCGCATGACGGTGCCGGTGCTGGCGAGCTTCGTTCGATCCGCGGTCTGGGTGGTGGGCGGCCCGTGGGCGCTCGGCGCGTATGGGCTGGAGGGCGTGTTCGCCGTCGCGGCACTCGGCCTCGCGGCCTACGGGTCGACCCTGGGCGGTGCGCTGGCGCTTCGGCCGTGGAGCGAGTCCTAGCCGGAGTGGCAGCGCGGGAAATTCGACGAGAGGGGTTTACGACGAGAGGGGTGTCCAACGAGACGCCCGGGACGGGAAGGCCCCATCCCGGCGACTCGCGGACGATGACGGCAGATCAGACCTTGAGATTCACGGCCGCGTCCTTGCCGCGGTCCTGCTGCACTTCATAAGTGATCTTCTGTCCTTCGTTCAGGCCCTGCAGGCCCGCGCGCTCGACGGCGCTGATATGGACGAACACGTCCTTGCCGCCGCTATCCGGCTGGATGAAACCGTAACCTTTGGTGGCGTTGAACCATTTGACCGTTCCGCTAGCCATTATCCGTCTCCTGAATCGTACGTAGAGAGTAGTTGGACGCAAGTCTTGGACAGGGTTGGCGCGAGGCCGTCCCTGTCCAAGACTTGCGCTCCCAATCGGACTTTGTCCATGGCAGGTCTGGGTCAACGGCAGGTCCGCATGCCACTGCCTGCAGTGTGGTTGCAGAGACAGGGCTTTATCTACCCGACCTGCAACAAAGCGTTGCCGCGCAAACGCAAAACCGGCGGAAACGCCGTGTTCTCTCTGTGACCGGGACCGGTTCAGGCGGCCGGCTTGCCGTCGGCCTCGCGATAAACGATCCAGCCGAACATCAGCATGGCGATCAGCACCAGGATCGAGCCGCCGGCCGCGGCGGGTTCGGCCTTGGGCGAGCCGGTATGGACCAGGCCGACGCCGATCGCCTGGATGACCGTGCCGACGATCCAGAGCCAGACCTGGATGCGCGCGAAACCGTTGGCCTCGAGCGCGGGATGCAGGCGGTAGTAGATGCCGAACAGGAAGAGACAGACCCAACCCAGCAGGTTGAGATGGGCGTGCGCGGGATGCGCCGAGTGATCGCCCGAGATCGCCATCTGCAATCCCCAGAGCATGCCGATCACCACCAGCACCACGGCGGCGCGGAAGCAGAGCGTCGAGGCCTTCATGAACCTTCCCCCGGATGTTCAATCGTCGAGCTTCACTACATCAGGTCTGCGCTTGCGAACAACGATCAAACACCCGAAGCGACGAGAGGCATGTGAGTTGCGTGGCGCGTCGCATCTGCCTACCGTTCCCGTCGAGCAACAAGAGATCGGCGGGAGAACATGGCGAGCAAGGTCGGCGGCGCCGCGACAGCGGATTTCGAGGCCCTGAAATGGCGCTGCATCGGACCGCCGCGCGGAGGCCGGGTCGTCGCCGTGTCGGGCGATCCGGTCGACCGCATGACCTTCTATTTCGGCGCCTGTGCCGGCGGCATCTGGAAGACCGTCGACGGCGGCGTTTTCTGGCGTTGCGTCTCGGACGGCTACATGGGCAGCTCGGCCGTCGGCTCGATCGCGGTGGCTCCGTCGGATGCCAACGTGATCTATGCCGGCACCGGCGAGACGGCGATCCGCCTCGACGTCTCCTACGGCGACGGCGTCTACAAGTCGACCGACGCCGGCCGCAGCTGGACTCATGTCGGACTGAAGAACAGCAAGTTCATCGGCCGCATCGTGGTGCACCCGAACGATCCCGACCTGGTCTATGCCGCGGTGCTGGGCGACATCTTCGGGCCGAACGCCGAACGGGGCGTCTATCGCTCGAAGAACGGCGGCAGGAGCTGGGAACGCATCCTGTTCCGCAACGACGTCGCGGGCGCGATCGATCTGTCGATGGATCGCAACAATCCACGCATCCTGTTCGCATCGATCTGGGAGGCGCGGCGCAATTTCTGGAACATCTCGTCGGGCGGGCCGGGCAGCGGCCTGTTCCGCAGCACCGACGGCGGCGACAGCTGGCAGGAGGTCTCCAAATTCCCCGGCTTGCCGACGGGAATGCTGGGCAAGATCGGCGTCGCGGTCTCGCCGGTAAAGGCAGGCCGTGTGTGGGCACTGATCGAGGCGGAAGGCGACAAGACCGGCCTCTACCGCTCGGACGATCTCGGCGCGCGCTGGACGCAGGTCTCAGCCAATCGCGACCTGATGCACCGGCCCTGGTACTACACCCACGTGTTCGCCGACACCGGCCATGCCGACACTGTCTACGTCACCAACCTGCAGATGTGGAAGTCGACCGACGGCGGCAGCAATTTCAGCGAAGTGACGACACGGCACGGCGACAATCACGATCTCTGGCTCGACCCGAACGATTCCAGCCGCATGATCGAGGGCAACGACGGCGGCGCCCACGTCTCGTTCAACGGCGGTGCGTCGTGGTCGACGATCTACAATCAGAAGACCGCGCAGTTCTACCGGCTCGACGTCGACAACCAGTATCCCTACCGCGTCTATGGCACTCAGCAGGACAACACCTCGATCTCGGTGCCGTCGGCCTCGGAATGGGGCGTCATCACGCTGGCCGACTGCTCGTACCCGGGCACCGGCGAGTCGGGCTTCATCGCGGTCAATCCGCGCGACCACAACGTGGTCTATGTCGGCGCGGTCGGTTCGAGCCCCGGCGGCTCTGGCGCGCTGCAGCGCTACGACCACCGCACGCGCCAGATCCAGCTGGTCAACGTGTGGCCGGAGGAATCGACCGGCATCGCGCCACGCGACATGAAGTACCGCTTCGCCTGGACTTACCCGATCGTGTTCTCGCCGCACGATCCGCAGACACTCTATGTCGGCGGCAACTGCGTGTTTCGCACGCGCGACGAGGGCATGAGCTGGGAAAAGATCTCGCCCGACCTCAGCCTCAACGACCGCAGCCGCCAGGGCCCGTCGGGCGGCGACATCACGCGCGAAAGCGCCGGTGCGGAAGTCCACGCGACCTGCGCCAGCGTCGTCGAATCGCCGCACCGCGCCGGCGAGATCTGGGCCTCGACCGACGACGGGCTGGTTCATGTCACCCGCGACGGCGGCAGGAAGTGGACGGACGTCACGCCCAAGGCGATGCCCAAGCTCGCCTATGTCGGCTGCGTCGAGGTCTCGGCACACGATCGCGACACGGTGTATGTCGCGGCGACGCGCTACAAGCTGGGCGACTACAAGCCCTACCTGTTCAGGAGCACCGACGGCGGCCGGAGCTGGAAGACGATCGCCGGCGACCTGCCGAAGGACGAGATCAGCCGCGTGGTGCGCGCCGATCCCGTGGCCCGGGGCCTGCTGTTCGTCGGTACGGAAACCGGTGTGTTCTTCAGCCTCGACGACGGTGCGCACTGGCAACGCATGGGCGGCGGCTTCCCGAACGTGCCGGTCTACGATCTCAAGCTCAAGGATTGCGACCTGGTGGCGGCCACGCACGGCCGCTCGTTCTGGATCCTCGACGACGTCACGGCCCTGCGCGGCATGGCCTCCGCGAGGGCGGCAGACGGCAGGAAGGGCACGCGCCTGTTCGCGCCGCGCACCGCGATCCGCACCAAGCTGCACTGGAGCGCCGGCGCCAACGTGCGGCAGGGCATCGCCTATGGACCCGCCTTCGGGATCGACGGCAGCACGGTGATGGTCGAGCGCGAGGACGGCACACGGTTCCGCGAGCACCTCGATGTCGGCGAGAATCCGCCCAACGGCGCCGTGATCTGGTACTGGCTGAAGGACGAGCCGAAGGGCCCGGTGACGCTCACCTTCCGCGAGGCCGGCGGACGCGCCAGGAAGATCGTTTCGTTCACGAGCGCCGACAAGGACGCCGCGCCGGCGCGCAAGCCCGGTACGCGACGCGGCCTCAACCGCTTCGTCTGGGACCTGAAACATCCCGGCCCGACCCGGCTCGACTACGGCCTGGCACCGCCCCGGCCCAAGCCGCTGGCGCCCGATCCCGAGAATCCGCCCGGCCCGACCGTGGTGCCGGGGACCTACAGCGTCGAACTGACGGTCGAGGGCAAGAGCCAGTCGGCCGAGTTCGTCCTGGTGAAGGATCCGCGGCTGTCGACCACCGACCAGGCCTATCAGGCGCAGTTCAGGCTGCACATGCAGCTGATCGAGTCGCTGTCGAAGCTCAAGGCGACGGTCAACCGGCTGCGCCTGATGAAGAGGCAGATCGACGAGGCGGCAGCCCGCGCCGGCCAGAGCAAAGGCAAGGGCGGCGCGGCGCTGAGGCGCCAGGCCGCGGCGATCAACCAGAAGCTCTCTGCGATCGAGAAGGTACTGGTCGATCCCGAGCGCAAGTCGGCGCGCGACGTGCTGCGCAATCCGGCCGGTCTCAACGACACGCTGTTCGACATGGTGCAGATGACCACGACGGCGGACGCGGCACCGACCGTCCAGACGCACGCGGTCTCGCGCGAGACCATGGCCAAGGTCGACCGCGAGGTCGACAAGTTCGAGGCCCTGGTCGAGGGTGACATCGCCCGGTTCGACAAGGCGCTCGCCAAGGCGCGCATTGGCTACGTCACGGCTGCATAAAGGGGACACGCAATGGACTTCATCGAACAGCTCTTCGGCCTGTCGCCCGACAACGGCGACGGCTCGACCGAGATCCTGTGGCTGGTCGTGCTGGCGGTGCTGATCGGCGGCGTCTTCTGGTATCGCCGCCACCGCGCCAGCCAGGCCTCGATATCGCGGAACCGGAAGTAGGCGGCGGCCTGCCGGGCGCGGCTTCCCCCGGGCGGCCGGCCGGGTCTATCCTCCGCACCGAAACAACCGGAGGAAGCTGATGCCGCTCACGCTCACAAGCGCGAACTTCAAGGAAGGCGCGACGCTCGGGATGGAGCACGTGCTGTCGGCCGAGTACGGCTTCGGCACGTCGGGCGGCAACAAGAGCCCACAGCTCTCCTGGTCGGGGGCGCCGGCCGGCACCAGGAGCTTCGCCGTCCACTGCTTCGATCCCGACGCGCCGACCGGCTCGGGCTTCTGGCACTGGGTGGTGGTGAACATTCCGCCCGACGTGACCGAGCTCAAGCTCGACGCCGGCAATCCCAAGTCGGGACTCCTGCCCAAGGGCGCGCTGATGACGCGCACCGATTTCGGCGCGCCGGGCTATGGCGGGCCCGCTCCGCCGCCGGGACACGGCCCGCACCGCTATCAGTTCACGGTGTTCGCGGTGAAGGAAGCGAGCCTGCCGGTGAACGCCGACACGTCGGCAGCCGTCGTCGGCTTCTACCTGCACTTCAACACGCTCGAACGCACGACGCTCACGGGTACGTTCCAGCGCTAGCCCATGGCGATGCCTTCGAGCCGGCGCGCGTTGCTGGGAGCGGCAGCCTCCCTGATCCTGCCGCTTGCCGCGCCGCGCGTCGCGCAGTCGAAATCGGGCCTCGACGGATTTGAATTTCGCGACGGCATCGGCCGCCGCGCCGGTGGGCCCAACCTGCCGGTCCTGGCCGACGGGGCCGGCCAGTATCCCCGCGCGACCGCCCGGAACTGGTGGCAGCCGCCGTACGGCGTCGATGCCTTCTCCCGCCTCGACGAGATCTTCGCAGCATCGACGGCACGCCGCGCGGCGGCGCCCTCGCCCTGGCGCCGTGCCGACCGCGAGCCGGCGATCCGCTTCACCAATCCCGCGTCGCTGGGCGGCGGCCGCTACGATCTCGACGGCTATCTCGACCGGCAGCCGGCGACAGGGCTGTTGATCGCGCAAGGCGACACGATCCTGGCCGAGCGCTACCAGTACGGCCGCAGCGATACGATGCGCCTGACGTCGTTCTCGATGGCCAAGACGATCGTCGCGTTGCTGATCGGGGTGGCGGTCGGCGACCGGCTGATCGCCTCGCTGGACGATCCGGCCGAGCGCCATGCACCGACGCTTGCCGGCACCGAATACGGCCGCACGCCATTGCGCGCGCTGCTCGCCATGTCGTCCGGCGTGAAGTTCCGTGAGGATTACGACGGCAGCGACGACGTGACCAAGCTCTCGGCGGCGACCTTCGGGCGGCAGTCGCCGGGCGGCGTCGACGCGGTACGCTATTTCAACGAACGCATCGCAGCACCCGGTGCGCGCTGGTACTACGCCTCGTCGGAAACCTACGTGCTGGCCATGGTGGCGCGGGCAGTGTTCGGCCGGCCGCTGGTCGACGTCCTGCAGGAACGCATCTGGCAGCCGATGGGCGCGGAAGCCGACGCCACCTGGATGACCGACAGGTCAGGCCTCGAGATCGGCTACATGGGCTTCAACGCGGTGCTGCGCGACTACGCCCGCCTCGGACTGCTGATGGCCGATGGCGGCCGCGCCGGCGGACGGCAACTGATCGACGGATCCTGGGTCGCCGCCATGACGAAGCCGACCTTTTCGCCGTCGCAGACCGGCCGGCCGGTCGGTTACGGCTACCAGACATGGACCATTCCGGGGACGATCCCGGGGCAGAAGCCGACCTTCGGCCTGTTCGGCGTGCGTGGCCAGCTCATCCTGGTCGAGCCGACACGGCGGCTCGTCATGGTCCACACCGCCGTGCGCACCGACGCCCGGGACCCGGGCAGCGCGTCGAGCTTCGCCCTGTGGGCGGCGCTGGCTTCGGCATAGACGCGACGGCCGCGCCGTCCGGGACTGCTCGCGGCGGCCCTTTTTCCGGAGCGACCGGCTTTTCCCAGCGCGAGGAAGGCACCGGGACCTTTATGGTCTGCTGATGCATCTGTGGGCCCAGATCGAGATCCACGCGACGTTCCTGGCGTTCGTCGCCCTCGCCGTCTACGCGCAGGCCCTCACCGGATTCGCGCTGGCGCTGATCCTGCTCGGCCTGGTCGGCGCCACCAACCTGCTGCCACTGACCGATGCGGTGAATGCGTCGACACTTACAGGGTTCTGCACCGCGTGGATGTTCCTGCATCGGCGCGGCACCCTGCACGTCGAGCGCGTGCTGGTGCCGACATTGATCGCGAGCGTGGCCGGCGTGGTGGCCGGCGCCCTGCTGGTCGGCTGGCTCGCCGCGACGGCCTACCAGGTGCTTCGTCTCGTGCTGGGCGCCAGCATCGTCGCCTGCGCGCTGTCGTTGTGGCGCGCCGCGCAACCGCTGCCGGCGATGTCGTCGCCCGGGGCGTTCGCCTTCACCGGCGGCCTTGCCGGCCTGCTGGGCGGCATGTTCTCCGCCGGCGGGCCGCCGCTGGTCTATCTGCTGTACCGCCAGCCCAAGCCGCTGGGCTGGGCGCGGGAGCAGCTGATGGTGTTCTTCGCTTTCAGCACGACTCTGCGCCTGCTCGTCGTGGTGCCATCCGGCCAGATCTCGCTGTTCGACCTGCAGCTGGCGGCGGAGGCGCTGCCCGTGGTCTTTCTCATGACCTGGCTGGCGGTGCGGCACCCGCTACCCTTGTCGCCCGGGCTGTTCAAGGCGCTGATCTGCGTCCTGCTGATCGGGACGGGCCTCAGCATGGGCGTCGGCGCGTTTCTCGCGATGCGTTAGCTGTTCTTCCCCATTCATATGGGGAAGTGTCGCCGTCTTACGGCGACGATGGGGTCATGAGCTTCTCGTGGCTTATGACCCTCCGCCCGCGACGACGCGGGCACCTCCCCATATGAATGGGGAGGAAATCGCTACTCCGCCGCGACCTTCGTGCGCAGACGTGCGGTGGCCGCTTCGTCGACCTTGAAGTCGGCGGAGAGCGCCACGCCGTAGATCCTCTCGGCAGCGTCGCGCGAAACCAGGCCCAGCATGACGTCCTCGGCGACCTTGCCGGCGTCGCGCTTCATCGGATCGCCGTAGCCGCCGCCGCCCGGCATCGAGACGCGCAGCCGATCGCCGACGGGGATCGATGAATGCGCCTTGGGCGGCAGCTGCTTGCCCGAGACCAGTTCGATCCTGCCGCTGGCGCCGGGCTGGCCGCCGAGCCGACCGCGCGGCGGGAAGACGACGCGGTCGAAAGTCGGCGAGATGCCAAACGGCAGATCCTCGGCGCTGCCGATCTCCATCACCTGGCCGAGGCCGCCGCGATATTCGCCGGCGCCGCCGGAATCCTGGCGGTACTCCTTCGACCAGATGACGATCGGCGCCAGGGTCTCGGTGATCTCGACCGGCACGTTCTTGACGCCCGACGGAAACGCCGTGGCACTGAGACCGTCCGACTTCGGCCGGGCACCGGTGCCGCCGGAATGGAACGACATGGCGTTGTAGGCCCTGGCGGTCTTCATCTGCTCCGGCGTCAGTTCGACCCGGCCCGGGCCGCCCATCAGGCGGAGGTTCCACAGGCACGAGGTGCCCTCGGCCGGCACGCCCTCGGGCAGCGCCTGGATCAGGCAGCCGAACATCACGTCGGGCAGCATGTGGCCGATCGTGCTGCGCGCGGCGACCGGCGCGGGATGATCGACGTTGAGGATGCTGCCCTTGGGCGCGGTGGTGCGGATGGTGGCGAGCGAGGCCCAGTTGTTCGGCACCTTGGGCGCCACGATGCACTTGATGCCGAACGCCGTGTAGGCGTCGGTGTAGCACATCGGCACGTTGAGCCCGAGGGCGACCGCCGGCGGCACGTCGACATACTCGACATCAATGCCGTCCTTGCCGACGGTCAGCTTCGCCTTCAGCGTCATCGGCTTGCCGTTGATGCCGTCGACCGTCATCTCGTTGACGTAGGTGCCGGGCTTCAGCCGCGAGATCGCCTGCAGGCTGGCGCTGCGCGAATGGTCGAGGATGTGCTTGGCGAGGTCGTCGAGCCGCTCGAGGCCGAACTCGTCCATCATCTCGATCAGGCGGCGGCCGCCGATCTCGTTGCTCGAGATCAGCGAGTAGATGTCGCCGATCACCTGGATGGGCTCGCGCACGTTGGCCGCGATCAGGTCCATCAGCCACTGATTGACCCGGCCCTTGTCGATGATCTTGGTGATCGGGATGTAGAGGCCTTCCTCGTAGACCTGCTGGGCGGCGCCGACGATGCCGCGGCCGCCGATATCGACGACATGGAGCGTGTCCGCAAAGAACCCGACGGGCCTACTCACCCCATCCTGGCCGCGCCTGTAGGTCGGCGTGACGATGACGATGTCGTTGAGATGGCCGGTGCCCTGCCACGGATCGTTGAGGACGAAGACGTCGCCCTCGCTCATCTCGGCGAGCGGGATCTTGTTGATGACGTGGCTGACGCTGACCGCCATCGAGTTGACGTGGCCCGGCGTGCCGGTGACCGCCTGGGCGAGCATGCGGCCCTCGGTGTCGTAGACGCCGGCCGACAGATCGCCGGCCTCGCGCGTCGGCGTGCCGAAGGCGGTGCGCACCAGGGTCTGGGCCTGCTCCTCGACGACGGAGATCAGGCGATCCCACATGACCTGGTTGGCGATCTGGCTGAGCGGATGATTGGGGCGCATGGTCATGGCCGCGAAAGGTAAAGCATCGGCAGGCCCGGCGTCATCCTGAGCGATGCAAGGCAGCCTTCCGCAGCGGCCATGGCCTTGTCCCGGAATCCGTAACACGCGGCCGTACCGCGGGCCGGATGCGGGCATTGCCGGCGGGCCGGCGAGCAAAAGGCGCGCCAGAGAAGGCGGCACATGCCGCGGCCGCGTAAATTGGGCATTCATTCTCTGCCGGTCGGCAAAGTTGGAAAGGGTTTCCGCTGATAAGCCTTTCGCCGCGCAATATAAAAAATTGTGACGTGCGCTGCGTGCCAAGATGGGCGACCGTGCGTGAGCGGCAGGAGGAAATTTCGACATGGCACTACCCACGGCAACGCTCGACCACGTGGTCATCAACGCGCGCGACGACATGGATCGCGCCGCCGACGTCTATCGACGGCTGGGATTCACGCTCACCGAGCGCGGCTACCATTCGCTCGGCTCGATGAACCACCTCGCCATGTTCGGCACCGACTATCTCGAACTGATCGCCGTGCCCAAGGGCGCCACCAGCGGCCGCATGGACCTGCTGAACTATCCGTTCGGCCTGAACGGCCTGGTGTTCGGCTCGGAGGACTCCGCCGTCACCTATGCCGAGCTCGAGAAGGCCGGCGCGCCGTTCGACCCGCCGGTCGAGTTCACGCGGCCGGTCAAGTACACCGGCCCGGCGGGCGCCGCCGCCGAAGGCGAGGCGCGCTTCCGTACCGTGCGCATGAAGCCCGGCCACGTGCCCTACGGGCGTGTCTATTTCTGCCATCACTTCACGCGCGACCTGGTATGGCGCGACGAGTGGCGCCATCACGCCAACGGCGCCGTCGCGGTGCATCGTGCCATCATCGTCGAGCCCGACCCGGCCAAGGCGGCCCAGCTCTACGCCACCATGTTCGGCGCCGACGCGGTGCACGACATGAAGGGAGGCAAGGCACTGGTCGTCGGCAATTCGCGCTTCGAGATCGTGACCGAGAAGGCGCTGAAGGACGAATTCGGCCGCGCCGTGCCGGACCCCGAGGGCCGGCCTGCCTACATGGCGGGTCTCACCTTCCGTACGACGTCGCTGGCCAAGGTCAGCAAGGTCCTCGCGGCGGGCGGCATCATGGGCGTTACCCAGCATGGCAACCGGATCATCGTGCCGGCGAGCCAGGCGATGAACGCCACCATAGAGTTCATCCAGTAGAGCGCATTCACTCGACAGACAGATGGGGCGCCGCGCGGGGTTGGGCCGGGCCGGCGTGAAGGGAGCATGCAGTACTACGAGTGCTACGCGTCGAGTTTCACCTCGGCGCGGGCGAAATTCCTGAAGGCGGCGACAGCGGCCGGGGCCGAGATCCGCTCGTTCGTGCATCCGGACAAGAAGACTCCGGACGGCGAGCCGCTCGCCATCGACGTGGCCTGCCTGGGCGACCGGAAGGCCGCGCGCCAGGCGCTGTTCGTCAGCGGCACGCACGGCCAGGAGGGCTTCTCCGGCTCGGCGGTGCAGGTCGGCTGGCTGCAGGACGGCGGCGCGAACCGGCTGCCCGGGGATCTGGGCGTGGTGCTGGTGCACGGCCTCAACCCCTACGGCTTCGCCCACTTCACGCGCACCACCGAGAACAACGTCGACCTCAACCGCAACTTCATCGACCGCGGCGCGGGCCCCGCCCCCGTCAACCCGCATTACGAGACCCTGCATGGCGAGCTGATGATCCGGCAGTGGACGGACGCCGAGAACGCGCGGGTCGACAAGGCGATGGCGACGTTCACGGAAAAGCACGGGCGCGACACACTGTTCGACACGCTGGCGCGCGGGCAGTACGTGCATGCCGACGGACTGATGTTCGGCGGCAAAGATCGCGAATGGTCCAATCGCACGCTCGAGACCATCGTGACCGGGATGCTGGCGGGGGCGGAGAAGGTCGCCTTCATCGACTGGCACACCGGCATCGGCGACTACGGCAAGCCGTTCTTCCTGTGCTTCAACGAGCCCGGCGGACCCCTGTTCCAGCGCGCCTGCGACTGGTGGGGCAAGGAAAACGTAGATGGTGTGCGGCCGCACGGCATGGAACGGCCGAACTACACCGGCCTGGTGTTCAACGGCGTGCAGCGCTTTCTCGGCAATCGCCAGATGTGCGGCGCGGTGATCGAATTCGGCACACGCGGGCTCGGCATGCGCCGCGTGCTGCGGCTCGACCAGTGGCTGCGCCGCCAGAGCGGGCTGGACCCCGACGTACGTGCCGGCCTGCAGGCCGACATGATGGACGCCTTCTGTCCGTTCGACGGCCAGTGGCGCAAGGACACGCTGGAGACCGGCCTGAAACTGACCGAGCAAGCGTTGAAGGGGCTCGCTGCATGGTGACGAGTGGCATGGTTACGCCTGGAATGGTGACAATCGGCAAGACGGCCTACGACAACCAGGGCGATGCGCTGTCGCGCTCGGTGCCGCCCGATTCGCTGGCGCTGATCGACGAAGGGGGAAACGGCACGGAGCGGCGCTACAGCTACGCCGACATGCTGCAGCTGAGCGGCGCCGTCGCGCGCGGGCTGCTCAAGCGCGGCCTGAAGCGCGGCGACCGCGTCGCCATCCTGTCGGCCAACCGCGCCGAGTATCTGCTGACCTTCCTCGGCACGATGCAGGCAGGCCTCGTCTCGGTCCCGGTGAACTGGAAGCTGCCGGCCGAGACGGTCGCCTACATCGTGGGCGATTCGGACGCCAGGCTGGTGATCGGCGACGACGCGCGGCTGGCGCTGGCGCCCGACTCGGTGCCGAAGATCTCGTTCGACCGGGACTGGGCGTCGTTCCTCGAAGATGGGCTCCAAGGGGGTCCGTTCACGCCGGAGAGGATGAAGCCGGAGGAGGACGCGATGTTCCTCTACACGTCCGGCTCGACGGGGCGGCCCAAGGGCGTGGTGCTGTCGCACTACTCGCATCTCTGGGCGATGAGCCAGCGGGTGCGCCGACCGGTGCCTCAGGGCCAGCGCTCGCTGGTGGCGGCGCCGCTCTACCACATGAACGGGCTGGCGATGTGCCAGACCACCTTCAGCCAGGGCGACACGGTGGTGCTGCTGCCGCAGTTCACGACCCGCGGCTATATCGAGGCGGCGGCCAAGCACAGGGTCGGGTTCCTGACGTCGGTGCCGACCATGATCGCCATGATGCTGCGCGACAAGGAGCTGCTGGCCAAAGCCGATCTCTCGGCCGTCGAAGCGGTGCGCATGGGCTCGGCGCCGATCACCCAGTCGCTGATCGACCAGGTGCGCGCGACGTTTCCCAAGGCGCAGATCGGCAATGGCTACGGCACGACCGAGGCCGGGCCCGTGGTGTTCGGCCCGCATCCCAAGGGAATCCCGCAGCCCGAGCTCTCGACCGGCTATCCGCATCCCGAAGTGCAGCTGCGTCTGGTGCGCGACGGCAAGGAAGTCCAGGACGAGGGTGAACTCCAGATGAAGTGCGGCGCGCTGATGACGCACTATCACAAGCTGCCTGAGGTCACCGCCAAGGTCATGACGCCGGACGGCTATTACAAGACCAGCGACGTGTTCCGGCGCGACGAGAACGGATTCTTCTACTTCGTCGGCCGGGTCGACGACATGTTCGTGTGCGGCGGCGAGAACATCTATCCAGGCGAGGTCGAGAAGATGCTGGAGAAGCATCCGGGCATCCACCAGGCCGCCGTGATCCCGGTGCCGGACGAACTCAAGGGCTTCAAGCCGATCGCCTTCGTCGTGCGCGCCGCCGGCGCCGCCGTCGACGAGCAGCAGATCAAGAGCTATGCGCTGGCCAACGCGCCGGCGTACCAGCATCCGCGCCGCGTGTTCTTCGTCGACGAGATGCCGTTGGCCGGCACCAACAAGATCGACAAGCGCGTGCTCGCCAAGCAAATCCCAGCCGGAATGGAGATCTGACAATGAAAGCAGCAGTCGTTCGCGCACACGGGGGGCCCGAAGCGCTGGTCTTCGAGACCAACTTCCCCGATCCCAGGCCCGGCGAGGGCGACGTGATCGTGGCGGTGAAGGCCTCCTCGCTGAACTATCACGACGTGTTCACGCGTCGCGGCATGCCGGGCATCAAGGTGCCGATGCCGGCGATCATGGGCCTCGACGTGGCAGGCGAGATCGCCGAGGTCGGTCCCGGCGTCACCGGCTGGAAGAAAGGCGACCGCGTGCTGGTCGATCCGATCAACCGGGTCGAGGGCGGCCTGATGGGCGAGACGGTGCATGGCGGCCTCGCCGAACTCTGCAAGGCGCGCGCGCACCAGCTGGTGAAGATCCCCGACGGCGTCAGCTTCGCCGATGCCGCGGCGCTGCCGGTGGCCTACGGTACGGCGCTGCGCATGATGGTGACCAACGGCGGCATCAAGCAGGGCGAGAAGGTGCTGATCCTCGGCGCCTCGGGCGGCGTCGGCGTGTGCTGCCTGCAGCTCGCCAAGGCGGCGGGCTGCGAGGTGATCGCCTGCGCCGGCACCGACGCCAAGGCCAAGCGGCTGCAGGAACTCGGCGCCGACAAGACGATCAACTACGTCGAGAAGGACTTCATGAAGGAAGTCTATGCGATGTACGGCAAGCCGACCCGGCGCGGCGGCGGCACGCATCTCGGCGTCGACGTGGTGGTCAACTACACCGGCGGCGACACCTGGGTGCCGTCGCTCAAGGTGCTGAAGGTCGGCGGCCGGCTGCTGACCTGCGGCGCCACGGCGGGCTACGCGCCGACCGAGGATATCCGCTTCATCTGGACATTCGAATTGAAGGTGCTGGGCTCCAACGGCTGGATGCGCTCCGACATCGAGACGCTGCTCAAGATGGTGCAGGAGAAGAAGCTGAAGGTGCTGGTCGACAAGGTCTACAAGCTCGAGGAAGCGCGCGAGGCGCTGCGGGTGATCGAGGACCGTGAGGTGTTCGGCAAGATCGTGGTGGCGCCATGAGCGATACCGTGAAGCCGCTGACCGACGCCGAGCTTCAGAAGATGCTCGACGGCTCGCCCTTCATCTCCTTCCTGGGGCTGAAGGTGATCGAGGCGAACCCGGCCAAGGAATCGGTCACCATGGAATGCGCCATGCGCCCGGAGTTCGAACGTGGCAAGGGCTCGGGCCAGTGGCATGGAGGGCCGCTGGCGGCGATCATCGACACGGTCGGCGATTACGCGCTGATCATGGCCCTGCGCCGGCCGCTGCCGACGATCAATTTCCGGGTCGACTACCTGCGCCCCGCGATCAAGACCAAGCTGATCACCACCGCCACGGTGCGCCGCAACGGCAAGAGCGTGGGTGTGGTCGATGTCGACGTGTTCAACGAGCAGAAAGTGCTACTGGCGATCGGCCGGGCGACCTATTCGACGCTGGCCGGTTGACGAGTTCCTTCCCCGTCCTCGGGGGAGGTGCCCCGCTCCGAGCGGGGCGGAGGGGTCAACGGCACCGCGATCGGTCCTCATGACCCCTCCGTCGGCGTGAGACGACGACACCTCTCCATATGAATGGGGAGGAACCAAAGGAATGAAGTTTGCTTGTGGCTCCGGGAGGGGTTGGCAAAGAACGGAGGGCTTCATGACGAACAAGGTGACGCGCCGCGTCTTCGGCGGCGTTTTGGCGGGTGGCGTGGCGGGCGGTCTGGTCGGGTTGTCGGTTCGGCCGGGCCTGGCGCAGGAACCCAAGAAGGGCGGTACCCTGGTCGCGACCTGGGGCGGCGGCGAGCCACAGGCCTGCTACGTGCCGGCTGGCGGCGGTTCGAGCCCGACCTTCTCGTCGTCCAAGCTGTTCGAGCGGCTGGGCAACCGGCGCATGGATGGAAAGTTCGAGGGCGAACTGGCCGAGAGCTGGGCACCGTCGGCCGACTTCCAGTCCTACACGATCAAGCTGCGCCAGGGCGTGAAGTTCCACGACGGCAAGGACATGACGGCCGACGACGTCGTCTATTCGATCGGCGAGATCTGGAAGAAGTACGCCGCAGCTGCCGCGCTGACCGACTTCGCCGGCATCGAAGCGAGCGGCCCCGCCACGGTGGTGGTGAAGTTCAGCAAGCCGATCCCCGAGTTCTTCTTCTCGTCGCTGCTCTGCGGCAGCGTGAACTACATCGTGCCGAAGCACGTCTATGCCGGCAGTGATCCGGTGACCAATCCGGCGAACAACGCGCCGATCGGCACCGGTCCGTGGAAATTCAAGGAATGGGTGCGCGGCAGCCACTTCGAGTACGTCAAGAACGAGCTCTACTGGCGCAAGGGCTTCCCGTACATGGACAAGCTGATCATCCGCTACGTGCGCGATCCCTCGGGCCGGGCCGCCGCGATGGAGGCCGGCGAGATCCAGATCGGCGTGTTCAATCCGGTGGCGCCGCCCGACATCAAGCGCCTGGCCGCGACCAACAAGTTCGTCGCCACGTCGAAGGGCTACGAGGAAGCGGTGTGGTCGACCACGCTGGAATGCAACGTGCGCAACCCGATCTTCCAGAAGCGCGAGGTGCGGCAGGCGATGTTCTTCGCCGTCGACCGCAACCTGATCGCCAAGACGGTTTATTACGGCTACGCGCGGCCGGGCACGAGCCCGCTGTTCTCGCCGAACAAGGAGTTCTTCACCCCCGATACGTTCAGCACGGCGTTCGACCCGAAGAAGGCGGCGGCGCTGCTCGACGCGGCGGGCTATCCGAAGAAGGCCGACGGCAAGCGGTTTTCGGTCAACCTGCTGGCGGCCGGCTGGTTCGCCGAGAACGGCAAGATCGGCGCGATCGTCAAGCAGGGGCTGGAGGATGTCGGCCTGGTCGTGAACCTCACGGTTCCCGACCGTCCGACCTCGCTGAAGCGCATCTACACCGACTACGATTTCGACCTGGCGATCTCCAACCAGGCCAACCCGTCGGAGCCGGTGCCGAGCACGACTCAGTACTACACGACGGACGGCATCAAGAAGGGCGTGCCCTTCCGCAACGCCTCGGGCTTCAGCAGCCCCGAGATGGACGCCGTGGTCGACAAGATCAAGGTCGAGACCGATCCGGCCAAGCGCAAGGCCCTGGTGGTCGAGTTCCAGAAGATCGCGACGCTGGAGGCCAACAACCTGCCGCTGCTCGAGCTGGAGACGATCACGGTCGCCAGTTCGAAGGTGCAGAACCACTCGAACGACCCGAACTACCTGGCCGCGACCTGGTACGACATATGGGTGTCGTAGTAGCGGCTATCGCCGCGAGTCGACCTCATCCTGAGGAGCCGCGTGCAACGCGGCGTCAAGGCGCTTTCGAGCACATGTGCTCGAAACGCCCTGAAGGATGGGCAACTGCGAGTGTGTCTCCCACCCTTCGAGACGCGGCCCTCCGGGCCGCTCCTCAGGGTGAGGCTTTTCTTCGCTAGTCGTCGTGGCCGCCGTCGCTTCCTCCCGCTCGTCCGCGGCGCTCCGCCTGCTGCGACGCCGCCTGCTCCAGGCGGTGCCGCTGATGCTGGGCGTGGTGGTGATCAACTTCGTTCTGATCCATCTCGCGCCGGGCAGCTTCCTCGAGCTGATGACCGCTGAAAACCAGGTCAGCGATCCCGCCACGGTCGAGCTGCTGCGCAAGACCTACGGCCTGGAGGATCCGGTCTGGCTGCAGCTGCTGAAGTACATCTGGGCCCTGCTGCACTTCGACTTCGGTTTCTCCTACCGGCAGAACATGCCGGTCATCCAGGCGATCGCCATCAACCTGCCGGCGACCATCCTGCTGATGGTGTCGAGCATCGCGCTCGCCTTCGCGATCGGCGTGTCGGCGGGTGTGGTCGCCTCGGTCAAGGTGCGGACGGTCTGGGACACGCTGGTCTCGGTCGGCGCGATGTTCTTCTTCGCCGCCCCCTCGTTCTGGCTCGGCATCATGATGATCGTGCTGTTCTCGGTGAAGCTCGGCTGGATGCCGGTCGGCGGCCTGGCGACGATCGGCGGCGCCAGCAGCGGCATCGGCTGGGTGCTCGACATCCTGCACCACCTGATCCTGCCGACCCTCGCGCTCGGCCTGTTCTATGCCGCGATCTATGCCCGGGTAATGCGCTCCTCGATGCTGGAGGTGGCGCAGGCCGATTTCGTGCGCACCGCGCGCGCCAAGGGCCTGTCGCGGCGCAAGGTCACGGTGAGCCATGTGCTGCGCAACGCGCTGCTGCCGGTGGTGACGATCCTCGGCGTGCAGATGGGCACGGTGCTGGCCGGCAGCGTGGTGATCGAAAGCGTGTTCAGCTGGCCGGGCGTCGGCTCGCTGCTGTTCGACTCGGTCAGCTCGCGAAACTATCCGGTGGTGCTCGGCATCATGGTGCTGGGTTCGCTGGTGGTGATCGCGGCCAACATCGCGGTCGACCTGGTCTACATGTGGCTCGACCCCCGGATCGAGATCCGCTGATGGAGCGCTTCGCCTCACGCTTCGCCTTCCTGGGCCGCTTCTCGCGCAACCGCGGCGCCCTGCTGGGAGCCCTGATCATCCTGTTCGTGGCGGCGATGGCGCTGCTGGCGCCGCTGTTCTATCCGACCGACCCGCTGCGCATCGTCGGCGCGCCCGAGCTGTGGCCGGGCGAGGACCGCGACTTTCCGCTCGGCACCGATTCGCTCGGCCGCGACATCCTGGCGATGATCGTACACGGCGCGCGCGCCACCCTGCTGATCGGGCTGTTCGCCTCGGCGGTCGCCACGATCATCGGCGTCTCGGTCGGCGCCGCGGCCGGCTATTTCGGCGGCTGGGTCGACGAGATCAGCATGCGCGGCGCCGAGCTGTTCCAGACCATTCCCAACCTCATCTTCGTGCTGACCATCGTGGTGATCCTGGGTTCGACCCTGCAGAACATCGTGATCGCGATCGGCATCGTGAGCTGGACGCCGATCGCGCGCATGACCCGCGCCGAGTTCCTGGCGCTGCGCGACCGCGAGTTCGTGCAGGCCTGCCGCGCCATGGGCATGACCGACCTGCGCATCATCGTGGGCGAGATCCTGCCGAACGCCCTGCCGCCGGTGATCGTGCTCAGCTCGCTGGTGGTGGCGGGCGCCGTGTTGTTCGAATCGGCGGTGTCGTTCCTCGGCCTGGGCGACCCCAATCTCGCGAGCTGGGGCCGGCTGGTCGGCGACGGGCGGCTGCTGATCCGCAGCTCCTGGTACATCTGCGCCATTCCCGGCGTCGCCATCATGATCACGGTGCTGTGCCTCAACCTGATCGGCGACGGGCTGAACGACGCACTCAATCCGAAATTGAGGGATCGGTGACGCTCCCGCTCGAAGTCACCGATCTCAGGACCACGCTGTTCACCCGCCGCGGCGAGATGAAGGCCGTGGACGGGCTGTCGCTGAAGGTCGCGGCCGGCGAGACCGTCGCGCTGGTCGGCGAATCGGGCTGCGGCAAGTCGCTGTCGGCGCTGTCGATCATGCGCCTGCTGCCCGACCCACCGGCGCGCATCGTGGGCGGCGCGGTCAGGCTGAACGGACGCGATCTCGTGGCCCTGCCCGAGGAAAGCATGCTCGACATCAGGGGGAGGGAGATCGGCATGATCTTCCAGGACCCGATGAGCTCGCTCAATCCGGTGGCGACGGTCGGCAAGCAGATCGCCGAGGTGCTGACCACGCACACCGAGCTCGGCCCGCACCAGGCGCGGGTGCGGGCCCTGGAACTGCTGGAGCAGGTCGGCATGCCCGACGCCGAGCGGCGGCTCGGCGCCTATCCGCACCAGCTCTCCGGCGGCATGTGCCAGCGCGTGATGATCGCCATGGCGATCGCCTGCAATCCCACGGTGCTGATCGCCGACGAGCCGACCACCGCGCTCGACGTGACGGTGCAGGCGCAGGTGCTGGCCCTGCTCAAGAAACTGCAGGCCGAGGCCGGCATGGCGATGATCTTCATCACCCACGATCTCGGCGTGGTCGCCGAGACCGCCGACCGGGTGGTGGTGATGTATGCCGGCCGCAAGGTCGAGGAGTCGTCGGTCGACGCGCTGTTCGAGCAGCCGCTGCATCCCTATACGACGGGACTGATCGGGGCGACGCCGATCCCCGGCGCCGAGCGGGCGGCGCGGCTGGCCGACATTCCCGGCATGGTGCCGCCGCTCAATGCGCTGCCCAGGGGCTGCGCCTTCGCGCCGAGATGCCCGCGCGCGATGGAACGCTGCCGGCAGGAGCTGCCCGAATTGAAGGAGCTGCGGCCGGGGCGGTGGGCCGCGTGCTTCGCCGCCGAACAGGATGCCACCCCGGGTGCTCCGAGATGAGCGACAGTGGTCCCCTGCTCTCCCTGCGCGACGTTCACGTGCGCTTCAGCACCGCGGCCGGCGTGGTGCGCGCGGTGAGCGGCGTCAGCCTCGACCTCGCGGTCGGCGAGACGCTGGGGCTGGTGGGCGAGTCCGGCTGCGGCAAGAGCACGCTCGGCAAGGCGATCATGCGGCTGGTGCCGGTGGCGGCCGGCGAGATCCGGGTCGAGGGAACCGATATCGCGCCGCTCGAGAAGGCCGAGCTCAATGCCATGCGCCGCAAGGTGCAGATGATCTTCCAGGATCCGTACGGTTCGCTCAACCCGCGCTCGACGGTCGGTCGCAGCATCGCCCAGCCGATGGTTGTGGCGGGCTGGACGGCCGACGCCATCGCCGAGCGGGTCGAGACGCTGCTGGGATGGGTCGGCCTGCCGTCCGATGCCCGCCAGCGTTTCCCGCACGAGTTCTCGGGCGGCCAGCGCCAGCGTATCGGCATCGCCCGAGCCCTGGCGCTCAGCCCGAAACTGATCATCTGCGACGAGCCGGTGTCGGCGCTCGACGTCTCGGTGCGGGCCCAAGTGATCAACCTGCTCGAGGATTTGAAGTCGAAGTTCGGGGTCTCCTACCTGTTCATCAGCCACGACCTGTCGGTCGTCGAACACATCGCCGACCGGGTGGCGGTGATGTATCTCGGCACCCTGGTCGAGGTCGGCGGCCGCGACCAGATCTGGCGAACGCCGCAGCACCCCTACACCAAGGCGCTGATCGAGGCCGCGCCGGTGGCCAATCCGAAGCTGGCGCGCACGCGCAAACGCACCGTCCTGCAGGGCGAGTTGCCGAGCCCGATCGATCCGCCGCCCGGCTGCCCCTTTCACTCGCGCTGTCCTCTTGCCGAGGCGCGCTGCAAGACCGAGAAGCCGGCACTCCGCAAAACCGCCTCGGGCGCGCTGGCGGCCTGCCACTTCGTCTAGCTAAGATCGTCGGCATGAAGTTGTTCGCCGTCCCGACTGCCGCCCTGCTGCTCGCCACCCTGCCCCTCATTCCCCGGGCCGCCTCCGCCCAGACCATGGAGTTCGGCTGTCCCGCGCCGGGCACGACCATCACCTTCGACAGCGGCACGCAGGTCGTGGCCCGCGGCCAGGACGGCATGGATTGCGCGATGGACACGGTCGGCGGCAAGCCGTTCAAGATCCGCGGCCTGCTGTTCGCCAATCCCTCGGCCAGCGGCGGCGACATGTCGACCTTCATCGACGCGCTGAAGCCCGAGCGGCTGTGGCCCCTGTCGGTCGGCAAGAAGATCGAGGCGAATTACGCCGTCGGCGGCAAGAAGTGGCACTACATCCTGAACGTCGTGAACTTCGAGAAGCGCATGGGCCCGGGCAACGCGCTGATCGACAGCTACCTGGTCGAGATGCACGAGCAGGGCCCGGATGGCTTTCGCTCTGTGTCGCGCTGGTGGATCTCGCCCACCGAGAAATACATGATCCGCTTCGATGCCTCGAACAGCAACGGCACCGCCAACCGCGCGGTGGTGACCGAGATCAAGAAGTAGAGCTTCCTCCCGGGAGGGCGCTAGGCGACCGAGCCCGGCTCGGTGTTGGCGCCGCAAATCAGAATCCCGACCTTCTCGCCGGCCGTCGGCCTGTAGGCGCCAGCCAGGAGGGCCGCCAGCGAGGTGGCGCCCGACGGCTCGGCGACGACGCGCAGGCGATCCCACAAGGCGCGTTGCGCGGCCCTCACCGCCTCGTCGTCGACCAGCACGGCGTCCCTCACGAACTTCCGGGCGATCTCGAAATTGGGCACGCCGATCCGGCTGGCGCCCAACGCGTCCGCGGCGATGCCGGAGATCCTGACTTCGACCGGCTTGCCCGCGCGGCGCGCCTCGTAGAGCGTCGGCGTGCCGTGGGTTTCGACGGCGACGATCTTCGTGCCGTCGCCGATCGCCGCGCAGCAGCCCGCGATCAGGCCGCCGCCGCCGACCGCGATCAGGAGCGTGTCGAACCGCGCCTGCTCGGCGAACTCCAGGGCAACGCTGCCGGCGCCCGCGAACACCACCGGATCCTCGTAGGCGTGCGCCATCAACGCACCGGTCTCGGCGGCGCGCTTCTCGGATGCCGCGCGCGCCTCGGCATAGACCTCGCCGACCTGGTGCACGATGGCGCCGTAGCTCCTGAGGCGCGCGACCTTTGTCGGCGCCGAGATGACCGGCACGAAGATCTCGGCCTTGTGGCCGAGCGCCTGGGCGGCATAGGCGACGGCCGCACCGTGATTGCCGCCGGACGCGGCGATCACGCCGGCCTTCGGCACGTCGCTCGCCAGCAATTTGTGGAACGCGCCGCGGCCCTTGAACGTGCCGCTGACCTGCAGCTGTTCGAGTTTCATCGCCAGCGGCGACGCGACACCGAATTCGACCCCGAACGTACCGGCCGGCAGCTCGATCACCGGCGTGCGGCGGACATGACTCTTGATGCGGCCCCACGCCGCCTCGACTTCGCTGCGACCGATCATTTGCGGCAGGCCGGCACGTGGCCCAGAAAGTGATCGAAATCCGGCGTCGATGCCCGTGGGTCCTTGGCCATTTCGTCGTAGCGACGGAGCCGGACGGCTTCCCGCCAATGCGGATTGCGGCGGAATTCCTCGATCTCGTCGGCCGACATCAGCCCGCCCTGAAGCTCCAGGCTGCGCACCGAATCCGGCGCGAGCTTGCCGAAGTAGTCGGCTTCGGTGGAGCAGAGATAGCGCTTGGCTGCGACATGCAGGCGGACCGGTTCGCTGACGTCCGGCCCGAAGCGCTCGGCGAGCCACCGGGCGCCCAGTTCCTCGTGCACGTCGTCGACGCCGCGCGACGCCGGATCCTCGCCCAGGTCGTGGATCATGTGGCCGACATCGTGCAGCAGGCAGGCGAGCACGGTCGCGGGCGTGCAGCCGTCCTTCTCGGCATGGTCGGCGGACTGCAGCGCGTGCTGAAGCTGGTTGATGTCGCTCAGGCCGTATCGGCGCGTGGCGCGGCCGACGAAAATTTCCAGCAGTTCCTGACGGAGGGGATCGCGCGGGGAGACTTCGCTCATGCCCTACTCTTAGCATGAACGGCCGGCGGCGGGGCGACCGGCTCGTAACCCGGGATCAGCGCCAGCAGCTGCTTCAGCGGATCAGGTGCCCAGGCTCTTGTCATGAAATCGCCATGCAACTCCAGACCGCCGGTCGGCACGAAGGCGAAGGTGCCGGGCGTCAAGCTCTTGGGCAGCCCACCGCCACAGGCGATGCGGCGCTTGGCGAGCAGGCCCTGCAAGGTGGCGTTCTCGGCGCGCGTCGATTCGGTGAAGGCGCTCAGCAGGAATCCGAGATTGCGCCGCGCCGCCGCCCAGCCGGCGAACTTTTCCTCGTCGCCGTAGAGCGCATCCATCAGCAGCACGCCCTTGACGCGGTGGGCGGCGCCGCCGCGTGCCAGGGCATAAGCCGCCGACCAGTAGCCGCCGCTATAGGCCACGACGACGACCGGCGAGGCGTTGAAGTGCGGGCCCGAGCGCCGGTCGCCGTGCAGACGCATCAAGCGCTCGGCGGCTTCGTCGATATAGGTCGCGAAATGGCCGGGCCGCCAGAAATTGCCGGCGCTCGAATCGGTGGCGTCGAAAGCCAGCTGGGGCGCCACCAGCGCGACATTCTTGCCCGACTCCGCGATCTGGCGCGGCAGCGCCTGCCGCTGCATGACGTCACGCTCGAGCGTGGCGCCCTGGCCGTGGAGGAACAGCACGATCAATCCGGGCAGGCGCGCGTTGTAGCCGGGAGGCAGATAGAGCAGCGAGCGGCGGTCGCTGTAGGTCGGCTGCTCCCAGAAGACGTCGCCGCGCAGGGTGGTGTGGCCGCGCCGCTTGCCGTCGCGCGCATCGAGGAACGGCTTGTTGGTTTCGGGCACCAGCCCGCGATAGGGAAAGGCCGAGGCGTTGAAGGCGACGAGCTGGCTCTTCGCCTCCTTGAGCGGCGCCACGGCGCCCGATACCGGCGCGGGCGGCGGCGTCGCCGGTTTGATGGCCGGCTTGGGCGCAGGCTTTGTCGGCTGCCGGGGTGGCCTTTTCGGTTGGGCGCGCGCGGCCGTCGGCATGAGCAGAGCTCCCAGCAGCAGCGCGCGGCGGATCACGCAGAAGCTGGCCGCTTGAGCGGCATCAGCACGGAGAAGAAGGCGGGCAGTGCGACCAGATAGGCCACGGCGCCGACCAGCACGACGGCTGGCAGGCCGAAGCTGGTCGCCACGATCGGCACCAGCGCGGCGCCGATCACCGAGAAGCAGCCGTTGATGCCCCAGGCCCACAGGAACATGTGGTCCTTGCCCAGCCGGCCGAGCATCGTCATCGCCGTCGGCATCGGGAAGCCCATCAGGAAGGCCGGTGGCAGCAGTAGCAGCAGGCAGAGCACGATGCGCAGCGCATACGGCAGGGTGCCGATCCAGTCGAGCGCGTAGTCGATGGTGAAGGCGTAGAGCGTCAGGATGAGGAAAATGGCGAGGAAGATCCTCGGCATCGTGATCCGCGCGCGGTCGAGAAAGCGCTCGGAGACGAAGCTGCCGATGCCCGAAAAGACCAGCATGCCGGTGATCAGCACCGAGGCCGAGACGGTCGGGTTGGAGAGCGCCAGCACGAAGTGGGAGATCATGCCCACCTCGACGATGATGTAGCCTAGCCCCAGGCAGAGAAAATAGAGCATGGTGCCCGCCTTGCCCGGATAGCGGCTGAAGATGGTGCGCCAGCCGAAGATCAGCGGGAAAAGGACCAGCGTGAGGGCGAAGACCGCGGCAATGCCGAGCGTCGCCCACAGCAGCAGATAGCCCCACTCGTCCTGCACCAGCTCGAGCCGGTCGGTGAACCTAAGCAGGTCGTTCACCTTGATGTAGGCGGCGAAGTACGGCTGGTGATTGGTCAGGATGCGGGTGTCGAAAACGTAGTCGTCGGCCACCTTCTGCCAGCCGCCGTTCACCAGATAGTGCCAGGCCAAGCGGCCGAGCACCGTCGCCGGGACCTTAGGCGCGGGCGGGGCGTCGCCTTCCTTGGCCGTCTCCGAGCCCGGGGCGCCGGGCGGCGGCTTGTCGTTCGGCTCGGCCTCGGACGGGCCCGTTACGTCGGTGGCCGCGCCGAAGAACTGGTCGCGATAATCCGACAGGATCTGCGGCAGCTCCGATGTGTCGACCTTGAGACCGGGCGCATAGATTTCGTCGAACGACATCGCCTTGGTGTGGGCGTTGAGCTTGGCGATGTCTTCGGGCGTGAAGCCGCCGCGCTTGTAGAGCACCGTCGCGGTCGAGAGATAGGCCGAGGCGACGTAGAAGTCCCTGGCGATGTCCGGGCCGTTCACCTCCCGCGCCGCCGCGGCCATGGTGGCGTAGAGCTTCAGCACCGACTTGGGCGGCTCTTCCTTGTTCCACAGCGTGACCGAGAGGATGCCGCCCGGCTTGAGCGCGCGCATGTAGGCGGCCATCGCCTCGCGCGTGTAGGAATATTTCTCGACGATCGAGAAGCCGCCGGGGCTCGACAGGCCGGCCGAGTCGGCCAGCGACAGGTCGATGATGTCGTAGCGGTTCTTCGTGTGCGCGACATAGAGGCGGCCGTCATAGTCAATGACGGAGACCTTGGGGTTGTTGAGGATGTCGCCGGTGAAGTCGCGCAGGCCCTTGTCCTCGCGGAATGCCGTCAGGATCGCGGGATTTCCCTCGGCCACCGTGACGTACTTCGAGCCCGACTTCAGCGCCACCGCCGTCGAGATGCCGCCGCCGAACTGGACGACGAACGTGTCGGGATCCTGCTTCAGCACATAGGGGTAGTACATCGGCAGGAAGCGGAAATAGGCGGTCTCGTCGGGCGGCAGGTCCTTGATGACGCCGCTCGGACCTTCGGAGTCGAGATAGAGGCCGAGATAGGCATTGCTCGGCATTTTCTTGAGATTGAAGGCGGCGTTGTCGCTGAGGCCCGGCGCAAAATGGAGATACGAGCTGGAATAGACCTCCATGTAGCCGAACGGCGAGGCACGCTCGTAGGTGCGCTGGTTGTCCGGGAACTTGCGGGCGTAGGAGACGCCCTTGTAGTCCGACACCGCGAGCTTGGGGATGCCGAGGACCGAGGGCGCCGCGTAGTGCACGGCGGCACTCACGATCGCGACGACGACGATCGCCAGCATGCCGCGCCGGTCGCCGAGCGCCACGAACCACACCAGGCCGCCGGCCAGCCACAGAAGCAGCGGCGCCATCACGATATCGTCGGGCTTGAAAACGTACATCGCCAGCAGCACCGACAGGCCGCACAGGCCCGATCCGACGAGGTCGGCGAAGTAGACGCGGTTGAAGGTCTTCTGCGCCTTCAGGAACACCACGCCGAGATAAAGCGCGCCGGCGAGGAAGGGCAGGAAGTAGAGCACGAAGTTGGCGAACAGCCGCCACTTCTGCATCGGATCGCTGATCAGGAAGATCGCGTTGAACGGCACCTGTTGGGCGGCGAGATTGCACACCACCATCAGCGGTCCGAACAGCAGCAGGGCGCCCTTCACCGCGCCCTCCCAGTGGCGCTCGAACCAGCCCTTGCCGACGCACATCACCGCCGAGGTGAGGCCGAAGCCGAACATCGCGAGGCTGACGACCAGCGATCCGAAGTGCGCCCAGCTCCCCACGGAGAAGACGCGCATGATGCCGATCTGCAGGGCGATGATGCTGCCCGCGACCAGCCCGACCGACAGGTAGAAGGAGAGAGGCGGTCGATTATCGAGATCGACGGAGGAGGTCGTCAGAGCAAGCTCTCCTGCTGGGGGCGCGCCACTCAAGTGGCGCGATCATGCGTGAAGGGAAGACGCGTCACCGGAGTGACGCACCCCCAGCCTCAGCGATTGTGCGTGCCGACGATCTTGTCGCCGTCGAGCTTGGTGAACGGCACGAAGGGCACGATCTTGCCGCCGTAGATGTCCTCGCGGCTGGTCGTGATCGAACCGTCGGACCCTTGCGTCTTGGCGACCTTGAGGACGCGCTGCGCGCCCGGCGGGCCGACCGGAATGACCATCAGGCCGCCGGCCTTGAGCTGCTGCAGCAGCGGCGGCGGCACATGGTCGATACCGCAGGTCACGATGATCTTGTCGAAGGGTGCCGCCTCTTCCCAGCCGTAATAGCCGTCGGCGGCCTTGCTCTTGATGTGCTTGTACTCGGTGTAGCCCTTCTCGATCAGCTTGTCGTAGAGCGCGCGCGTGCGATCGGCGAGCGGCTTGATGATCTCGATCGTGTATGCGTTCTCGGTCAGGTTGGCGATGTAGGCCGACTGCACGCCCGAACCGGTGCCGATCTCGAGCACCTTCTCGCCGCGCTTGACGTCGATGACATTGGTCATGCGGCCCTGGATGTGTGGACCCGACATGGTGACGCCGTAGCCGATGTCGAGGAACGCGTGCTCGTAGGCACGCTTGTGAATGTTGGGGCTGATCGAGGCGAATTCCTCGCGCGGGGTCAGCAGGAAGGCGCGGATGGTCGCCGCCCCCCAGAGATCCTTGTTGCGCACCATGGCCTGGTAACGATCCCAGCGCTGGCCGAGGAAGGTCGGATCCTCGCCGCGGCCCTTGCCCCAGGCGATGAAGTTCTCGCGGGTGTCGGTCGGCGGGTTGAGGTCCCAGCTATAGGGCTTGATGGTGGCGGCAAAGGCCGGCGAAACGACGCTCGGAGCCACGCTGGCAGCAGCCAAAGCAGCCGTGCCGGAGACGAAAGTGCGTCTCTTCAAATCTACCTCCATGGGCCGCGGTCCCCGTTATTTCGAGGGGGGTTCTTTGGGGGAACCGCACCTCTTTTAAATACGGCAATTGTGGCGATTTTGCCAGTGCGGCGGCGCCGCAGCAGGGCTCCGAAACCGCCCGTTTGCGGGTCACGTTAGGGTGAGCGGAGGGGCTGTCGGCCGACGCGCCTATTGGTACCGCGGATCGTCCGGGCGGCGCATGCGCCAGACATTGTCGGTAGTGGTGTATTCGCTGTAGCCGAGCCGGGCGACCGGCTTGAACGCCAGGATGTCGACCCGGCCGTCCTTCAGGATGCCGTCGTCGATATGGACGCCGACCACCTGGCCGAAGACGACGGCGCTGCGCTGGGACTCGTGGCCGGGCTCGACCGGCAGTTCGACCGTCTTCCAGTACTTGCACTCCAGGGCCACCGGCGATTCGGCGACCCGCGGCGGCTTCACCAGCCGGCAGGGCGCTGGCGTGAGGCCGGCGAGCTTCATCTCATCGACGCCGTAGGCCACCATTGCGGTCGTGATGTTCATCTTTTCCGAAAGCGTGCCGGCCACCATGTTGACCACGAACTCGCCGGTCTCCTCGGCATTCATGCGGCTGTGCTTGGTCGGCGTATCGCCATAGGTGCCGGTGACGGCGAAATAGACCATCGGCGGATGTTCGCCGACGCCGTTGTAGAAGCTGTATGGCGCGAGATTCACCCGTCCCTGCCCATCGACGGTCGAGATCCAGCCGATCGGCCGCGGCACGATCAGCGCCTTCAGGGGATCCTGCGGCAGGCCATGGTCGCGCCTGGTGGCATCGTAGAACATCGTGCGATTCCTCCTCAGGCGCCGAAGCGCCGCTTCGCCTCGGCGAGCGCGGCATCGACGCCGGCTTCGAGCTTGTCGTTGAGACCGCGACACGAGCGCACCACGGCTTCGGCCCAATCGACATAGTCGCGCAGCCGTTCTTCTGTCCATCCCCGAGGCGGACTCGACACCAGCGACCTGAGGTTCGAGGTCTTGTCGGCGAGCTTGAGCAGCCTGGCGCGCCGCGATTTGCCCGGGGTCTTCTCGATCTGCAGGCGCTTGCGCTCTTCCTTGGCGAGCGACTTGTCGTCGGTGACCTCGGCCACGAGGGCGGCAACCTCGGGGCCGAAGCCCTCGACCAAGTCCTCGTAGGTGGTGTCAGTGTCTTCCAGCGTGTCGTGCAGCAGCCCGCCCATTACCAGTACCGGATCGGCGCCGTCGGTCGCCTCGGCGAGCAGCGCGGCCACTTCGGTCAGGTGGTTGATGTAGGGCTCGGCGGCGTCGCCCTTGCGGCGCTGCGTGAGGTGTCGGCGCGCGGCGAAGTCGGCGGCACGACTGAGCAGGACGAGGGCACGATTGCTCGGGTTGGGCGTCATCAAGTCCACTTGTGCGACCAGCAGTCCCGCTTGTCGAGCGAGGCACCGCGGCCCATCTTGCCGCCATGTCGCCGTTCATGAAGGCCCTGCTGGGCGTATGGGTCGCCGTCCTTGTGGTGGCCGCCGGCTGGATCGGCTGGGACGCCTGGCGCGGCAACCAGCCGGCAATCGGCGGACCGTTCACGCTCGTCGACCAGGACGACAGGCCGTTCAGCAGCGATCAGCTCAAGGGCAAGCCGACGCTGATCTATTTCGGCTACACCTTTTGCCCCGACGTCTGCCCGACCTCGCTGCTGCTGATGGAGACGGCGATGGAGCAGCTCGGACCGGAGACCTTCAAGAAGGTGAACCTGGTATTCATCACGGTTGATCCCGAGCGCGACACGCCCCAGCTCCTGAAGGGCTACGTCACCAATTTCGGTCCGGCCTTCATCGGCCTGACCGGAACGCGCGATCAGGTCGCCGCAGCGGCCAGAGCCTACCGGGTCTATTTCCAGAGGGTGCCGGGAAAGGACGGCTCGCCCTACCTGATGGACCATTCCTCGATCGTCTATCTGCTGGATCGCAACGGCCGTTTCGTGACGCATTTCACACACGATGCCAAGGCCGAGGCAATTGCGGCCGCAGTGAAACGGATGCTCTAGCGCGCCCCGGCACCTAGCCCCTCTTGCCTGTCCTGCGCGGGCCGAGGCAGAATTTCCGTCGTCGACGTTCGGGGGGACGGGATGACCAGGAACAGAAGGACATTTTATCGAGGATCGATTGCGGCACTGCTGAGCGCCCTTTGCGTAGCACTGACGCCTGCCATGGCCTCGGCCCAAGCGACCCAGCGCACCACGCCGGAGCCGGCGCCCAACCTGGGCGGCTTCAAGGTCTGCAACAAGTCGAGCTACGATCTCGAAGTTGCCAAGGCGGTGAATGTCGCGGCGAGCGGCCAGACACCGAACATCGTCTCGGAAGGCTGGTACAAGTTTGCGCGCGGCGAGTGCGCCACCCTGTGGTCGGGCAAACTGGAGTACCGCTATTACCTGCTTTACGCGCAGAACAAGCAGTCCAAGCGCGAATGGAAGGGCGATATCCAAGTTTGCGTCAGTTCGCAGGCTTTCACGATCAAGCACGGCATATGCGAGACCTCGAACTACCGCCGCGGCTTCTTCCAGATCGACACCAAGGACTACGAGAGCTGGACGCAAAACCTCAACGACTAGCCCGCATAGCCCCACCTCCTGGCGGGGAGGGTGCAATAAGTGCCTGACACGCCACAGTTTGTGCACTGCAATATCCGCGTGACAGCGAGTCCGCGAAGGGTACAATCCGCGCGCTCATGGACCTCTATCACGCGTACGAGTTGAACCGGCGTATCGCCCAGCCAGTACGGCTGTGGGCGAACACGCTCGAACAGATCTACTCGAGCCCATACAACCCTTGGTCCGACACCTGGTTCGGCAAGTCGGTTGCGGCCGGTGCTGAAATCGTCGCGCGGCTTACCCAGAACTACGGCAAGCCCAAGTTCGGACTGGCGACTACCGAAGTCGGTGGCGCGACCGTCTCGGTCAACGAAGAGATTCTGCTGCGCAAACCGTTCTGCGAACTCATCCGCTTCCATCGCGACACGCCCCGGCGCGACCCCAAGGTCCTTGTCGTGGCGCCGATGAGCGGCCACTTCGCCACCCTGTTGCGCGGCACCGTCGAGGCGCTGCTGCCCGATCACGACGTGCATGTCACCGACTGGATCGACGCACGCGAAGTGGCGCTGTCGGACGGCAATTTCGATCTCGACGACTACGTCGACTACATTGCCGAGTTCTGCCGCTATCTTGGGCCGGACGTGCATGTCATCGCGGTATGCCAGCCGTCGGTTCCGGCGCTGGCGGCGGCGGCGCTCATGGCCGAGGCGAAGGATCCGCGCCAGCCGCGCTCGCTCACCCTCATGGGCGGGCCGATCGACACGCGGGTCAGCCCGACCGTTCCGAACGACCTGGCGATGCGCAACTCGATGATGTGGTTCCGCCAGAACGTGATCTCGACGGTGCCGATCAACTATCCGGGCGCGCTGCGCCGCGTCTACCCGGGCTTCCTGCAACTCACCAGCTTCATCTCGATGAACCTCGACCGGCACGTGAACGCCCACATGCGCCAGTTCGAGCACCTGATCAAAGGCGACGACGACAACGCCGACGCCCACCGTACGTTCTACGACGAGTACCTGGCGGTGATGGATCTGACCGCCGAGTTCTACCTGCAGACCATCCAGGTCGTGTTCAAGGAGCACCAGTTGCCGCGGGGCGTCTGGGTGAGCCGCGGCCGCAAGATCGATCCATCGGCGATCGAAACCGCCCTGATGACGGTCGAGGGCGAACTCGACGATATCTCCGGCGTCGGCCAGACCAAGGCCGCCCACGCGCTGACCCCCAATATTCCCGGCGCACGCCGCATGCACTGGGAACAGCCGCGGGTCGGGCATTACGGCATCTTCAACGGCCGCAAGTGGCGCGAGCAGATCATGCCGCGGGTCCGCGATTTCATCCGGGCGAATTCCGGCGCCTGAACCCCGGCGGTCCTGCTAGAGTGGGACCATGCCCGTCGACATTTCCGACTGGAAACCCGCTCCGTTCGATCTGGGAGGCGAGACCGTATTCGCAGTCGGCGACATTCATGGCTGCGCCGACGAACTGAGAGACCTGCTCGGGTCGATCTCGACCCTCGCTGCCGAAACGCAGGGCCCCACTCGGCTGGTCTATCTCGGCGACCTGATCAATCGCGGCCCGGACAACTTGGGCGTGCTGCGCCTTTGGGCCGAAGACGAACTCCGACGCGGTGTCGACAGGATCGATCGTCTGATGGGCAATCACGAGATCATCCTGCTGCTGGCCGCACGCCGCGGCGAACACGCCGACAAGGCCGAAACGATGTGGCTGCTCGACTCGATGGGCGGCACCGTCACCTTGGGTGAACTGCGGCGTGCCGCCGACCGTCCCGACGCCGCCATCGATCGCGCACTTCTGGAAGATGCGCTGACGCCGGAGATCGTGGAGCATCTCGATGGCATGAAAGGCCATCTGCGGATCGGCAACGCCCTATTCGTTCATGGCGGACTCGACCCCGACATCGAAGAAGCCACCTTGCTGGCGCGCCCCTGGACCCAGTTCACCGATGCGCGCTGGGCCTGGATCAATCGCGGCTTCCTCGACTGGAAGGGCGGCTTCAAGGGCACCCTGGTGGTGCACGGCCACACGCCGCCGCCCCTGCATCGCGCGATCAGCGGCATGGAAGACCCGCACCTGTTCGAGGGCGATCGCCTGGGCCTGGATGGCGGCAGCGCGCGTACCGGGATCGTCACCGGCGCCGTGATCCAGGACGGCCGTTACCGCATCCTTAAATCGGGAACCGAGCGCGCTCCGGCCGCCCGCTAGAGCGGAGTGTAATCAGGCGGAACCGCACGTGATTCCACCTGATTGCATTCGCGTGCGTTGGCGATGCTCGATTCGGCGGCCATTATGGGTTCAGCTGATTCCAGCCGAACTCGCAATGCTCTAGGGCGCCGCCTTGATGACATCGAGAAACGGCGCGCCGTAACGCTCGAGTTTGGCATCGCCGATGCCGTGGATTTCCCGCATCGCCCGCGGATTGCCCGGCCGATGGGTGGCGAGTTCGATCAGGGTTCGGTCCGAGAACACGACATAGGCCGGAACCTGCTGCTGGCGGGCGAGCCTGGCGCGCAGCGCCTTCAGGTCGGCCAGCAATGCGGCATCGGCATCGCTGGCGACCGCCGCGGCCTGCGCAGCCCGACGATCCCGCTTGGACGCCCTCGCCGCCGCCTGCTCCTTGCGCAGTTCGATCCGCGCCTCACCGCGCAGAACCCTGCGGCCCTCGTCGGTCACCCACCATCGGCCATGCTCCATCAGATCCTGCGCGATCAGGCCGATGGCGGAGAGCTGGCGGAAGATCGAACGCCAGTCCGCAGCGGCACGGTCGGCGCCGACCCCGAAAGTCGGCAGCGAATCATGATTGAATTTCAGGATGTTCTCGGTGCGCTCGCCGCGCAGCAGCGCGATCAGATGTTCCACGCCGAAGCGCTCTCCGGTGCGCAGGATCGCCGACATCGCCTTCTGCGCCTCGATCGTGCCGTCGAACCGCTCGACTCCTTCCTGGCAGAGGTCGCAGTTGCCGCACGGCTGCGAGCTTTCGCCGAAATAGGCGAGCAGGGTCTGCCGTCGGCAGCGCGGCGCCTCGGCCAGAGCCAGCAATGCATTGAGACGCTGCCGCTCGATGCGCTTGCGCTCGTCCGGCGAATCGCCCTGCTCAATCTGCATTCGGCGTAGCTGCATGTCGCCCATGCCGTAGAGCGTCAGAGTATCGGCCGATAACCCGTCGCGGCCGGCGCGACCGATCTCCTGGTAGTAGGCCTCGACGTTGGCGGGCAGATCGGCGTGGCAAACGAATCGCACGTCGGGCTTGTCGATACCCATGCCGAACGCGACGGTCGCGGTCATCACCACACCGTCCTCCTGCTGGAAACGGTCCTGGTTGGCGTCGCGCACCGACTTATCGAGGCCGGCGTGATAGGGCAGCGCGTTGACGCCTTCCTTCTTCAAGGTCTCGGCCAGTTCCTCGACTTTGCGGCGCGAAGCGCAATAGACGATGCCGCTCTCGCCGTCGTGGGACTTCACGAAGGCCAGCACCTGCTTCGACGAGCGCTCCTTCGGCTTGAACGCAAGGCGAAGGTTCGGCCTGTCGAAGCTGCGCACGAAGGTGCGCGGCGGCGCGGCAAAGAGCTTGTCGACGATGTCGCCGCGGGTGGGCGCATCGGCAGTGGCGGTAAGCGCCATGGTCTGGAGCCGGCCGCCGATCTGCCGCGCCAGGGAACCAAGAGTCAGATACTCGGGGCGGAAATCATGGCCCCACTGCGAGACGCAATGCGCCTCGTCGATCGCCATCAGCGAAACATCGCTCTCGGCCAGCATCTCGACCGTGTCAGGCCGCGCCAGCCGCTCCGGCGCGAGATAGAGCAGGCGAAGCTCTCTCTTACGCAACAGCGTCATCACCCGCGCATTCTCCGCAGGCTCGTTGCTCGAATTGAGCGAGCCCGCCGGCACGCCGGCGGCGGCGAGAGCCCGCACCTGGTCACGCATCAGGGCGATCAGCGGCGAGATCACCACCGTGAGGCCAGGCCGCGCGATCGCCGGAAGCTGATAGCAGAGCGACTTGCCCGAGCCGGTCGGCATCACGGCGAGCACGTTCTCGCCATCGAGAACCGCCGTCACGATTTCTTCCTGCCCCGGGCGAAAAGAGCTGAAGCCGAACACGTTGCGCAGCAAGGCGCGCGCTGTCGAAAGCGAAGCTGACATTGTCCGGGCGCAGACTATCGTCCACACGCACACGCCGCACTGTGGATGAGCGCCCGACGTGTTTCGGTCGCATTCCATTCGCGCTCGGTTCTCAATCTGCGACATCCCTGCCGCAGGTCCGTGCGACTGACTGATGCACGTTTGGCACAGCTCGGCAGCGCCTTTCTGGGTCCAAGCTCGCGCCGCCTCGTTGCCGCATTGCGACGGTTCACTCCGCGTCACCTTCCGAGCGACTCTTCCAACAACTTCATGGAGTTCGAGCATGAGCGCACGCAAGACGATCTGGCTGGCCTTGGCGACCGCAACACTGGCCGCAGCCCCCGCCGTAGTCGCTGCCCAGCAAGCCAGCCAGCCGGCAAACTGGCAGGGACCTTACGCCGGTATCAATGTTGGCGGCCTGTGGAGTCAGACATCGGCCAGTATCGGCCTGAACAGCACCGGCGGATCGCTGTCGGGCGCCGGCAACGGTTTCGTCGGTGGAGCACAGGTTGGCTACAACTGGATTGTCGGCCCATTGCTGGTCGGCCCGGAGGTCGACTTCCAGGGTTCGACCATGAGTTCCAACATCAACGGCGGCGCCGGGGCCTCGAACATCAGCGCAGTGTCCAAGACGCCGTGGTTCAGCACCATGCGCGTACGCGCCGGCTATCTGGTCGGCTCCGTCATGCCCTACGTGACCGGCGGCGCCGTGTGGGGTCACCAATCGCTCGAGGGCAACGACTCCGCCAACGGTGGCTACTTCAACGTCTCGAACAACTTCTGGACATACACATTCGGCGGCGGCATCGAAGGCCGCTTCAGCGAACAGTGGTCGGGCAAACTCGAGTATCTTTACATCGGCTCGCCCGACACGCCGTTGTCGGCACCGGCCACGACCAGCATCGACCAGCGAGCGATCGGAAACCTGCTGCGCGTCGGCCTTAACTACCGGTTCTGACACCTGCCCATCGGCGACAGCCCGCGCGGACGTCAGTGCCGCGCGGCTTGCCCCGCATCCAGCGTCATGACCACGCCGCTTATGTAGCTGGCGCGATCCGAAGCCAGGAATACCGCAAGATCGGCGACCTCGTCGGGTTCGGCGGGACGGCCGAACGGCATGTGGGTGGTGAGCTCGCGCCAGCGCTCGGGATCGCCCCACTTCTGCTCTGCTTGGCCGCGCAGCAGTGTGGTCATGCGATCGGTGCGCGTGCCCGGCGGGTTGATTGCGACGACCCGCACTCCATGGTCGACGCTCTTGGACCCGACCGCGCGGGTAAAAGCCATGAGGCCTGCGTTGGCGGTCGTGCCGGCGACGTAGTCGTAGTTGAAGCTCTCGCCCGCCAGACCGATGATGTTGACCACCACGCCCTTTTTGCGCTGGTACATCTTCTCCAGCATGGCGCGGGTTGCGTTGACGTAGCCGAACATCTTCAATTCCCACGATTCGCGCCATTTGGGCTCGGTCATGGAAAATATGTCGCCGCGCGGGATGGCGCCGGCATTGTTCACCAGGATGTCGGCATGGCCGACCGCCTCGACCACGCTGCGCACGGTATCGCCCCTGGAGAAGTCGGCGGCATGGATCTCGACGGGCACATTGTGCCGGGCTCGAATTTTTTCGCGTGCGGCTTCCAGAGATTCCCTGGAGCGCGATGCGATATGGACCGTGCAACCTTCCGCCGCGAACGCCATTGCGCAGGCATAGCCGATGCCGCGACTGCCGCCGGTGATCAGCACGGTCTTGCCCGTCAACTTCATGTCCATATGCCGATTTCCTCCTTGATCTGCGTCATCCTACACGAGCCAGGAACCGGATAGCGTGCCCATTCCCATGAACGGGCGACCGCCTTCCACCGAGCAGAGCACGCGCCTGACGGCCGACGGCAATGGCGGTCCGTTGTCGTGGCGCCGGCTGGCACCATGGCTCTCGGCCTTGATCGTTCTGCCGGCCTTGCTGGCTGCCGCCCTGCACTTCAGCAGCCTGGCAAAGTTCGTCGAACTCGCCCGGGAGGCCCAGCCGCAATGGCTGCTTCCGGCATTGGCCGTGCAGGCTGCTACCTACGTCTTTGCCGCTCTTGCCTGGCATCAGGTGCTGCTGTCGGCCGGTCAGCCGCGCCCCTTTCGTACCTTGTTTCGGCTGAGTATCGCCAAGCTCTATACCGACCAGGCCATTCCGACTGGCGGCGTCAGCGGGACCATACTCGTCGTGAGGGCCTTGGCCCGAAGAGGCGTGCCCGACCACGTTGCAATGGCGGCCCTGCTGGTCAGCATGGTGACCTACTACGGCGCCGATATCGTGGCGGCGATCGCCTGCTTGCTGCTTCTATGGCTGCACCACGACGCCGACTTTCCGGTTCTCGCGCTGATTACCCTCTTCGTGATGGTCGAGATGGCCATCCCCACCGCGGTCCTGTGGGCCAAGGGCCGCGCCAATCACCATGCCTTGCCGCGCTGGGTTCGCCGCCTGCCCGGCGCGAGCGCCCTGATCGACGCAGTTGCCGACGCGCCCGACGATCTATTGCGCGATCCGCGGCTGGTGCTCGGCACTTTCGCCTGCCAAGCCTCCATCATCCTGGCCGACTCGGCAACGCTCTGGCTGATCTGCTACGCCCTGGGCATGCCGGTCGAGCCATGGATCGCCTTCTGCGGCTTCACCATCGGAATGATCGTCGCGATGATCGCACCCACGCCGCTGGGCCTCGGTACGTTCGAGGCCGGGACGACCGGCATGCTCGTGCTGCTCGGCATGCCGATCGAGGCGGCGCTTTCGGCGACCGTCCTTCTGCGTGGCTTCACGTTCTGGTTGCCCATGGTGCCCGGCGTCTTGATCGCCCGGCACGAAGTCAGCCGCCTCTAGAGACGATAGACGCTGTCGATTGCCGCGCGGCCGTCCTCGGTCTTGACCCGGCCGTCCTTCACCATCTGGATCAAGTGCGCCAACATCGAACGCCCGGCGGCGGGATGCAGATGCGCCGGCACATCGGCGTAGTTCTTGGCGACCATCTGCGGGATGGTCTGCGGCCCGTCCTTGAGGCGCGCGACTATCTGCGCCTCGCGGCCCAGGCGATGCTCGATATAGGCCTGCACGAACGGATTGGGATCGCGGATCTCCGCGCCGTGCGTCGGCACATACAGCGTCTCGTCGCGCGGCAGCAGCTTGCGCAAGGAGGCGAAGTAGTCGGCCATGTTGCCATCCGGCGGCGAGATCACCGCGGTCGACCAGCCCATCACATGGTCGCCTGACAGCAGGGTCTTCTCGTCCTTCACGGCGAAGCAGAGATGGTTCGAAATATGACCCGGCGTAAAGACCGCCTCGACGTTCCAACCGTCGCCCTGCACCACGTCGCCGTCGTTCAGCTTGACGTCGGGCGCAAAGGAGAAGTCGCCGTCCTGCTCGGTCGCGACACCCGCGGGCGTGGGATGCGGTCCGTAGCTGTAGACCTTGGCACCGGTCGCCTTGGCGATGGCGGGCGTCGCCGGCACGTGATCGACATGAGTGTGAGTGACGAAGATGTGCGTTACCGTCTCGCCCCGGACCGCCTTGAGCACCGCGTCGATGTGATCCTGCTGGTCGGGTCCGGGATCGACGATCGCCACCTTGCCGTGGCCGATGATGTAGGTGCCGGTGCCCTTGAAGGTGAACGGATTGGGGTTTCTCGCGACCACGCGGCGGATCAGCGGAGTGACCTCCATGGCCGTGCCATAGTCGAACTTGAACTCCTTGATGAAGGGAATGCCGGGCATGCTTTTGTCCTACGCGGGTCCTACGGGGCTGGCGGCGTGAGCTTGTAGAGTGCGTTGCGAAGATCCGACGAGACGTAGACCGTACCCGACTTGCCGACCGCAACGCCGGTGGTCACCAAACCCGGCGGACCGCCGGGATAAGCCGGCAGGCCGATATCGAGATTGGAAGCGATCACCGTCTTGTGGCCGTTGGCCGGATCGATCGCGACCACGCGCTTCTGCCCGACTTCTGCGACATAAAGGCGGCCGTCCGGTCCGACGTCGATGCCTTCCGGCCCGGCAAGGCCGTCGGCGACCACCTTGCGCGCGCCGGTCGCGAGATCGAACTGGCTGACCGCGCCGGCGGAAATCTCGGTGATGTAGACGAGGTTGCCCGGTCCCTGCGCCATGGCCACCGGGCCACGCAGTTCCTTGGCGACGATACTGCGCTGCTTGCCGTCGGGCGACACCTTCACGAGGTTGCCGCTGCCCAGTTCGGCGACGTAGATCGACCCGTCGGCGCCCTCGACCGCATCCATAGGCGCTGAAAAGTCGGTCAGGGTCGCGACAACCTTGCCGGTCTTGCGGTCGACCTTCTCGACGGTATTGGAGAACCAGCTGATCAGAAGAACATGGCGCGGCCCAACCGAGATCCCCAGAGGATAGGAGTGCGTATCGCCGTGGACACGCAGCACGTCGCTCACCGCACCGGTGGCGCCGTCGACGGTTCGATAGCTGAACACGTCGGCGACGTGCACCGTCTCCTTGCCGTTCTCGGACACGACCGCGAGGTCGGTGGGGATCGCGAGCTTGCCCTCGACGATCGTCTTGGTCGCACCGGTCTGTTTCTCGACCAGATAGATGCCGTTGTCGGTCATCGACGACACGAACAGCCGGCCGCGCGAGTCGAATGCGAGATTGTCGAGGCCCGACTTCATCGACGCCACCAGCTTGCGGACCTTGCTGGTCAGGCTGAGACTCCAGATCGAGCCGTTGCCGGTGTCGACGATGTAGAGGTTGTCGCGATTCTGCGGATCGAGATTGACCGCGGCGGGAGTGACGTAACCGCTCGAGATCACCTCGGTCGCGCCGGTGTCGATGTTGATCTTGACGATCTGACCCTTGAACCAGAGCGGTCCGTAGAGGAAGCCGTCGTCGCGGTGAATCTCGAAGCCGTTCAGGCCGCCCAGCTTGTCGGCGACCTTGCGCAGGTCGCTCTTGGGGATCGTCTTGAAGTCCGGCTTGTCGAAGTTCTTGAGGTCGGCCTCGTAGAGCGCGTCGCCGAGGAAGACCTCCGAGATGAACAGCCGGCCGTCCTTGCTGAAGGCGAGCGAATTGGGGCCGCTCATGCCGGTGATCTCGATGGTCTTGTTGCCGCGACGGACATAGACCTTGCCCATCAGGAAGGCGGTCCAGGCCATGGTGCCGTCTTCGGCGAAGGCGATGTCGTCGGCCATTCCCATCGGAGGCTCGATCACGCGATCGACTTCGCCGGAGTCGACCTGTACGCGATAGAGGGTCTGGCCGATCACGGAACCCGCAAAGAGCTGGTCGTCCTTGTTGAAGGCGAGACCGTGCACGCCATGGAACCACGAGCCTGGTACCAGAAACTGCTGATTGAACTCCTTGGCCGGCGACGCCGGGACGGCAGGCGCTTGCTGCGCGGCAGCGCCGAACGCGACGCCGAGCCCCAGCGCCAAAGCCGTGATAATCCGGCCCAACCTCATCCGTTTCCTCCACTCAGTCGCGGCGCGGACTTTAGACCGGCCTATCCGGAACGGCTACTATCGCGGGAATGCGCCTCCGCCTCCCCTCGGTGCTCGCCTCGATCGTCGCTCTCGCTGCTTGGTCCGGCGGCAGCGACGGATGGGCGCAGGACAAAGTCGGCTTCCCGTCGCTCGACGCCCGGGACGGCGCGCCCGCCACGCAACTCGACGGCTACCTGTTCCGCCCGTCCAAGCCCGGTCCTGCACCGGCCGTGGTGTTTTTGCATGGATGCGGCGGGCTGATCTCCACGATCAGCCACAAAATCATGTCGCGCGAGACTGACTGGGCCAAACGTCTCACCGAAGCGGGCCACGCCGTACTTATGGTCGACAGTTTCGCGCCGCGCGGCTCGGGCGAGATGTGCTCGAGTTCCGGCTTCAAGGAATGGATCTACCTGCGTCGTCCTGCGGACGCCTACGGCGCACTGGCCTGGCTGCAGCAGCAACCGCTCATCGCCAAAGAGCGGATTGCAATGATGGGATGGTCGAACGGCGGCGGCGCGGTGCTGTTCGCGCTAGGCAAGAAATATGGTCGGCCCGCGAATTTGTCCGGTCCCGGCTTCAAGGCCGCGGTCGCGTTCTATCCGGGGTCGTGCAGCGAGCAGCGCATGGGTGGCGATTGGACGCCCGCGATCCCGCTGCTGGTGCTGATCGGCGGGAAGGATGTTTGGACGCCGGCGGCGCCATGCAAGGAACTCGTCGACCGGGCCGTGAGCCGGGGAGCGACCATCGACTACCAACTCTATCCCGGGGCCTATCACGATTTCGACTGGCCTAACCTCAAGCGCGCCGAGTTGTCGAACTATTCGACGCGAGCCGGTGTGGTGCCGGTGGTCGGCGAGGACCCGGCCGCGCGCGCCGACGCGATCACGCACGTGCAGGCCTTCCTCGCCGCCCGCCTGTAGCCCGCGGATTGTAGGCACAGGGTTTGTGGGTATAGGGTCGAGCGCAAAGCAGAATTCCAGTTTCGCAGGAGGAAAGTCATGGCGGGTCCGCTTTCGGGGCTGACGATCGTTGAATTGGCCGGCATCGGCCCCGGCCCGATGTGCTCGATGATGCTGGGCGACATGGGCGCCGACGTGATCCGCGTCGACCGCACCAAGACGCACGTGATGGATCGCATCGCCGATCCGAAGTTCGCCGTTCACAATCGCAGCCGCCGCTCTGTATCGGTCGACCTTCAGAAGAAGGAAGGCGTCGAGGTCGTGATGCGCCTGATCGAGAAGGCCGACGGCATGACCGAACCGTTCCGTCCCGGCGTTGCCGAGCGCCTGGGCCTCGGTCCCGATGTCTGCCTCAAGCGCAATCCCAGGCTGGTCTATGGCCGCATGACCGGCTGGGGCCAGGAAGGCCCGCTCGCCAAGGCAGCCGGCCACGACATCAACTACATCGCGCTCACGGGCGCGCTACATGCGATCGGTGGCAAGGACAAGCCGACGCCGCCGCTGAACCTCGTCGGCGATTTCGGCGGCGGCGGCATGCTGCTCGCTTTCGGCATGGTGTGCGGCCTCCTCGAGGCGCAGCGCTCGGGCAAGGGCCAGGTTGTTGACGCCGCGATGGTCGATGGCGCCGCCCTGTTGCTCGGCGGCATCTACGGCATGATGGGCGCAGGCCTCTGGAAGGACGACCGCGAAGCCAACATGCTGGACGGCGGCGCGCACTTCTACGGCACCTACACGACAAAGGACGGCAAGTATGTCTCGATCGGCTCCATCGAGCCGCAGTTTTACGAACTGCTGCTCGAGAAGACCGGCCTGAAGGGCCAGTCCCTTCCGGCGCAGATGGACCGCAACGCCTGGGCGCAGCTGAAGGGCCGGCTGGAGCAGATCTTCAAGACCAAGACCCGCGACGAGTGGTGCCAGATCATGGAGGGCACCGACATCTGCTTTGCGCCGGTGCTCACCATGAAAGAGGCTTCTCAGCATCCGCACGCCAAGGCACGCAACGCCTATGTCGACGTCGCGGGCTTCGCGCAGCCCGCGGCGGCGCCGCGTTTCTCGCGCACCAAGGAAGGCGTGAGAGGTCCCGCCGCCAAGCGCGGCCAGCACACCGACGAGGTGCTGGGCGAGCGCGGCTTCTCGAGCAAGGAGATCTCCGAGCTCAAGGCGGCGGGCGTCGTCGGACCGCAGCAATAGGACGGGCATGCTGCGCGCCTTCGAACTGGCGGTCCTGCAGCTTTCCGATCCGCGCCTGCGCGGCGTGATCTGGCAGTCGCTCGGCCTGTCGCTTCTGCTGCAGGTCGTCCTGATCGCGCTCGCGTGGTGGGCGCTGCAATCGTTCACGACCTTCCAGTGGAGCTGGCTCAACGAAGCAGTTCGCTGGTTGGGCGGCGCTGCCGTGGTGACCTTGGCGGTGCTGCTGTTTCCGGCAAGCTTCGGCATCGTCGTGTCGGTCTTCATGGAGCGGATCGCCGACATCGTCGAGGCGGCGCACTATCCGCAGCTCGGGCCGGCCCGCGGCATTCCGGTCTGGACCGGTATCTGGACCGGCGTGGTCTTCCTGCTGGCGGTGGTGGCGCTCAACCTGGTGATGCTGCCGCTCTATATCCTCGCCCTGTTCGTGGCCGGCCTGGGCGCGGTCCTGTTCTACGGCATCAACGGCTGGCTGACCGGGCGCATGTACTACGAACAGGTCGCCCTGCGCCGACTGAGCGCGGCCGAGGTCAAGGCCTGGCGGCGGGCCAACAGCGGTGCGCTCTGGATGACCGGCGTCGCTATCGCCTTCCTGGGGACGATCCCGATCCTGAACCTGATCGTGCCGGTACTGGGCACCGCAGCCATGGTCCATGTGGCGCAGTCGCTCAGGCCACCCCGCTGAGGCTTTAATCCACCGCCAAGCCCGCTAGACTTGCCATATGAGACCGGTCCTCTCGATCCAAGCCGCCTCGGCCGCTGTCAGCGCCCTGCTTATCGCAGGCTGCGTGACCAGTTCCGAACCGAGCTATTCGCTGAGCGGCGGCGAGACCGGAATCTTCCGATCGACCAACGCCGGTCGGCCAATTCCGGTCAGCTCGATCAAGGGCATGGATGAGCGCCAATTGCAGGCGACGTTCGGACCGCCTGCCCTGGATCGCCGCGATGGCCCGGTGAGGGCGCTGCGTTACCAATCCGATGCCTGCAGCCTGTTCGTGTATGTCTCCGGCGGCAAGGCGCAGCATACCGAGGCCTATGATCCGCAGCTGCGGCCGCTGATCAATGTCGATCAGTGCGCGGGCTCGGTGGCGGCACAGAAGCGCAGCGTTTGATGCGAGCACTGCTCGCGCTGCTGGCCAGTCTGGCATTCTCGCTCTCCGCCGCTGCCCAATCCGAGAAGCCGCTTTCGACTCTCGACCTCTCCGGGACCTGGAGAGGCCAGTGGATATCGCCGCCCGGCTTCCTCTACACGACCATCCTCTCATTGCGCGTGGGCGCGGATGGACTGGCGAGTGGAAGCTTCGCCTGGACGCTGATGCGTTCGCCGCGCGCCGAGGAGCAAGCGAAACTCGGCACGAGCGCGACGGAATATGTCTCGGGTCGCACCAACACGACAGCCCGCACCGTAACCCTGGCAGGCACGCGCAAGGACGACCCCAGCGGCGTGATCGGACTAGACCGTTACAAGATGGTCGTGTCCGACGACGGCCGCACGATGGGCGGCATCACCTGGAACCATGGCGACTGGCAAGGCCAGATCATCCTGTCCCGGGAAAGCCTCACTCAGTGACAGCCAAGGCAGGTCAGTGGAGCCCTGGCTGAACGGTCGGCGCGATGCTGCGCAGCATTCTGCGCGTAGGGCGTACCGGGCAATTCGGCGGACATGCGGTCGAGATAGACGTTCGCCTTCTCGACCTTACCCAGCTGCAGCCAACCCTCGGCCAATGCGCCCAGCAGTTCGCCGCGATCGTGCACGGCAAGCGCGCTCCAGTTCACGGCATTGGCACGGACGATGAAGTCGAAGTCCGCGATCGCCATCTCAGTAAGGGCGTCGGCATGGATCTTGTCGAGGGCCCGCAGACCCTTGGCATAGATCAGCAAGGCCGGGCCCCGTACCGCGCGGGTCGCGATGGAGTCCGGCTTCAAGGAAACGCCATGCTCGAGATCGGCGAGGCCTTGCGAGGACAAGTTCAGTCCATCCGCTGTCGCCTGCCGCCGAAAGGCCTCGGCCGCCATGAACAGGCGTCCGGCGCCGCGCCATGTCAATGCCTCGGCATTGCCCGGATCGTGCGCCAGCGTGTCGGCGATCAAGGCCATCGCCCGGGTGAAGGCAGCCTTGTCGCCGTCGAAGCCTGCGAAGATTTCTTCGCGCACCTTGAAGTCGAATCGTCCGGCGTTGACCAGACTCAGCCAGAGCTTCGCAATGGCCGACACCGCCAGGTCGTTGGCGATCATGCTCATGTGGCCCTGCTCCGGCAGCACCGACACGCGGATTGCCGGATTCAGACTGGCGAACAGGCCGGTGAACCGGTCGCCTCTGAACAATTCGTCGTTGCTGCCGACCGCGACGATGGTCGGCCGAAAGATGCGCGCTATCTCATGCCGCCAGGTGCGATGCAGGTGCATGCCGACCTGCAGGCGCCAGGAGTAGGCGGGTGTTCGACTCTCGCTCGGCTTGGCATCGGTGGCGAAGCGCACGACGGCGAGATTCTGGAACCACGGCAGGCCGAGGCCGTCGAGCACCGACAAGGCGATGAAACGCGGCAATGCCACGCTCGCCCAGCCCCCGGCCGCCGGACGAGACGTCGGCGAATCGTAGGCGATATAGGGCGAGAGCGGCAGGTAGGCGTCGAACAGCGCCGCGTTCGATCCGCTCGCTGTGCGCAGGACAAAGCCGCCGCCGGACGAGAATCCGATCAGGGTGCGGTGAATGTCGGGTTTGTCGAGACCGACCGCGCGGATGAAATCGACCAGATCGTCGTCGAGTTGGTCCTTGTAGGTGCTATCGCCCACCACCGTACCGCTGCCGCCGTGACCGCGCAGGCTGATCGCGTAGACCGTGGCCCCCGCAGCCTGCAGCTCCAGCGCCAATCGATGCATGGAAAGGCCGGTGCCGGACGAACCATGGACCAGCACGACCGCACGGTCCGGCCGGCCCGTATAGAGGCGATACGTAAGCGGGGCGCCGTCGCGGGCCGTCACTCGACTGACCCCAGGAAGCGCCTTCCAGTCCCACTTGTCGGACCCGGGCAGACTATCGCCGGCCGCAAGGCGCTGAATCGGTGTCGGCTCGCCGAACGCGATCACACCGGCAAGGCCCGCACACGTGACCAGTGGCAGCAAGGCGCCGGCAAGCATGGTGCGGCCAATCCAGCGCCGGTCCCTGACCATCAACCCGCTCAGCCAACCGAGGCCGATGCCAGCAACGGCGCCACCCACGGCGCCCGCCCCGGCAATCCAGGCCGGTTGCCCGGCCAGCGCCGGCCAGAGACCGAATGTCACGCCCAGTGCGTAACGGACCGCGAAGATCGACACGGCGAAGCCCAGCATGAACCAGCCGCCGTCGATCCGGATCCGGCCGTCCGGCTGCCACGCGGCGGTTCGGCGACGACCGACCAGCCGGCCGATCGGCAGGCTGATCAGCAGACCGACCAGCCAGCCACCCAGCGTCAACGGTGGCGCCGTCGATTGCATGGCGCCTGCGATTGTCATGCCCAGTCCGACCAGCGGCAGGGCGGCGAGCCGCAAGGGATGGATGGTGCGCGGCCGGCTGGCCGACCAACCAAGCCACAGCACGAGAATGAGCAGCGGCCACACCCAGAGCGGAGTACGGGCGATGATGTCGAGAACTGACGGCATGATGAACTCCCACGTCGAACACGCGGCAAAGATCATCGCCACCCGGCAGAACCTCCACGCCAACTGCGTGGAATGACTGGCCTTTTTCGCGATCTGCCAGGATCATCCGTTCACGATGCGCGAATCGCCGTACTTCCGGGCGCTCCCCTGGCACCTGCCGCCGCTGCTGGCGATCAGCGTGGTGATGGCCGTGATCGGCCCCTTCGGCACCTACAACATCATGGGGCTGGGCGACCGGCTGATTTACTTCGGGTCGATCAGCCTGCTGAGCTGGTTGCAGATCATCCTGCTGGCAGCCTGGCTGGGGCGCGTCGAGCCGATCGACCGCTGGCCGGTCTATGTCCGCATGACGCTGGTCGGCCTGTTGGGAGCAATTCCCAGCACGGCCGAGGTGATCATCGTGCAGTCATGGCTTCACCGCCAGATTCCCTGGCGTGCCTATGCTTCCATCTATCCGGACAACGCCTTCCTGACGGTGGTGATCTCTGTCGGACTAGGGTTGTTCGTCGAGCAGCGCCTGCGTGCCGAGGCCGACGCCGAACGGGCACGGGTCGCCGCCCTGCCGCCGGCCGAGGGCGCCTCACCCGGCCCGCCCGACTTCTTCCGCCGCATTCCGCCGGCACTCGGCCGTGACCTGCTGGCGCTCGAGATGGAAGACCACTATCTGCGCATCCACACCGCCATCGGAAGCGACCTGATCCTGATGCGCCTCCGCGATGCCCTCACCGAGTTGAGCAGCGAGCGCGGCCTGCAGGTGCATCGTTCGTGGTGGGTGGCGAAGAACGCCGTCGCCTCGGTCGAGCGCGACGGCCAGAAGCTGGTGCTGGCGCTGCGTAATGGCCTGAAAGTGCCGGTCTCCAAGACCTATCGCGATCAGGTGAAGGATGCCGGCCTGATCGCCTGACCTCCCCGGCTACTTGCCGCTGCGATCCTCGCGCCACAGATCGAGGCGCTCCTGCACCGGCCGGTCGGAGAAGGAAAACAACACGGTCTCGCTCGCAGCCTTGTGCACGACCTTCGCCCAGCTGGGCACGACGAAATGGTCGCGCTTTTTCCAACTGAAAGTCTTGTCGCCGACGATGCTTTCGCCCTCGCCCTCGACCACCGAGAACACCGTGCCGTCGGTGCTGCGATAGGGCGACGTCACAAATCCCTTGGGCAGGAGCTGCATGAACGTGCCCATGGTCGCGATCGGCGCGCCACCGCTCGCGGGGTTCACGTAGCGCAGCTTGTAACCATGACAGGCGTCGGGCGGACCGGCCTTGACCAGACCGCCCAACGCCTCGCGCGTGCGAGCGTAGGGATAGTTGAAGATCGGCGAGGTCTGGCGGCTGGGCTTCCAGTCGACCGGCAGCAATCCCGCGGCGAATTTGGCCTCCGCCGTTCCCGTCGGCACCGTGATTGCCTGCTCATCCTCGGCGCCGTTCTCGGCAAAGCCCGCGTTGAACATCGCCACCAGCGGAATGTCGAGCCCATCGAGCCATACCATCGGCTTCGACGAGTCGTTGCCATGATCGTGCCAGGTCCAGGTCGGCGTGATGACGAAATCGCCCTCACGCATGACGGTCCGTTCACCGTCGACCGCGGTGTAGGCGCCCTCGCCTTCGACGATGAAGCGCAGCGCCGATTGAGTGTGACGGTGAGCCGGCGCCACTTCGCCCGGCAGGATCAGCTGCAGGCCGGCATAGAGCGTCGGCGTGATGCACGAACTGCCCTTCATGCCGGGGTTCTCCAGGATCAGCACGCGCCGCACCGCTTCCTTGGCGGTGATCAGCGTGCCCGACTCCAGAATGAACGGCCGCGCTTTTTCGTAGTCCCAGTGCGCGGCCTCGTACTTCGGCATCGGCTGCGGCGGCACCAGTTGATGCAGCGATTCCCAGAGCGGCGCCATCGATAGTCCACCGATGCGCTCGTAGAAGTCGCGGCGCGCATTGTTGCGGGTGGGGGTGCCGTCCATGGTGTTCCTATTCGGCCGCGACTCGCAGCGGCGGCTTCAGGCGCGCGGCGGCGCGGTTGCGGCAGGCCTCGGAAAAGGCGTCGAACAGCTTCATCGAAACCGGATTTTCGAGCGCCCGGTGCTCGGGATGCCACTGCAGGGCCAGGGTGAAAGCCGGCGCATCGGGCACGCTGAACGCCTCGACCTGGCCGTCGTCGGCAACCGCTTCCAGCCGCGCCCGCGGCGCAAGGGCATCGACGCCCTGGGCATGCAGCGAATTCACCATCACGCGGCGCTCGCCGAGCAGCTTGTGCAGCAAGCCCCCTTCGACGATGTCGATGCTGTGCGCCGGCGCGTAGTTTTCGTCGGTGGTCGGGGCCTTGAGTGACCGATGATCGCGGCGCCCGCCGACCTCGTGCACCAGCTGGTGCAGGGTCCCGCCCAGCGCCACGTTCACTTCCTGCGCGCCGCGGCAGATCGCAATCAGCGGCACTCCGCGATCGATCGTGTGGCGGATCAACGGGAGCGTCGTGGCATCGCGGGCCGGGTCGTGCGCGGTGCCCTCGCGGCTGGGATGGCCGTCATAGTGGTACGGCTCGACATTGGACGGACTACCCGTCAGCAGCACGCCGTCGAGCGTGTCGAGCAGCCGGTCGAGCGCCTCGGTCACGGCATTGTCGCCGAGTTCGGGGCCCATGGCCGGTATGACGACCGGCAAGGCGCCGATCGCGCGGATCACCGCCTGGACGTACTTGTCGCCCACCGTGTGGTGCCAGCCGCCGCGGCCGTTTTCCTTCAGGCAGGCCGAGACGCCGACCAGGGGGCGCAATGAACTGCGATTCATGGTTTCCGAGGCGTGCAATTACAGGACTTTATCATCGCCAAGGCGCGCGTTATTGGCAAATGGCCGGGGGTCGCACCTGCCTGCGCCTTGTGCAGTGCAGCCCTGCATGGTACCGCCCGCCGCCCAGACATCGAAAGAAGGCCATGACCGACACGTCTTCGAATCCGCCGAATCCGCAGCAGGGCGCGCCCTCGCCACTCACCCTGCACGGCCAGTACATCAAGGACATGAGCTTCGAGAATCCGCGCGCGCCGCAGAGTCTGATCGAGCAGAAGCAGCCCCAGCTCGGGCTCAATGTTTCGGTCGCCAGCCGCCAGTTCGACCCGAAGACCTACGAAGTCTCGATCACCATCGAGGCCAACGCCCAGACGGCAGACAAGGAACCGCTGTTCGTGCTGGAGTTGGTCTATGCCGGCACCGTTTCCCTGGGTGATGTGCCACAGGAAGCCGTGGGGCCGCTGCTCTTCATCGAGACGCCGCGGCTGCTGTTTCCGTTCGCGCGCGCCGTGGTCGCCAACGCCACCCGCGAGGCGGGCTTCCCGCCGCTCAACATCGCGCCGGTGGACTTCGTCGCGCTCTATCGCCAGCAGTTGGCGAGCCAGGGCGCACCGACACCGACCGTGCCCGGCGGCCCGGTCGGCCACGCCTAAATCTCTCCGGGTGGACTCTAAGCCTCGCTCTTGAGCCAGAGCGGGTCTTTCAGCTTCTTCAGGAACTCGGCATGCGCGGCAAGTTCCGCCGCGCTGGCCGAATGCGGCCGGGCCGCCCTCACCTCGCGAGCCGGCGTCAGCGCGCCTGCTTGCCTGGCTGCGATCTCCGGCGCGAGGCCGAGGTCGCGCTGCCGGCCACCGCTCAGCTCGAGGTAAACTTCGGCAAGCAGTTCGGCATCGAGCAGTGCCCCGTGCTTGGTGCGGTTCGAATTGTCGATATCGAAACGCTCGCACAGGGCGTCGAGGCTCGCGCGTTGCCCGGGGAACTTGCGGCGCGCCATCGAAACCGTGTCGACATAGGGATTGCCAAGCTTCGGCAGCTTCAGCCGCTCGAGCTCGGCGTTGAGAAAGCCAAGATCGAATTGCGCATTGTGAATCACGAGCTGCGCGTCGCCGATGAACTTCAGGAACTCCTCGGCCCTGTCGGCGAACAGCGGCTTGTCGGCGAGGAAGGCGTCGGTCAGGCCGTGCACTTCCTGCGCCGCCGTCGGCATCGGCATCTCGGGATTGAGGTAGAGCTGCAGCGAATTGCCGGTCGCCACCATGTTCATCAGCTCGATACACCCCACTTCGACGACGCGGTGGCCGGCTCCGGGGTCGAGGCCGGTCGTTTCGGTATCCAGGACGATCTCGCGCATATGAGGGTTGTACCCTCGCCGCAGCCTACTTACGACGCGCGCGGGCCAACTGGCCTGTGAATTTCTCGCGCCAGGGATTGAGCGGCCACGACCGGCCGGGCTGCTGCTTCAACCGGCGAACGGCGCGTTCCAAGGCGTCACGCGTCGGCGCCAACCCAAGACCGGTCGGAATGACCACACTCGCCTTGCGGCGCTTCAGCGAATCGTGGACCTGCTGACGCAGAATGCCGGCAAACTTCTCCTCGGTCATGCCAGGCCGCGCGAGCACGCGGCGGCGCTGCAGGAAGGCAGGTGCGCTCACCACCAGCACGGCATCGACTCGGCGCTCGCCGCGGCCCTCGAACAGCAGGGGAATATCGAGCACCACGATCCTGGCACCGCGCAGGGCTGCACGTTTGAGGAAGGCCCGCTGCCTCTGGCCGACCAACGGGTGCACGATCGCCTCGAGCTTGCGCAATGCCTCCTTGTTGCCGAACACGCGTGCGCCCAGCGCCTGCCGGTCGAGCACCCCCGCCTTCACCACGCCGGGAAATGCCGCCTCGATCGGCGGCAGGGCCGCGCCGCCGGGTGCCTGGAGCGCATGGACCGCGGCGTCGGCGTCGTACACGGGCACACCCATCTGCCGCAGCATCTTCGCTGCGGTCGACTTGCCCATGCCGATCGAACCGGTGAGACCGACGATCATCATCAGCTGGCCGGCGCCGCCTTGCGCTGTGCGGCGGTGCGGCCGCGCGACCAGTGGACGATGCCGTAGACGACAGCCGCGCCGACGGCCAGGACGGCGACCGCGACCAGCGGCCGGTAATAGAACCAGGCGATCGCGATCACGATCGGCGCCAGCGAAACCGTGCACAGGAAGGCCATGAAGCCGGTGCCGACCCGCACCACGTCGCCCAGGAAAGGAACGATATCGGCGATGGTGCCGATCGGCCCCATGATCAGGTTGAAGCCGATGAACATCGCCAGCACGCCACCCGCACGTAGCAACCAGGTGATCAGCCGGTTCTCGTCCTGCGCTTCCTTGAACATGCTGGCCGCGCTCACCTGTCCCGCGGCGATCAGCTCGACAGTGCCGCCGGCCTGCGTGCGATAGGGCCCAAGGCCCGAGCCGGCTTGAGCGGCGACGATGCTGGCCGGCTGCAGCCGCACATCGGCGAAGGTGATGCGCAGGTCGCCGACCGCGGGTTGAGTGGGATCCTGCGAGACATAGAGGACACCGTCGACCGCCTGGACGGGCTTGTTGAAGCGCTTGCCGATCGCTTGCAGCTGCTCGTCCGCCACGGCCAGCCGCTCCTCGGCGCCGAAATTGCGCAATAGGTCAGAAGGCACGGCGAACGCACCGAGCCTGGGTTGCGGCGCCACGACGAAGCGGTTGCGGTAGGTCATCTGCGGGTTGGCGTGACCCGAACGTTCCTTGAACTTGGCCGAGTCGATCGGATGGTCGGCCCAGCTCTTCGCATATCTGTAGGTCGTCTTGGTGGTCTCGCCGCCACCCAGCTTCTTCTGGGTCTCGGATTCCTGTTCCTCGGTCCACTGGAACATCTCGACCCGGCGCATCAAGCGCACACCGTTGCTCTTCATGCCGAACTCGGTGTCGAGCGCCGGGCCCGCGACGGTGAGCATGCCCGTGACGTGGATCAGCTTGCCTTCATTGGCGGAGTCGATGCGATCGGCCGCGACCGTTTGCACCAGCCCGGCGCCTTCGGCGAGCGACCGCGCAGTCGTAACCGCACGACCTTCGTTCCAGAAAAGGAGGACGCACGCCACGGCGATCAGTGCGAAGCCGAACAACACACCGGCGAACGACTGGCCGATACGCTGGAGCCAGGATCGCTCGGTGATCTCGGTGACCGAGTCTGGCCCTTCTTCCGCCGCCACCTCGAAGCTCCGGACTACGGAACCAGGATGGTCTGGCCCGTGGTCTTGCGGCTCTCGAGGTCGATATGGGCTTGCCCCGCCTCCGCCAGCGGATAGCGCTGGTCGATCGCGATCTTGACCTTGCCGCTCTTGACCATCTTGAACAGGGCCTTGGCCGACGCCTCGAGTTCCTTGCGATTGGCGGTGTAGGCACCGAGGCTGGGCCTGGTGACGTAGAGCGAGCCCTTGGTGTTGAGGATGCCGAGCGCGACCGGCGGTACCGGCCCCGAGGCGTTGCCGAACGAGACCATCAGGCCGCGCGGCTGCAAGCAATCCAGCGACGCCGCCCAGGTGTCCTTGCCGACGCCATCGACGACCACCGGCACGCCCTTGCCCTTGGTGATCTTCTTCACCTCTTCGACGATGTTCTGCTTGGTGTAGTCGATCACCCACTTGTAGCCGTTCTTCTTGGCGAGAGCCGCCTTCTCGGGCGACGACACGGTGCCGATCACCTTGTAGCCTCGCGCCTTGGCCCACTGGCCGAACAGCAGGCCGACGCCGCCGGCGGCGGCATGGAACAGGATCGTGTCGCCCTTCTTCAGCCAGGCCTTGGGCGTATGATCAACCAGATACTCGGTGGTCATGCCCTTGAGCATGATCGCGGCAGCCTCCTCGTCGCTCACGCCCTTCGGCACGTGCACGAGCTGGTCGACGCCCATCAGGCGTTCCTGGCAATAGGCGCCGAGCACGCCGCAGTAGGCCACCCTGTCGCCCTTCTTGAAGCCTTTCACCTTGGGACCGACCTCAAGGATTACACCCGCCGCTTCGCGGCCGACGGCGTTGGGCAGTGGCGTCTGATAGAGGCCGGAGCGCGTATAGACGTCGATGAAATTCAGACCGATCGCGGTATGGCGGATCTTGACCTGGCCGGGTCCGGGCGAGCCGACCTCGACGTCGGCGAGCTGCATCTTCTCGGGACCGCCATTTTCGTGGATCAGGATCGACTTCGACATCTTGCTTCCCCCTCTGCCCGGTCGCTCCACGACCGAAGGGCGTCGAGTATAGTGACCGGCCCCTCATGCGCCAGCCTCAGGAGTAATCTTCGCAATGACCATGAAAAGGCGCCGATTCGCACTCGCTGCAGCGTCCACAGCCATGGCCGCGCCCGCACTGACCGGTCCGGCGCTCATTAGTTCAGCCAAGGGCCAGGACATCGCCTCGATCGTGCTGCGCAGCAACCGGGCAACCTACCGGCTGGTCACCATGGCGACCGGCCTGGTGCAGCCCTGGAGCATCGCCTTCCTGCCCGATAGCCGCCTCCTCATCACCGAACGGCCGGGCCGCCTCAGGATCTATGCCAACGGCTCCCTGTCACGGGCAGCGGTCTCGGGCGTACCGGAAGTCTATGCCTCGGGCCAGGGCGGCCTGCTCGATGTCTGCCCGCATCCCAATTTCGCACAGAACAAGCTGATCTACCTCTCCTACGCCGGCGGCGCCGGCAGCGAGGTCGCCACGACGGTGGCGCGCGCGGAATGGACCGAAGGCGGACTGCGCAATGTCGGCGTGATCTTCCGCGGTTCGCCGGTCGCCGGTGGCCTGCATTTCGGTTCGCGCATCGTCTTCGACCGCGCCGGCCTGATGTACGTGACCTGTGGCGAGCGCTACCAGATGAAGCGCGCGCAGGATCTCAACGATCTCGCCGGCAAAGTGGTACGGCTGAACGACGACGGCAGCGTGCCGCCGGACAATCCCTTCGTCGGCAAGCCGGGCGCGCGGCCGGAGATCTTCACGTGGGGCCACCGCAATCCGCAGGGCCTCACTATTCATCCCGAGACGGGGAGGATCTGGGAGGTCGAGCACGGTCCGCGCGGCGGCGACGAACTCAATCTGCTGAAGCCCGGCGCCAATTACGGCTGGCCACTCGCCACCTATGGCATCGACTACAACGGCTCGATCATCAGCCCGAACAAGACCCTGCCGGGCATGGAAGACCCGGTGCGCTACTGGGTGCCGTCGATCTCGCCGTGCGGCCTCGTGTTCTACAGCGGCGACAAGTTCCCGGGCTGGAAGGGTTCGTTGTTCACCGGAGCGCTGTCGAGCTTCGCGCTCTACCGCATCGAGCTCGACGGCGAGAAGTGGCGCAGCGAGGAGCTGCTGGTCGAGGGCCGGCTGCCCTATATCCGCGACGTGCGGCAGGGACCGGACGGCCTGCTCTATCTCGTGACGCAGAGCGAGAATGGCAGCCTCTACCGCCTGGAACCCGTGTAATGCGGAAACTCCGATGCTGATCCTGGCTTCGACCAGCCAGTCGCGCCGCGAACTGCTGGCCAATGCGGGGCTCGCCTTCGAGATCAGACCTCCTGGTGTCGACGAGGACGAGGTCAAGCTGAGCCTCGTCGCACGGAAGGCCGATGCCACGGCGATCGCTACCGCGCTCGCCGAACTCAAGGCCACGCGCGTCTCGGCACGCCACCCCGAGGCCTTCACCATCGGCGGCGATTCGACCCTGGCCTGCGAAGGCCGGCTGTTCGACAAGCCGCCGACCCTAATCGCGGCGCGTGAGCAGTTGCTTGCATTGCGCGGCAAGACGCACGAACTCGTCTCGTCCGTCGTCGTGGCCAAGGGCGGCGCGCGGATCTGGCACCACACCGAGACGGCCCGTCTCACCATGCGGCCGTTCAGCGAAAGCTTTCTGGACGCTTACCTGAAGGAGGCCGGCGAGAGCGTGACCACGTCGGTGGGCGCCTATCGCCTGGAAAGCGTCGGTGCCCATCTCTTCAGCCGGATCGAGGGCGACTACTTCACCATCCTCGGCCTGCCGCTGCTGCCGCTCTTGTCCTTCCTCGCCGGGCATGGCATCGGCCTTGGCGCATGAGTGCTTACGAGAAGCTCCTGGCCGAGGCGAACGGCCGCCCCTTCGCCGCCATCGTCGGCTGGCCGGTCGACCAGTCCCGCTCGCCGGCCCTGCATGGCTACTGGCTGAAGCAGCACGGCATCGCCGGCCACTATGGCCGCCTGCCGGTCGAACCGAAGCGCGAGGCTTTGGAAGTGCTGGTTTCGTTCCTGCGCAATACGCCCAACGCGCGCGGCTGCAATCTCACCCTGCCGCACAAGATCGACATCATGCCGCTGCTCGACCGCATCCATCCCGATGCCGCGCGCATCGGCGCGGTGAACACCGTGATCAAGCAGGCGGACGGCACGCTCGAAGGCCGCAACAGCGACGGCTTCGGCTTCCTCGCGCACCTGCGGGCCAGTGCGTCGACCTGGAAGCCCGAGGCGGGACCGGTGGTCGTGCTGGGCGCAGGAGGTGCCGCCCGCGCCATTGTCTGTACCCTGATGGATGCCGGCGTGCCCGAACTGCGGCTGATCAATCGCACGCAAGAAAGGGCCGTGAAGCTCGGCGTCGCCTTCACGCCCAAAGACGGCCGCCGCATCACGATCGAGCGCTGGGAGGACAGGAGCGCCATGCTCGAGGGCGCCACGTTGCTGGTGAACACGGCGGCCGTCGGCATGACCGGCAAGCCGTCCCTCGAGATCGATCTCGCCAAATTGCCGAAGAACGCCGTCGTCGACGATATCATCTACATCCCGCTCGAGACCGACCTGCTGGCCCGCGCCCGCGCGCGCGGCAATGCCTGCGTCGACGGTCTCGGCATGCTGCTGCATCAGGGCCGTATGGGCTTCAAGGCTTGGTTCGGTGCAGATCCGCAAGTGAGCGAGGAACAGCGCAAGCAGGTGTTGGCGGCATGAGCGACACCAGCCCACCAGAGGGCTTCAAGCCGCTGTTCCGGACCAGCCCGTTTCTCGACCACAACGGACCTTTCTTTTTTCGCGAGCAGGGCGACGGCACGTTCGTGGTCGGACTGCGCATCCAGCCCAAGCACGCCAACGCCCGCGGCATCGCCCATGGCGGCATCTTGATGACGATGTGCGACATCGCGCTGGGCTACCGAACGACCCGCAGCCAGACGCCCAACCCTATGCTGACGACGGCGAGCGTGAAGACCGACTTCGCGGGCTCCGCGAAGATCGGCGACTGGGTGGAAGCCCACGTCGACGTCCAGAAGGTCGGTGGCCGCCTCGCCTTCGCGAATTGCTACCTGACGGTCGGAGACGAGCGCATCGTGCATGCGTCGGCGGTTTTCGCCCGGACCGGAGATAGACCGAGTTAGGTCTTCCGGACCGCGGGCCTCCAGGCCCGCTCATGTGCTTTCTTGTCTTTTGAACAAGGCTCTCGGCGTTGATTGCAACGCCTGCCGCCCGCCGGGGCGCGCAAGCGCGCCCCTACTGATTCATCGACCCCGAAGAAGTCCTGGTTGGTCTTCGCCGTGCGCAGCTTGTCGAGCAGGAACTCGATCGCGTCGACGGCGCCCATCGGCATGAGGATGCGGCGCAGCACCCACATCTTCGACAGCGTCGCGCGGTCGACCAGAAGCTCTTCCTTGCGGGTGCCCGACTTGGTGATGTCGATCGCGGGGAAGGTGCGTTTGTCGGCAACCTTGCGGTCCAGGATGATTTCCGAGTTACCGGTGCCCTTGAATTCTTCGAAGATGACTTCGTCCATGCGGGAGCCAGTATCGATCAGCGCCGTGGCGATGATGGTGAGCGAGCCGCCTTCCTCGATGTTGCGCGCGGCGCCGAAGAAGCGCTTGGGACGCTGGAGCGCGTTGGCGTCGACACCGCCGGTCAGCACCTTGCCAGAGCTCGGCACCACGGTGTTGTAGGCACGGCCCAGACGCGTGATCGAATCGAGCAAAATCACGACGTCGCGCTTGTGCTCGACCAGTCGCTTGGCCTTCTCGATCACCATCTCGGCGACGGCGACGTGGCGGCTGGCCGGTTCGTCGAAGGTCGAGCTCACGACCTCGCCCTTCACGGTGCGCTGCATGTCGGTCACTTCCTCCGGCCGCTCGTCGACGAGCAGCACCATGAGGTAGACCTCGGGATTGTTGGCAGTGATGGCGTGCGCGATGTTCTGCATCAGCACGGTCTTGCCGGTACGCGGCGGCGAGACGATCAGGGCGCGCTGGCCCTTGCCGATCGGCGCGATCAGGTCGATCACGCGGGTCGAGATGTCGAGCTGCTGCTGCGGCGTCGAGGTCGACGCTTTCTTGGTCAGGGTGCCGGTGGTGCGGCGGGCCGACGAGACGCGACCCGACGAGGTGGCGCGAGACGAGCTCTGCTCCTCCGAAATCGTCGGCGCCATGACTCCTGCGCCCTCCATCTCGAGCTTCAGCTTCTCGTCGGGATAAAGCGGCGTCAGCGAGTCGAAGCCGATGCGGTGGCGCAGCGCGTCGGGATCCTCGAAGTTGATCTTCTTGATCTCGATCATCGCAAAGTAGCGCTCGCCGTCCTTGGGCGCGCGGATTTCGCCTTCGACCGTGTCGCCGGTGCGCAGGCCGAACTTCCGGACCTGCTGGGGGCTCACATAGATGTCGTCGGCGCCGGGCAGATAATTGGCCTCCATCGAGCGGAGGTAGCCGAAGCCGTCGGGAATGCATTCGATGGTGCCCGAACCGAAGATCGCCTGATCGGCGGCGGCGAGCTTCTGCAGGATGGCGAACATCAACTCCTGACGGCGCATCTGCGCGGCGCCTTCGACGCCCTGCTCTTCGGCGAACGCCAGCAGTTCGGGGGGCTTCTTCTTCTTGAGGTCTTCGAGCTTCATGGGTCTTCAAACGGTTGGGAATGACGCACGCGCTCGGCTGGCCAGGGCGGCCAAACCATTGAAAAACAGCGCTGTATCGTCTTGGGTAGGACCCCGTCGATCACCGCCGGGCGGCGGCGCCAGAGGCCCCTGAGGTGGCGCTTTTATAGGGGCGCCGGGCGGCCCTGTCAAAGGCCGGCCGTTGGGTTGCGGCCCTTACCCTAGCGGCCGATGTGCCGTTTCGAGGTCGTACTCGTAGAGCGGCAGGGTGCGGCCGGGAATGGCGTCGGATGGCGCATGGCCAACCAGGTGCGCGCCCATGTGCTCATAGAAGAGCGCCGCGTTGGGATCGACGAGGATCGGCATGCGCCGGGCGCCGAACCGCCGTGCCAGCGCAACCGACGCCTCGAACAGTGCCCGGCCAGCGCCGCGGCCCATCGCCGGCGGATCGACGAACATCATGCCGAGTTCGCCGTCGGGCTCGACCTTCGCCATGCCGAAGGCCAGCCCCGCGCGCTCCGCGACAAGGACGCACCCGGTGGCGACATCGGCCTCGCTCACCGTGAGCGTCGGCCGACTCAATCGCATGAACTCCGCGTCGTAGCCCCAATGCGCCTTCGAGCGCACGCAGAGCGCGGTGAGCGCTTGCGCCTCACCGGCCCGCGCGGCCCGAACGACGATGTCAGATGCCACGTTCCTTGAAGACGCCACTGGCGGTCTTGAAGGCGTCGAGACTCGCGGGGATGCCGCAATAGATCGCGACCTGCAGGAAGATTTCCTTGATCTCTTCCTTGGTCACGCCGTTGTTCAGCGCACCGTTGATGTGCAGCTTGAGCTCCGGGCCACGGTTGAGCGCCGCCAGCATCGCGAGGTTCAGCATCGAGCGCTGCTTCTTCGGCAGGCCCGGACGCGTCCAGGCATAGCCCCAGCAGTATTCCGTGGTGATGTCCTGGAACGACATCATGAACTCGTCGTTCGCCGCGTTCGCCATCGAGATGTCGACGTAAGCCGCACCCAGCACGGCTTTGCGCATCTTCATGCCGTCGTCATACAGCTTCTTGTTGCGCGGGTTCGGTTTGGCTTTCGCCTTGGCCTTGGCCATGTCTTGCTCCTCCATCTAAAGGCGGCGGAGCATATAGCAGGAAGTCTCAGGCGGCGACGTGCCCTTCGGCCGGCCGGCTGCCGTTGGCCAGACCCTTGGCATAGGCCCGCTGGCAGAGATCCTCGATCGTGATGTGGTCGAGCTGCCCCATCATCTCCTCGCGCAGCTTCTCCCACATTGGCCACACCACCTCGTGGGCGAGCGCGGAGCCGACCGAGGGATCGTTGGGCTCGGTCTCCGCCTCGAGCCGCCGTACGACCCGCACGACCTCGCCCAATGTGATCAATTTTCGGTCGCGTCCGAGGCGGTACCCGCCGCGCGGACCGCGCTTGCCCGCCAGGATGCCGGCCCGTACCAGGTGCTGCAGCACCTGCTCGAGATAGCGCTTGGGAATACGCTGACGCTCGGTGATATCGCCGCTGCGCACGGGATGATCGCCGACATGGAACGCGACATCGAGCACGGCCTCGATGGCGAACATGGTCTTCTTGCTGAGCCGAGGCATCCCGATTCCTCTGTGGCCCTTTCCGCTACTTCTTCTGCGCCGACCCCGCCGCCACTCCGGTTGATCCGAATCCGCCGGCACCGCGTGCCGTACGGTCGAGTTCGGCGACCTCCCGCCACACGGCGCGGGCATGACGGGCGACGACCATCTGTGCAATTCGCATGCCGCGGGTGATCCGGAACGGCTCGGAGCCCAAATTGACAAGGATTACGCCCACTTCGCCGCGATAATCCGCATCGACGGTGCCCGGCGCATTGGCAACCGTGACGCCGTTTTTGGCCGCCAGACCCGACCGGGGGCGAACCTGAGCCTCGAATCCGACCGGCAGGGCGATCGCGATGCCGGTCGGCACGATCCGCCGCTCCAGGGGCTTCAGTTCGATGTCCTGGTCGATCGCCGCCAGCAGGTCGGCGCCCGCGGCTGCCACCGTCGCGTAGTCGGGCAGCGCGAGATCGCGGCCGTGCGGCAGCCGGATCACCTCGATTTCAACGGTTTCGACGCCTGTCATCGCTGCCTATTCCGCGGCCTTGATGCTGCGCGGCCGGCCGAGTTGCAGCGCGATCGCACCGGCGAGCCGCGATGCGACCGCTTCCTTGGCGAGCGTCGGCCAGTCCTGCACGCCCTCGGCGGTGATCAAGTGCACCGTGTTGCGCTCGCCGCCGAACGTGCCGGTGGCCGGCGAGACGTCGTTGGCCACGATCCAGTCACAGCCCTTGCGTGTGCGCTTGTCGATGGCGTTGGCGACCAGGTTCTCGGTCTCGGCGGCGAAGCCCACGACCAGCGCCGGCCGCTTCGCGCCGGGCTTGGACAGCGTCGCCAGAATGTCGGGGTTGGGCGTGAGCTCGAGCGCCGGCGGCGCCACGCCCGCCTTCTTCTTGATCTTGGCGGCTGCCGGCCTGGCGGCCTTCCAGTCGGCAACGGCGGCAGCGCAGACGGCGACGTCGACGCGGCCGGCCTCGAGGCACGCCGCCAGCATCTCGTCCGCCGAATCGATCTTCACGACCTTCACACCCGCGGGATCGGCGACCGAAACCGGCCCGCTGACCAGGGTCACTTCGGCCCCGAGCCGGGCCAGCGCCGCGGCGATCGCGTGGCCCTGCTTGCCCGAAGAATGATTGGAGATGTAGCGCACCGGATCGATCGCCTCGCGCGTCGGTCCCGAGGTCACCAGCGCCCGCCGGCCGGCGAGCGGCCGCTCGGCTGAAGCGCTGGCCGGCGCGTCAGCCAGCATGCTCTCGATCGCGTCGGCGATCTCGTGCGGCTCGGACATGCGGCCGGGGCCGTGCTCGTTGCACGCCATCGCACCGTCGTTTGGACCAATGAACGTGATGCCGCGTTTCTTCAGCGTCTCGACGTTGGCGACGGTGGCGGCGTGCGTCCACATACGCACATTCATCGCCGGCGCCACCAGCACGCGCTTGTCGGTGGCGAGCAGCACGGTCGCGGCGAGATCGTCGGCCAGGCCTGCGGCCATGCGGGCAAGGATGTTGGCGGTCGCCGGCGCAACGACCAGCAGGTCGGCGTCGCGCGAGAGCTGGATGTGGCCCATCTCGCTCTCATCGGTGAGCGAAAACATGTCGCCATAGACCTTGTCCTCGGTCAGCGCCTGCAGCGACAGCGGCGTGACGAACTTCGCTCCCGCCTCGGTCAGCACGCAACGCACCGCGGCACCGCGCTCGCGCAGCCGGCGAACCAGCTCGAGCGACTTGAACGCCGCGATTCCGCCCGCGACGATCAGCAGGATTCGCTTGCCATGCAACATGATCGCCAGCCTACCACAACACCCGGCTGGCGAAAGTGTAGAGCCCCGTCAGCAACAGCGCCCAGAACACCGCCAGCCTGAATTGCTCGATCGAAAGCTTCCGCCGGATGTGCTGGCCGACATACATGCCCGCCATGGCCGGCACCACGGCGGCGGCCGAAACCACGGCCCGGCTTCCGTCCAGCAGGCCGAAATTGAGCAGCGATGCGGTGAGCGTGAGCGAGGTGGCGCACAGCACGACGCCCAGGGTCTGCACCAGTTCCGACGGCTTGATGTCGAGGCCCTGCAGATAGGGCATAAGCGGCACCACCGGCACACCGACCACGCCGGCCACGAAGCCCGAGATCACGCCGATCGCCGGCCCCAGCGGCTTCTCGAGATCGGCATGGATATGCAGCCGGATGCGGAACAGGCCGAGCGAGCTGTACAGCACGAGCACTGCCGCTAGCACCAGAAACGCCCAATTCGGCCCCTTCTGCCCGACCAGCCACATCGTGCTGTAAAGCGCGATCATTAGCGGCACGATCAGCGGCCATTGCCGGCGCAGGATGGCGCGGAAGTTGCCGCCGACCGCCGCCTGCCAGACATTACTGAAGATGGTCGGCAACGCGATCAGCGCGATCGCCTCGGTGAGCGGCAGCACCAGGGTGGTGAGCGCGATCACGATGGTCGGCAGGCCCATGCCCACCAGCCCCTTGACCACGCCCGCGATCAGGAAGACCGCGAGGCCAAACACGATCTGGTCGGCGCTCATGACTCAGCGAGCGGCGCTCAGTGCAACCACGCCACGATGGCAGCGAACAGCGCCAGCACCGCGACGACCTCGGCGAAGCCGATGCGCGGCCACAGGCGCTGCGGCACCGGCGCGGGTTTCACCAGCTCGCGCTCGACACGACGGCGCTCGTGCTCGGCGACCATATGCATGCTGTCGATCAGCCTCGGCAGACGGCGCAGGCCGCGCAGCAGATCCTCGGTCGCGCGGCCCATCATGGCGCGCGGCCCGAAATGGCTTTGCATCCATTCCTCGATCAGGGGCCGCGCCAGTTCCCAGATGTTGACCGTGGGATTGAGCCGGGTGCCCATGCCCTCGGCCATCAGCATGGTCTTCTGCAGCAGCAGCAGCTCGGGCCGCACCGTCATCTCGAACTGCTCGGTGACGCGCAGCAACTGGGCGAGCAGACGCGCGATCGAGATCTGGGCGCTGGGCTTGCCGAAGATCGGCTCGCCGATCGAGCGGCAGGCCTGGGCGAACAGTTCGAGCGACTGGTCGGCCGGCACGTAGCCGGCGCGGAACTGGACCTCGGCGACGGCGCGATAGTCGCGCCGCAGGAAGGCGACCAGCAACTCCGCGAGGTAGCCGCGCGTGTCCTCGTCGACACGGCCCATGATGCCGAAATCGACGGGCACGATGCGGCCCTCCGCGTCGACGAAGGCGTTGCCGCCATGCATGTCGGCATGGAAGAAGCCGTCGCGGAACACCTGGTAGAAGAAGGCCTCGGCGCACTTCTGCATCACCGCGTCGGCGTCGTGGCCGGCGGCGACGATCGCCTCGCGATCGCCGATCGGCGTGCCGACCACGCGCTCGAGCGTCAGCACGCGTTCGGCGGTGCGGTCCCAGTCGATGGTGGGCGCGCGGTAGCGCGGGTCGTCGCGGAAATTCTCGCCGAGCTCCTCGGCCGCGGCGGCTTCCATCCGCAGATCCATCTCGATGCGCACCACGTCGGCGAAGGCGCGGACCGATTCGACGGGCTTCAGCCGGCGAAAGCGCGGCTGGGTGCGCTCGACCAGCTCGGCCATCCAGTAGAAGAGGTCGAGGTCTCGCTGGAACGCCGCTTCGATGCCCGGCCGCAGCACCTTGACCGCCACGTCGCGGCCGTCGGTCGTGACGGCAAAATGCACCTGCGCAATCGAGGCGGCGGCAACCGGCTGATCGTCGAAGCTCGCGAACAGCGCGTCGATCGGCTGGCCGAGCTCGCGTTCGATGGTGGCGCGCGCCTCGCTGCCCGGAAAGGCCGGCAGGTGATCCTGCAGGCGCGCCAGGTCGGCCGCGACCTCCTCGCTCAGGAGGTCGGCGCGGGTCGACAGCGCCTGGCCGAGCTTGATGAAGCTTGGGCCCATGTCCTGCAGCGCCGCCGCCAGCCGCTCGCCGGGCCGGCGCCGGTCGCGGCGCGAGCGGAACAGCCGCGCCCAGGCGATCAGTGCCGGGGCGATACCCAGGATCTCAAGCGGAAACAGCGCGTCGTGCCGCGCGAAGCTGAGCGCGAGCCGAAGCAGCCGCCAGGAATTGCGCAGCGCGCGGAACATTCTAGAGGCGCCAGCCGGAGTGGAGCGCGACGACGCCCATGGTCAGGTTGCGCCAGGCGACGTTGCCGAAGCCGGCCGCGACCATGCGCTGCGCGAGCTCGCGCTGCGGCGGAAAGCGACGGATGCTTTCGTGGAGGTAGCGGTAGGATTCGGCATCGCGCGCGATCACCCGGCCGAGCCACGGCAGCGCACGCTCGGAATAGGCGTCGTAGGCGCGCGCCGCCGGCGCCGACGTGACCTTGCTGAATTCCAGGCAGTAGAAGCGGCCACCGGGCTTGAGCACGCGCCACGCCTCGCGCAGCGCCTTGTCGATGTCGGTGACGTTGCGCAGACCGAATGCGATCGTGTAGCCGTCGAAGCTGCGGTCGGGAAACGGCAGCGCCTCGGCGTCGCCGGTGCTCCAGGTCAGGCCCTTCAGCAGGCCGCGGTCGACCGCGCGGTTGCGCCCGACCGAGAGCATGGCGTGGTTGATGTCGCACACCGTGACGTCGGCGGCTCCGCCCCCCTTGGCCATTTGCCGGCGGACGATCCGGAAGGCGATGTCGCCTGTTCCGCCTGCCACATCGAGGAACCTCTCGCCCGGCCGGGGGTTCAGGACGTCGATCAGCGTGTTTTTCCAGAGCCGGTGAACGCCGCCGCTCATCAGGTCGTTCATCAGGTCGTAACTCGGCGCCACGCTTTCGAACACGCGCCGCACCATTCCCTCCTTCTCGGCGGCGGGAACGTCGCGGAAGCCGAAAGACGCACTTTGCCCGGCGGCCGGATCGGGGGTATCGGTCGGTTCAGGACTCATCGGGCCGAACCTATAGGACTCGCCATGATGCTGAAAGACCGGGTGATTCTGATCACCAATGTCGAGAAATTCGCAGGTTCCGGCACCACCCAGGTCGCCCTTGCCGAAGGCGCCACGGTGCTGGCACACGATCCCGCCTTCGAGGCCGCGACCGCGCGCCGTAAGTACGAAAGCCAGTTCCCGGGCGCGCACGCGCTCGCTTCGATCGAGCCGGTTGCCATGGTCGACGAGGCCCTGAAGCGCCACGGCCGCATCGACGCGCTGGTCAACAACGACGCTTTCCCCGCCCTGCGCGCGCCGATTGCCGAGGCCCGGCTCGAGGATTTCCGCACGGCGCTCGAGACGATGGCGGTAATGCCCTTTCGCCTGGTGCAGCTCGTGGCGCCGTCGATGCGCCGGCGCAAGTCGGGTCGGATCGTGTTCGTCTCGTCGGCCGCACCGCTGCGCGGCATCGCCAACTACGCGCCCTACGTCTCGGCGCGCGCCGCCGCCAACGGCCTGGTCTCCTCGCTTGCCAAGGAACTCGGCCGCGACGGCATCACGGTGAACGCAGTCGGCTCGAACTACGTCGAGAACCCGGACTACTTCCCACCGGCCCTGCTCGCCAACAAGGACGCGATGGTCAAGATGACCGCGCAGATCCCGTTGGGCCGTCTCGGCAAGTCGGCGGAACTGGGCGCGGCCGTCTGCTTCCTCTGCTCCGACGGTGCGGGCTTCATCACCGGCCACGTGCTACCGCATGCCGGCGGCTGGGCGTAGATCCCTCCCGCTTCCCTCCGGCTTCCAATCCTGGTCGGGCCCCGTAAATGCTGGAGTTACGGCATTTTTCGTAGATCTTGGTGCGTCGCCACGACTCGCCCGCGGCAGCCAAGAAGGCGAAATCGGCGTGGGGCGGTTCCTCCAATCGGCGACGTAGAATCGAGAAACTGTCGCCATCCGAGGGCACGCACCCTCGACCAGTCTTGGTCGCCTATTCGAAACCCTTTAGGCCCGTCGCTCCAAGCCGAGCCGCTGCATCGCCATATGCGCGCGAACGGGGCGACGGTCCGCTAAACAGGGACTTCCAGACAATAGAAGCTTGCCGCGTTTTTCCAGAAGAAGCGATCGCGGTCGGCCGGCGAACGGTCGGCGAGCATGCGACTGAGCGACCGCACCAGCGTGTCGTAGCCGATCCTGAGGCCCGCGACGGGAAAGTTGGTCGCGAAGAGACAGCGCTCGATTCCGAAGATCGCGATCGCCTCCCGCACGACCCGCTTGTTCGACTCGTAGTCCCAAGCCGCATTCTTCAGGCCGAACTCCGAGACTTTTACATGCACGTTCGGCTGCCGGGCGACCGCCTCCATGGCGTGGCGCCAAGTGGCGAGCCCCTCCTCGCTGCGGTCCCAGGGAAATCCGGTGTGGTTGAGCACGATCGGCACCCTCGGGAACTGCCGGGCGACCTCGGCCGCCTCGGCAAGATGCCAGGCCGGCACGCGCAGATCCCAGGACAGGCCGTATTTCTCGAGCAGGGCGAAGCCGCGTAGCCATTTTTCGTCCTGCATGGTACCGGGCGCACCTGGTTTGCCCTCGCCGGGACGCAGCGACGTCACCGGCTTGGAGCGGATGCCGCGCACCAGCGGGAACTTCGCCTGCGCGGCAAGAATCTCTTCAGCGTTGTCGGTATGGAACCAGGCATGGGCGACGATGGCGCCGGGGAAGTCGTGCCGCGCGTTGACTTCCGTCAGCCACCTGGTCTCGGCGACCTGGGCATTGCGATCCATCTCGGCTTCACAATGCACCGTCGTGAGCACATTGTGCCCCTGCGAGTCGCGCAGATAGTCCGCCGGCAGGTAGTTGCGCCGGATCGCCTCGTACGGCCCCAGGAAGAAGTGCGGCTCGGGCTTGTCGGACAGGAACGGGTAGTAGTTGGTCTCGAGGTCCCACAGATGATGGTGGGCGTCGATCAGCGTCACCGATTCGGGGGCATCGTTCCAGTTGCCGCTGATCGTCTTCATGTCGAACCGGCTTGGCCGGAGAGAGGCGCCCTTAGCTGAACGCCTCGTCCCACGAGCCCTTGGTCGACGCCTTCGAGTACTCGGTCGCGCGGTTCTCGAAGAAGTTGGTGTGCTCGATGGCGTTGAGCATCTGGTCCATCCATGGCAGCGGGTTCTTGGCGTCCGCGCGATAGATCGGCTGCAGGCCGAGCTGGATGAGACGGCGGTCGGCGATGAAGCGGATGTAGCGCTTTACGTCGTTGGCCGTCATGCCCTCGATGCCGCCCATCTCGAACGACAGGTCGATGAAGGCGTCCTCGTGCTCCACGATGGTCGAACAGGCGACATAGAGCTCGCGCTGCAGCGCTTCGGTCCAGATCTCCGGGTTCTCGGACACGAAGGTGCGGAACAGCTTGACGATCGAATTGCAGTGCAGCGTCTCGTCACGCACCGACCAGGTCACGATCTGGCCCATGCCTTTCATCTTGTTGAAGCGCGGGAAGTTCATAAGCATCGCGAACGACGCGAACAGCTGCAGGCCCTCGGTGAAGGCGCCGAACACGGCCAACGTCTTGGCGATATCGGCCTTCGAATCGACGTTGAAGCCCTGCATGTAGTCGTACTTGTCCTTCATCTCCTTGACGGTGAGGAAGGCCGAGTACTCGGTCTCAGGCATGCCGATCGTGTCGAGCAGGTGGCTGTAGGCCGCGACATGCACGGTCTCCATGGCGGAGAACGCCGCCAGCATCATCTGCACTTCGGTCGGCTTGAAGACACGGCTGTAGTGCCGCATGTAGCAGTTGTTCACCTCGACGTCGGCCTGGGTGAAGAAGCGGAAGATCTGCGTCAGCAGATGCTGCTCGCTCGCCGACAGCTTGTTGCGCCAGTCCTTGACGTCATCGGCCAGCGGCACTTCTTCCGGCAGCCAATGCAGACGCTGCTGCGTCAGCCACGCATCGTAGGCCCACGGATAGTGGAACGGCTTGTAGATCGGCTTGGCGTCGAGAAGGGACATGCGGGCAACTACCGGACTGGCGGTGAGAGGTGAACCGCCCGCGGTCGGTTCACCGCGGGCGGCTAGGCGTTACTGGCAGCTCAAACACTCTTCGTAGTTGTTGGACTCTCCCGCCGGCTGCGTGCCGGTCGGAAGAGTCAGGCCAGGGGCGTCGGTAGTCATCTTCGGCGCAACGAGGGCCTGGTCGCCGAGCGGCGAGACGACGGCGTCGTTCGACACCACGTCGGCGCGCTGGATGCTGAGCGAACGGCAGTAGTAGAGGCTCTTCACGCCGCGCTTCCAGGCCATCATGTGGATCTGGTGCAGGTCGCGCTTGTGCACGTCGGCCGGCAGGAAGAGGTTGAGCGACTGGCTCTGGCAGATATACGGCGTGCGGTCGGCCGCGTGCTCGACCAGCCAGCGCTGATCCAGCTCGAAGGCAGTCTTGAACACGGCCTTCTCGTGGTCGTCGAGGCAGTCGAGATGCTGCACCGAGCCCTGGCTGGTCATGATCGACGTCCAGGTGTCCTCGTCGTTCTTGCCCTTCTGCTCGAGAACCTTCTCGAGGTACGGGTTGCGCACCACGAAAGAGCCCGACAGCGTCTTGTGATTGTAGACGTTGGCCGCCGACGGCTCGATGCCGGGCGAGGCGCCGCCGCAGATGATCGAGATCGACGCCGTCGGCGCGATCGCGAGCTTGTGGCTGAAACGCTCCTTGATGCCGTAGTCGGCCGCGTCGGGGCAGGCGCCGCGCTCGTCCGCCAGCTTGTGCGAAGCCTCGTCGCACTGGCCGCGGATGTGCTTGAACATCTTCTTGTTCCACACCTTGGCCATCACCGACTCGAGCGGGATGTTGTTCTGCTGCAGGAAGGAGTGGAAGCCCATCACGCCCAGCCCCACCGAGCGCTCCCGCATGGCGGCGTAGGTCGCGCGCGCGAAGTCGGAACCGGCGTTCTGGATGAAGCCTTCGAGCACGTTGTCGAGGAAGCGCATCACGTCCTCGATGAAGGTCGGATGCTCGTGCCACTCGAGATAGGTCTCGAGATTGAGCGACGAGAGGCAGCACACCGCAGTGCGCTGCTTGCCGTACTTATCGACGCCGGTCGGCAACGTGATCTCGCTGCACAGGTTCGAGGTCTTGACCTCGAGATTGCCGAGCTTGTGGTGCTCGGGCCGCGCCTTGTTCACGTGATCGACGAACACCAGGTACGGCTCGCCGGTCTCGATGCGGGCCGTCAGGATGCGGATCCACAGATTGCGCGCCGAGATCTTGCGCAGGACCGCACCGTCCTTCGGCGAGGTCAGCGCCCATTCCTCGTCGTTCTCGACCGCGCGCATGAAGGCGTCGCTGATCAGCAGGCCGTGATGGAGGTTCAACGCCTTGCGGTTGGGATCGCCGCCGGTCGGGCGGCGCATCTCGATGAATTCCTCGATCTCGGGATGGCTGACCGGCAGGTAGCAGGCGGCCGAGCCGCGGCGCAGCGAGCCCTGGGAGATCGCGAGCGTCAGCGAGTCCATGACGCGGATGAAGGGCACGACGCCGGAGGTCTTGCCGTTCATGCCGACCTTCTCGCCGATCGAGCGGAGGTTGCCCCAGTAGGAGCCGATGCCGCCGCCGCGCGCCGCCAGCCAGACGTTCTCGTTCCACAGGCCCACGATGCCTTCCAGCGAATCGTTGGCCTCGTTAAGGAAGCAGGAGATCGGCAGGCCGCGCGAGGTGCCGCCGTTCGACAGAACGGGGGTCGCGGGCATGAACCAAAGGTTCGAGATATAGTCATAGATGCGCTGGGCATGCGCCTCGTCGTCGGCATAGGCCGACGCCACGCGGGCAAACATGTCCTGGTAGGATTCGCCAGGCAGAAGGTAGCGGTCGGAGAGGGTGGCCTTGCCGAAGGCCGTGAGGCGGGCGTCCCGAGAGGAGTCGGTAACAACGCGCGCGCCGCTTCTTACTTGAACTACATCAAACACTTGCGGCCCCCGTTTTCTTCTTGTCCACAGGTGTGGATAAGACACCTTGTGGAAGACACCTACTAATTGGGAGCCATTTGCCGACCCCCACTATCCCTTGATGATACGTTTCCTGTTTGGGGTGTCATCGCGAATTTTATGAACCGCGTGTGAATCTCAAGAATTCATACTTAAGTATCTGAGAAAGGCCGAAAAAATAGTTCTCAGATTCGGACAATTTCGACCGCACGCGAACCTTCGCAAGTGCAGCAAAAAATGAGAACAAAACGCGCCTTGCCGCGGAAACCTTGGGCCGGAAACAGAAACGGCAGAAAAAAGGCGGAGGCGCACCGGCAGGGGTCCCGAAAGGGTCGATGCGATGGGCACTTCTGGCCCCATCAAGTTTCGTCGTCATTTCGTCATATGGAGGCTTAACATCCGAGCCCGCTGAGCGGCGGTCGGGCGAGGCCGACAAAGGGAGGCAGCAAGACATGTCCACGGTCGCGTCCATTGGCGCGGTGCCTGCCGAGCGCCGACCCGCCTATGGCCTGGACGCGATTTGCGCGGCCGCCCTGCGTACCGCCGGGAGCGAGGAAGCCGCCCAGTTCGCCCGCCGCCTCTATGAGCGCGTCGCCGATCGTGACCTGCTGGCGGCCCCGGCGGCGGAGCGCGCCGCCGCCGCCACTGCCCTGCTTGCCTTCGCCCGGCGCCGCCTGCCCGGCGTCGCCAAGGTGCGAGCGTTCAATCCGACGGCCGACGACCACGGCTTCGAGAGCCGCCATACGGTGGTGCAGATCGTCAACGACGACATGCCGTTCCTGGTCGACTCGATCACCAACGAACTGAATCGCCGCGAACTCGGCGTCGCCCTGCTCGCGCATCCCGTGATGGCGGTGCGCCGCGACCTCGACGGCGACCTGATAGAGGTGGCGAACGAGGCCGGACCGCGGGCACGCCGCGAATCGCTGATGCATATCGAGATCGACCGCCAGGGCGATTCCGGCACGCTCGACGCGCTGGCCGCGGCGCTGACCCGCGTACTGGCCGAGGTACGAATGGCGGTCGAGGACTGGCGGCCGATGCGCCAGGCCTGCCTCGATGCCATCGCCGACCTCGTCCCAGGCAAGTCGAGCAATCTCGCGGAATACGAGGAGTTCCTGCGCTGGCTCGAGGACGACCACTTCACCTTCCTCGGCCATCGCCGCTATCGCTACGCAGACGATGCCTCCTCGCCGTCGGGCCTGCGCTACGAGCTGTTGCCCGGGTCGGCGCTCGGCGTCCTGCGGCGCGACGAGGCCAGGCTGTTCGACGAGGGCGTAGGCGGTGGCGAGGCGATGGCACGCTTCGCCCGCAGCACGCACAACATCCTGATCGTCAAGACCGATCGGCAAGCGCTGGTCCATCGCAGCGGCCCGATGGATTGCGTGATCGTGAAGACCTACGACTCCGACGGCCGCGTGACCGGCGAGCGGCGCCTGGCCGGACTGTTCACCTCCGCCGCCTATCACGCCATGACCGTCGACGTGCCGCTGTTGCGCGGCCGTGTCGCCGAGATCCTCGGCCGATCGGGCATCGAGCCCGACAGCCACGACGGCAAGGCGCTGCAATCGATCCTCGATTCCTATCCGCGCGACGAACTGTTCCAGATCGACGTGGCGACCCTGTACGACCACGTGCTCGGCATCCTGCAGTTGCAGGAACGGCGGCGGGTGGCGCTGTTCGTGCGCCGGGATCCGGTCGAGCGCTTCGCGACCTGCCTGGTGTTCGTGCCGCGCGAGCGTTTCGACGCCACCTTGAGCGAGCGCATCGCCGGGCTGCTGGCGGCGGCGTGGCAGGGCGAAGTCACCTCGACCGCGGTGTCGACCGCCAAGGAATCGGCACTGGCCCAGGTCCTGTACACGCTGAAGCTCGCCGCGCCCGGCACGCCGACGCCCGACCTCGCGGACCTCGAGCAACAGCTCACCGAGGCGGCGACATCGTGGAACGATCGGCTGCGGCTGTCGCTGCAGAGCCGGCTGGGCGAAGTCGCCGGCCGCGAAACCGCGCGGCACTGGCGGCACTGGTTTCCGCCTGCCTACCGCGAGGCCTATCCGGCGGCGCGCGCGGTCGACGACCTCGACCTGCTGCAGGCGGCGTCCAGGGGCACGCCGTTCGGCATCCGGCTGACGCGCGAGCCCGGCCAGCCGCCGCACCGCTTCGACATTCGCCTGTTCCACCCCGAGGAGGCGATCGCACTGAGCGACATCCTGCCGCCGACCGAGAATCTCGGCCTCAGGGTGCTGAACGAAGTGCCATTCCGGCTGAGCGACGCCAGAACCGGACAACCCGGCGCGGGCCAGGCGGTGGCGCTGCAGGTGATGACGGTCGAGACCGCCGACGGCTCGGCGGTCGACCTCGATCGTGCCGCGCCGCTGCTCGCGGCGACCGCCGAATGGCTGTGGGCGGGCGCAATCGAGAATGACGGCTTCAACCGGCTGGTGCTGCGGGCCGGGCTGGAGTGGCGACAGGTCGCGCTGCTGCGCGCCTACGCCAAGTACCTGCGCCAGGCCGGCATTCCATTCAGCCAGGACTACATGGAGCGCGCGCTCACGGCGTGGCCCACGATCGCGCGCGGCGTGGGCGATCTGTTCGCCGCCCGCTTCGATCCGGCGCTGGGCGAGGCGCAATCGGCGGCGCGCAAGACGAGGCTAGACGCGATCGAGGCGATGCTGGCGGCCGAATTCGACAAGGTCACGACCCTCGACGAGGACCGCATCCTGCGCCGCTTCCTCAACGCCGTGCAGTGCACGCTGCGCACCAACTACTTCCAGCGCAAGGAATGGATCTCCTTCAAGGTCGACAGTCGAAGGATCGACGATCTGCCGGCGCCACGGCCGCTGGTCGAAGTCTTCGTCTACAGCCCGCGCATGGAAGGCATCCATTTGCGCGGCGGCCGGGTGGCGCGCGGCGGCATTCGCTGGTCCGACCGGCGCGAGGATTTCCGGACCGAGATTCTCGGCCTGATGAAGACCCAGATCGTGAAGAACGCCGTCATCGTGCCGACCGGTTCGAAAGGCGGCTTCTACGTGAAGCAGCCGCCGACCGACGGGAAAGGAGGGACCGGCACCCGCGAGCAGGTGCAAGCCGAAGGCATCGCCTGTTACCGGATCCTGATTCGCGGACTGCTCGACATCACGGACAATTACGTTGCCGGCAAGGTGAAGCCGCCGTCCGGCGTGGTGCGGCACGACGACGACGATCCCTATCTCGTGGTCGCGGCCGACAAGGGGACCGCGACCTTCTCCGACATCGCGAACGCCCTGGCGCGCGACTACGGCTTCTGGCTGGATGACGCCTTCGCCTCCGGCGGTTCGGTCGGCTACGACCACAAGAAGATGGGCATCACCGCCCGTGGCGCCTGGGAATCGGTGAAGCGGCATTTCCGCGAGCTCGGCACCGATATCCAGACAACGCCCTTCACCGTTGCCGGCGTCGGCGACATGTCGGGCGACGTCTTCGGCAACGGCATGTTGCTCAGCCAGCAGACCAGGCTGGTGGCCGCCTTCGACCATCGTCACATCTTCGTCGATCCGGCTCCCGATCCGGCCGCGAGCTGGACCGAGCGCAAGCGGCTGTTCGACCTGCCGCGCTCGTCGTGGATGGACTACGACCGCAGCCTGATCTCGAAGGGCGGCGGCGTGTGGGCTCGCGATGCCAAGTCGATCGCATTGTCGGCCGAGATGCGCGAACTGCTGGAACTGGACACGCCCGGCACGACACCGGCCGAGCTGATGCGCGCCATCCTGAAGGCGCCCGTCGATCTGCTCTATTTCGGCGGTATCGGCACCTACGTGAAAGCGACGAGCGAAAGCCAGGCCGATGCCGGCGACCGCGCCAACGATGTGCTGCGGATCGACGCGGCCCAACTCCGTGCCAAGGTGGTGGGAGAAGGCGCCAATCTCGGCCTCACCCAGCGCGCACGCATCGAGGCGGCGCTCGCCGGGCGTCGGATCAACACCGACGCGCTCGACAATTCGGCCGGCGTCGACACCTCCGACCACGAGGTCAACATCAAGATCGCGGTTGGCCAGTCGATGCCGAGCGACGCGCCGGGCCGGACCGAGCTGCTGTTCGGCATGACCGACGAAGTGGCGAGCCTGGTGCTGCGCCACAACTACCAGCAGAGCCAGGCGATCAGCGTCGCCGAGGCGCTGGCGGGCGAAGAGCACGACCGGCTGGAGCGCTTCATGCGCGCACTCGAGCGTTCCGACGGTGACAGGCGGGGGCGGCTGGATCGCGCCGTCGAATTCCTGCCCGACACCGCGGCGATGCGCGCCCGCGCCCTCAACCGGCAATATCTGACGCGGCCGGAGCTCAGCGTGCTGCTGGCCTACGCCAAGATCGACCTCAAGGACGAGATCCTGCCGTCGGACCTGCCCGACGATCCGCTGCTGCGCGACGAGCTGCTGCGTTATTTCCCCAGCACCCTGCAGCAGAAATTCGAGCCCGCGATCCGCGACCATCGCCTGCGCCGCGAGATCGCGACGCTGCAAGTCGTGAACTCGCTGGTCAATCGCTGCGGTCCGACCTTCGTGCGCAGCATCGCCCAGCGCACCGGGGCACCGGCCGCCGCCATCGCGCGCGCTTTCGCCGTGGTACGCGATGCCTGGAAGCTGCGGGCGCTGTGGGCCGATGTCGAAGCGCTCGATCCGATGCTGAAGGCCGAGGCCCAGACGCGCATGCTGGTCGCATCGCAGCGTTTCATGAGCCGCGCCGTGCAATGGCTGCTGCGCCGCCTGCCGCAGCCGATCGACACGATCGAGGCGACGCGCCGGCTGGGCGCGGCGGTCGACGCCCTGGACGAACTGCCGGCCGACCTGATCGGCGCGGCCGAGAGCGCCGCCCTGCAGGAACGCATCGCGGCCCTCGAGGCGCTCGGCGCGCCGTCGGCACTGGCGCGGCGGGCGGCGGCGCTGCAGACCCTCGCGGCGGCCGGTGACCTGATGCTGGCGGCGCAAGCCAATGGCCAGCCGATCGAGACGGCGGCCCGGCTCTATTTCCGGCTGGGCGAACGGCTGTCGCTGGCCGGCCTCGCCAACGCCGCGCAAAAGCTGCCGCGCGAGGGCCAGTGGCCGTCGCAAGCGGCGATCGCCATATCGGACGAGCTGTCGTCGCTGCAGGCCGACCTGCTCGCCTCGGCGTTGCGCGCGGCGCCCGGCGAGAGCGACGCCGAGCGGGCGGTGGAGCGCTGGAGCGGGGCGCGCAAGCTCGCCCTGGAGCGCATCGACCGGCTGCGCGAGGAGATCGCCGGCGCAGGCCAAATCGATCTCGCCATGCTATCGGTGGCGACCAACGAATTGCGAACCCTGGTTTGACGGGAGTCCAGAATGACGACCAAGGACGAAGCTTCGAAGATCCAGAAGAGCGATGCCGAGTGGCAGAAGGAACTCGATCCGCTGCAGCACCATGTGCTGCGCTGCCACGGCACGGAGCGGCCGGGCAGCAGCCCGCTCAACTTCGAGAAACGGACGGGCACGTTCCTGTGCGCCGGCTGCGGCCAGGCGCTGTTCGATTCCAAGACCAAGTACGAAAGCGGCTCGGGCTGGCCGTCCTTCTGGGCACCGATGGACGACGCCGTCGAGACCACGGTCGACCAGAGCCACGGCATGGTGCGCACCGAAGTGCATTGCGCCAAGTGCGGCGGCCATCTCGGCCACGTCTTCCCGGACGGGCCGCAGCCGACCGGCGACCGCTACTGCATGAACGGCGCGGCGCTGAAGTTCGAAGTGAAAAAGTAGGCGTTCCTCCCCGTTATCCGGGGACGAAGACTCAGGTCGAGGGCGTCGAGGCCGGCGGCGGGGGCGGCGGGCCTTCCTCGCACTGGGCGTAGGCGAGGCCGGTTACGGCAAGAAGAGCGGCCAACATCAGGCTGAAAAGTCGGATCATGCACGCCCCCTGAAGAGGCGCGAATTGGATCACAACCCCTTCAGGAAATCGATCAGCAGCCGGTTCACATCTTCGGGACGTTCCTGCTGCACCCAATGGCCGGCGCCCGGCAGGATATGGCTACCGCGCAGGCCGGGCAGGGTCTTGGGGTAGGCATCGAGCTGGGCCTGCGCCGCCGGAAAGCGCAGCACGCCATCCCGGGCGCCGGCGATGAACAGCGAGGGCTGGCGGATCGGCTGGCCGCGCCACGGCCCGCCCAATTCCCAGTTCCGGCGCAGGTTTCTGTACCAGTTGAGGCCGCCACGGAAACCGGTGCGGGAGAATTCCTGCGTGTAGTAGTCGAGGTCGGCCTCGCTCAGCCAGGCCGGCAGCTTGTCGGGATTGGCGGTGTTGCCGAGCAGAGTACCGTCGGGCAGGCGGCCGAAGCCCTTCTTGGTGTCGTCGAGATCACCGCTGGCGGTGAAGTACAGGCGGCGCAGCGCGCCCTTGATGTCGGCCTGCAGCTCGGCCTCGGGCACGCCGGGCTTCTGGAAATACTGCAGGTAGAAGTCGTTGATGCCGAGCTTGGCCAGCGCCGAGAGAATGTCGACATAGCCCGGCGGTGCGTAGGGCACGCTCATCGCGCAGACCGCGGGAAACAGGTCGGGCCGCCACATCGCGGCATGCCAGGCTACCGGCGCGCCCCAATCGTGACCGACGATGACGGCCTTCGTTTCACCGAGCACCTTCACCAACTCGGCCATGTCGCCGACCAGATGCATCAGGGTGTATTGGTCGATCGGCTCAGGTGCCTCGGTGCCGCCATAACCGCGCATGTCGGGCGCGACGCAGCGGAAGCCCGCCTGGCTCACCGCCGTGAGCTGATGGCGCCACGAGTACCAGCTCTCCGGCCAGCCATGGCAGAACAGGACCAGAGGTGCGCCCGATTTCTCCGGCCCGATCTCGGCGTAGCGCATGGTGATGTTGTTGGCCTGCGTCGTCCTGAGGCTGACGCCGGGCACGGGGCTGTTCATCTGTTCCTCCAACGCCATTTCATGGTTGCCGCCGCGGCCAGCACCATGGCCGGCAGCGCGATGACCGAAGTCGGCGCGAGCGAGGCCACGCCGGTGAGACCATTGCCGATCGTGCAGCCCAGCGCCAGCACGCCGCCCGCGCCCATCAGCGCGGCGCCGCCGGCATAGCGCACCATATCGGCCGGCTTCTCGAAGCCCACGAGATGCAACTCGCCGCGACTCGCCGCGACGGCGAACGCGCCGAGCAGGATGCCGCCGGTGAAGGCGATGCCGAAATTGAGCTTCGCGCCGGTCCAGATCAGCAGATACATCAGCGCATCGCCGCCGGCGCGCGTCATGTTGAGGCTTTCGACCTGAACCGGCTCGAACTCGTCGGCACCCAGCACGCCGGTGGCGAGATACCCCAGCGGCACCAGCAGTCCGATCAATCCGCCCGCGACCAGGTGTTTGAGCGGCACCTTGCGCCAGACGACGAAGGCAATGCCCACGGCGACGATCGCTCCGCCGACCATCAGCGGCAGCGCCGGCCGCGGCAAGGCCACCGAGCTCACGCTCGAGAGCAGGCTGCGCACCGGCGCCAGCAGGCCGCGGATGGTGGCATAGGCCACGAAGGCGAAGACGACGAAGGAAACGACCGAGCGGAGATTGCCGCCGGCGGCCAACACCAGCAGCCGCGTACCGCAGCCGCCGGTCAGCACCATACCGACCCCGAACATCGCGCCGCCCAGCAGCGCGCCGCCCCAGAACAGCGAACCGGGCAGCACGATCGCCTTGGAAAGATCGAGGCGGCCGAGCAGGACCAACGCCTGGGTGACGACGAGGCCGACGACCATGGCCGCGAGGAAACCCCGCAACCGCGGCGCGTTCCGGGTGGTCAGCGCATCCTCGACCGCGCCACGGAGGCAGAAGCCCGACCACCGGGCGAGTGCGCCAAAGGCCGCGCCGATCGCGAGCGCGGCGAGCGCCACCTGCGCGTTGGTGTCCAATGTCATCGGGCGCAGTCTAACCGCGCAAATGCACCGGATGCGACAGGCGCGCGCGCACCGATGCGCGGCTGCCGAACAGCAGCGAGCCGAGGAAAAACAGGCTGGCGATCAGCACGATCAGCGGTCCCGAGGGCAGGCCGGCATGGAACGAGACCAGCAGGCCGATCGCGCCCGACAGGAATGCCATGGGGGCGGCAATCAGGGTCATCGACCAGACCTCGCGCGCCCAGAAGGAAGCGGCAACCGCCGGCAGCAGCATCAGGCCGAGCGCCATCAGGGTGCCGAGCGCCTGGAAGCTCGAGACCATGACCAGCACGGCGAGCGCCAGGAACAGATAGTGGTAGAGCGCACCGCGTACGCCCATGGCGGCGAGGAAGCCGGGATTGAAACATTCGACCACGAGCGGCCGGTAGATCGCGGCCAGGCCGACCAGCGTGACGGTCGCGGCGCCGGCGATCAGCAGCAGCGCCTGGTCGTCGACGCCGAGTATGGCGCCGAACAGGATGTTCATCAGGTCGACCGCGGTGCCGCGCAGGGACACGATCAGCACGCCCAGCGACAGCGCGGTCAGATAAGCGGCAGCGAAGCTCGCGTCCTCGCGCATCGAGGTGAAGCGTGCGATCGCGCCCGACACCAGCGCCGTCGCGATGCCGGCGACGAATCCGCCGAAACTCATGGCCGGCAGCGAGAGGCCGCCGAGCAGGAAGCCGAGTGCGGCGCCCGGAAGCAGCGCATGGGCCAGCGCGTCGCCCATCAGACTCATGCGGCGCAGGATCAGGAACACGCCGATCGCCGAGCCGGCCACCGACAGCGCGAGGCACGCAACAAGCGCGCGGCGCATGAAGCCGAAATCGGCGAACGGACCGATCAGCAGGTCGTAGAGCATGATCGGTTCAGGCGGTGAGGCGGGTTGGTTCGCGGACCGGGGCTTCGCAGGCGCCGGCATGTTCGTCCCACGCCTCGGCCATGGCGCGCGCCTTCAGGAGATTTTCCGAAGACAGCACGCGCTGCGTCGGGCCAGACGCCACCAGCTCACGCGCCAGCAGCAGCGCGTGCGGGAAGTCGCGCTTCACCTGATCCAGATCGTGCAGCACGGCGACCACGGTACGCTGCTCGTCGCGCCATCGCTGAATCACCTTCATCAGATCGGCGACGGTCTTGGCGTCGATCGCCGCGAACGGCTCGTCCAGCAGGACGAGATCGGCGTCCTGCAGGAGCAGGCGCGCGAACAGCACGCGCTGGAACTGGCCGACCGATAGAGTGTCGATCGGGCGGCGCTCGAAGCCGCGCAGCCCGACCGACTCGATCGCGTGCCCGGCATCGTGAAGATCGTCGGCACCCGCCCTGGCGAAACCGCCGAAGCGCGACCAGCGGCCGAGCAGCACGGTATCGAAAACCGTGATCGGGAACGAACGATCGATCTCGGCCTGCTGCGGCAGGTAGGCAATGCGGCGGGCGGCGCATTCGATGCGGCCCTCGATCCGCGGCGCCAGCCCGAGCAGCGCCTTGAGCAGGGTGCTCTTGCCCGCGCCGTTGGGTCCGACGATGGCCGTCATCTCGCCGGCGGGAATTTCCGCCGTGACGTGATGCACCGCCGGATGGCGGTCGTAGCTCACGGTCAGGTCGACCAGCTTCAGGGCGGACTTCACGACGGCATCCTCACAGCGCCCACCAGACGCACAGCCACAGCGCCGCCGCCACGGCGAGTACGCCCAAGATGCGCACCGGGGCGCTCATGGCCAGAAGGGTCGTTCCCATGGAAACCGGGGGTTGGGACATCCGGTCGTGCATTCGGGTTTTGTTATATTGTTACATCACAAGAGTCCATGCACGGTTAACTCTTTGTTGATTGGCCGATGGCCGACCGGCTCAACATGTTGAGGGCATGACAGGAATGTCTCTTGCCCGCCGCCACGTCCTGCTGGGCGCTACTGGCGTGCTGGCCGGCAGCGCCCTCCTCCCTATCCGGGCAGAGGCAAAGTCGGCAGACGCGGATGGTCCGTGGGCTATCGAACTCTTTACCTCGCAGGGCTGCAGTTCCTGCCCGCCAGCCGACCGGACGCTGGGCCAGTTGGCGCAGCGCGCCGACATCGTGGCGCTCTCGTTTCACGTCAATTACTGGGACTATATCGGCTGGAAGGATCCTTTCGCTTCGGCCGACGCAACCGAGCGCCAGCGCGCCTACGCGCGGGTCCTCAAGCAGCGTTACGTCTATACGCCGGAGATGGTGTTCGACGGGCTGGCCCATGAGGCAGGCACGCGCCCGGGCGAGGTCGACGTGATGATCGACCGGATGCGCGCGCGGCGCGGTCCGCGGGCGACGCCGCATCTGAAGCGTGCCGCCGACGGCGGGCTCTCGATCAAACTCGACGCCCAGACGATCGGCCGGCCGGCGGAGATCACGCTGGCCGTCTACGATCGCCATCACAGCACCAAGGTGCCGCGCGGCGAGAACACCGGCAGCACGCTCGCAAATTTCAACGTCGTGCGCCGGCTCGAGAGGGTCGCACCGTGGGACGGACAGGAAGCGATCTTCACGGTCGCCGCGGACCGCTTCGGCCCCCAGCAGGGCATCGCCGTGCTGGTGCAGGCCGCCGATCTCGGTCCGATCCTAGGCTGCAATAAACTCGAGACGGGCGCGGCGGGCTGAAGACAGCGCCTTGCGCAGGCCCTGCCCAGGGGCCAAGTTCGGTCAATGTCGCTCGCCAGCGCCTCCGGTCGCCTGACGGCTGTTCTAGGCCCCACCAACACCGGCAAGACCTATCTCGCGATCGAACGCATGCTGGGCCACGAGTCCGGCATGATCGGCTTTCCGCTGCGCCTGCTGGCACGCGAAAACTACGACCGCATGGTGCGGCTGAAGGGCGCCAGCCAGGTTGCGCTGATCACCGGCGAAGAGAAGATCGTACCCGCCTCGGCGCGATACTTCGTCTGTACCGTCGAATCGATGCCGGTCGACCGGCCGGTCTCGTTCCTTGCGGTCGACGAAGTGCAGATGGCGGCCGATCCCGAGCGCGGCCATTTCTTCACCGACCGCATCCTTCACGCACGCGGCCTGAACGAAACCATGCTGTTGGGCGCCGACACGATCCGGCCGGTGCTCAACCGCCTGCTGCCCGACATCGACGTGATCGCGCGGCCGCGATTCTCCAAGCTCTCCTATGTCGGCTCGAAAAAGGCGACGCGCCTGCCGCGCCGCTCGGCAGTGGTCGGCTTCTCGGCCAACGAAATCTACTCGATCGCCGAATTGATCCGTCGCCAGCGCGGCGGCACGGCGATCGTGATGGGAGCACTCAGCCCCCGTACGCGTAACGCCCAGGTGGAGATGTTCCAGTCGGGCGAGGTCGAGTACCTGGTCGCGACCGACGCGATCGGCATGGGCCTCAACATGGACGTGAACCACGTCTGGTTCGCGTCGCTGCGCAAATACGACGGCCGCCAGATGCGGCCGCTGCGCAACGTCGAGCTGGCGCAGATCGCCGGCCGCGCCGGCCGGCACATGAACGACGGCACGTTCGGCACCACGATCGACGTCAGCGGACTCGACGAGGAATCGGTCGAGGCGATCGAGAACCATCGCTTCGATCCGCTGCGCGACGTGCAGTGGCGCAACAACGAACTCGACTTCCGGTCGATCGAAAGTCTGGTTGCGTCCCTCAACGAGCCGCCGCCACATGCCGCCCTCCAGCGGGTGCGCGAGCAGGACGACCAGCTCGCGCTGCAGACGCTCGCCAAGCATTCGGATTTCCTGCCGCGGCTGCGTTCGTCGGCGAAGGTGCGTCTGCTCTGGGAAGTCTGCCAGGTGCCCGACTTCCGCAAGACCATGACCGAGGAGCACACCGCGCTGCTCGGCCAGCTGTTCACCCATTTGACACAAGGCGGCGAGAGACTTCCCGAGGACTGGATCGACGGTCACATCAAGCGGCTGGAACGGTACGACGGCGACATCGACACTCTGATGGCTCGAATCGCCCATGTCCGGACGTGGACCTACATTTCGCACCGTGCGGACTGGATTCAGCGTGCGGTGCACTGGCAAGAGAGGGCGCGGACCCTCGAGGACAAGCTGAGCGATGTGCTGCACCAGCGGCTGACGCAAAGGTTTGTCGATAGACGGGCCGCGCTGCTTGTAAGAAGATTGCGTGATGAGGGTGAAATGACGTCGTCTGTCGCCGCTGCCGGCGAAGTCACGGTCGAGGGCGAGCACCTCGGCAAGATCGAGGGCTTCCGCTTCGTGCCGGACGCAACCGAAGGCCATGCGGATCAGAAGGCCGTGCTGAGTGCCGCGCTGAAGGCGCTGCGCCAGGACCTGCCGGCGCGCCTGCAGGCCTTCGCCAACGCGCCCGACGGCGAGCTGGTGTTCGACGGCCAATTGCGCATCTGCTGGGGCGGCGGGCCGGTGGCGCGCCTGCTGCCGAGCGGCGACGTGCTGGCGCCCAAGGTCGAGGCGCTGGCCTCGGACCTGCTCGATGGCCCTTCGCGCGAAGAGGTGCGCAAGCGCGCCGCGACCTGGGTGGAGACACGCATCCGGCTCGGCCTCAGCGAATTGATGGACGCCCGCGCGACCTCCGAGCAGCTGCCGGCGGGTGCGCGCGGCATCGTCTTCCAGCTCTGCGAGAACCTCGGCGTGCTGCCGCGACGGCCGATCGAGCAGCAGCTCGCCGAACTCGGCGACGAGGATCGCAAGGCCCTGGCCAAGCTCGGGGTGCGGGTCGGCGTCTTCTCGCTCTACTTCCCGAGCATGCTGAAGCCGGTGCCGATCCGGTTGCGCGCCGGCCTTTGGATGGTGGCCAAGAGCCGCGACACGATTCCGCCGCTGCCGGCGGAAGGCCGCACCTCGATGGATCTGCCGCAGGGCGCCGAGCGCGATTTCTATGCCTCGATCGGCTACCTGCCGCTCGGAGACCACGCGATCCGCGCCGACATGGTCGAGCGCCTGGCCGCGATGGCACGCCAGGCGGTGCGCGAGAGCCGCGAGAAGGCGCGCCAGACGCAGCAGCAGGAGAAGCGGAACGCGCCAAGGTCGGAAAAGGCCGATAGCAGTGCGATTCCTGCGCCCGCGACGGATGCCGAAATCAGCGAATGGGCGATCGTTGCCGCCGCGTTCGGCGAGAACGAACCCGCCGCCGAGGCGCCGCCAGCCGAAGCGTCTGCCGCCGACGCACCCGTCGAGTCAGCTCCAGAGTCTGTCGTCGAAGAGACCAAGGCAGAAGAATCTGCGCCGGTCACTGCCGAAGCCGCGCCCGCCGAAGCTGCGCCCGCCGAAGCGGCTCCCGTCGAAGAGGCGAAGCCGGAAGAAACGACAGCGACGGAGGCGACCGCCGCCGAGGCCGCTGCGGAAGAACCGAAGAAGCCCGAACCGAAGCCACTGCCGCCGGGCTGGTTCCGCGCCACACCGCAGATGATGTCGCTGGTCGGCTGCTCGGAGCCCGAGATGGCCAATGTGCTGCGCGCACTGGGCTATCGCGTGCATCCGCCGTCGGACGAACACGGACCGCTGTTCGCCTTCTCGGTGAAGCCGCGTTTCGTGCGCGAGCGCGAGGAGCAGCGCGAGCGCCAGCGTCTACAGGAACGTGAACGCCGTGAGCAGCGCCGCCGCGAACGTCCCGAGCGGCCCAACGAGCGCCAGTTCTTTGCCGACAGTCCCAAGCGGGAGGGAGATCGCCGGGACGGACCGCGCGGACCCAAGCGCGACTTTTCACCTCGCTCGGACGGCAAGCCGCGCCAGGATGGCCCGCGGGGCGACGGACCACCCCGTGAAGACCGAGGCCGCGACGATCGGCGGGGGCCACGCCCGCCGCGCCGCGATTCTGGTGGCCCGGCACTGCGCCTCTACGCCACCACCGAGAAGAAGGGCGATGCGACCGCCGACTCGCCGTTCGCCAAGCTGCTTGAGCTGAAGCTCGGCGGAAAGAAGTAGCCGTCCTTGCTCCGCACCTGAGTACGCATGCGGCTCGACAAGTGGCTATGGCACGCGCGCTTCTTCAAAACCCGGTCGCTCGCCACCCGCTACGTGGAGAAGGCGCGCTGCCGCGTCGACGGACGGGTGACGGACAAGCCACACGCGGCGGTGGCGCCAGGCATGGTGCTGACCTTCGCGCTCGGGCCGAGAGTTCGGGTCGTGCGGATCGTGGCGCTGGGCGAGCGCCGTGGACCGGCGACGGAGGCGCAGACGTTGTATGATGAAATTGACTCTGCGTGATTCGGCAGCCTTGCGCTGCCCTCGGGCTCGCGTTAAGGACGCGGCCGCTCGCAACCGGAGCCGTTGATGACCTATGTCGTGACCGAGGCTTGCATCAAGTGCAAGTACATGGACTGCGTTGAAGTCTGCCCCGTCGATTGCTTCTACGAGGGCGAGAACATGCTGGTCATCAATCCGGACGAATGCATCGATTGTGGCGTCTGCGAGCCGGAGTGCCCACCGAACGCGATCCTGCCCGACACCGAAAAGGGCCTGGAGCAGTGGCTGGAGGTCAATCGCACCTATTCCGCCGAGTGGCCGAACATCACCCGCAAGGGCGAGGCCCCGGCCGATGCCGACGCTTTCAAGGACGAAAAGGGCAAGTTCGAGAAGTACTTCTCGAAGAGCCCGGGCGCGCGATAGATTCTGACCCGATAGGGTCCTTTCACGCATCTTTGTGAAGAGCCATGCCGTTCCTGCATGGCCCGATAGTTGCCGAATTGCAACATCGCCCGCGACTCTGGCGTAAATTTCTGCTATATGGATATGGCTGGAAGCGGTCCGGGGTCTGGTCCGCCGCTAGCTCGGTGTCCGTGTCGGTATCCGAAAGCAACTTACCGATACGGTGATCGAGCGAGCACGCAGGGGAGCGTGCGCGGCGGGTCGCGGTATCGCTGAACGCGGGGCATAGAGTGAAGGGATTGGACATGGCAAAGCCGAAGAAGGCAGTGGCCAAGGCGAAGGAATTCGCCTTCGAGAAGGGCGATTTCGTCGTCTACCCGACCCACGGCGTGGGCAAGGTGATCGACATCGAGGCCAAGGAGATTGCGGGTCACAGGCTCGACTTGTTCGTCATCTCGTTCGAGCAGGAGCGCATGATGCTGCGCGTTCCGGTCGCCAAGGCCAAGCTCTCGGGCCTGCGCAAGCTCTCCTCGCGCAAGATCATGGAGAACGCGCTGGTGACCCTGAAGGGCCGCAGCCGCGTCAGCCGCGCGATGTGGAACCGCCGCGCCCAGGAATACGAAGCGAAGATCAACTCGGGCGATCCGGTGTCGATCGCCGAAGTCGTGCGCGACCTGCACCGCAATGCCGGCCAGCCCGACCAGTCCTACAGCGAACGCCAGATCTACGAGGCGGCGCTGGACCGGCTGGCGCGCGAGCTCGCCGCAGTCGAGCGCATCGACAAGGACCTCGCGACGCAGAAGCTGAACAGCGTGCTGCAGAAGGTCGCGTAAGGGATCCTTCGAAGCGAAATCGGAAAGGGCGGCCGAATGGCCGCCCTTTGTCTTTTGTGCCCGATGTTCGCCCGGGGTGTCATTCACGGCTCTACGAGCTTGATCTCGCTGCGCTGGGTGAATTCGGCGGCATTGTCGACGCCGTTGAGCGCCAGCAGCCGTGCCATCTTGTGATCGCCGTAGGGCAGGCGCTGGGCATATTGGGCCGCCGAGCCGTTGCCGCGCGGCACGATGTGCAGCCGGTAGGGCTTCAGCGCCGCGGCCTCGGCCGCCGTCAGGGCGCGGAAGCTGCGCGCGGCAGTGAGCAGTACGTCGATGCGCCGGTCGCGATCGGGTCCGTCGCTCGCCAGATTGAAGTAGCAGACGCCGTCGCCGAACCGGATCAGCACATAGCGGACCTGGGCCAGGCCGGTATCGGCGCCGCGCGGCCGGGCGCCGATCGCGGCCTCCATGCCGCCGATCGTGGTCGCCTCGATGTCCGTCGGCGTCGGCTTCAGCTTGTTGCGCATCCAGTCGTCGAGGCGGCCGGCCACCTTGTCGGGGCTGCAGGAGAAGTTCATCGCCGAGCGGTCGCGGCCGAAGCCGAACACGCCGTCATGGTCGTTGAGCAGGCGGAAATCGGACGGCGCCTCGAAGGCGAGCCGCATTGTCGGATGCAGGAAGCTCGACCCGCGCACGAAGCCCTCCTCTGGGGCGTCGTCGACCGACATGCCGTCGATCAGGCCGAGATAGCCGGCACGATCGGCCTCACCGGGCTGGCGCGCCGTCGGGATCGTCTGCAGAGCCGACAGGCGATCGTTCGGCGCCGGATGGGTCGATGCCGAGCTGGTTTGGCCGCCGCGCTCGTCGACGCCCAGCAGTTCGTCTTCCAGGCGCGACTGGCGGCGCAATTTGTCGATCAGGCCGGCCATGGCGTCGCCGCGATAGCCCGCCTTGACCAGATAGGAGAGGCCGACCCGGTCGGCCTCGAGCTCCTGCTCGCGCGAATAGCGCCGCAGCTCGAGCATGCCGTTGCTGGCCACCGAGCGGCCGACCTGGATCGAGCCGCTGGTCATCGCTGCCTGGACGGCGGCGTCGATCACGCCCTTGCGCGCCTGTTCGCGCTGGGCGGCATGGCGCTGCGTCAGGTGGCCGAGTTCGTGGCTCATTGCTGCGGCCAGTTCGGCATCGTCGTCGACCATGGCGAGCAATCCGCGGGTGACGAATACGTATCCGCCAGACACCGCATGGGCATTGGGCAGGGGCTGATCGAGGATGTAGAAGCGGTAGGTCCCGGAAAGATTGGACTGGCTGACCAGCCGATTGCCGATGCGATCGACCAGTGCCTGGAGCTGCGGTGAATTGTAAACCGGCCCGGTCTCGCGCTCGATCGCGCGCGGCAGGGGGCTCTGCCGGGAGGTCGTGGCGGGACTGCCGGCGGCGACGGTCTGCGGCGGATTGGCCTCGGGCGTGCAGGCACCGAGCAGTCCCGAGAGCGCGACAAACGCCAGAATGCGGCGAAAAAACAACGAATCCTCCTGCCCAGCCACGCTCCCCGCCCGCGACTTTAGACGTGCGCCGCTCGCACCGGCAATCTCGGCAAGGCTGGTACGAAGCGCGCCGCTATGGCACTGAATAGGCAGAGCAGCATGCCGCGTTCGGAAACACCGCTTCGCTCCGACCTGTTCCCGGAGATTTCGCCCTACGCCAGCGGCATGCTGGCCGTGGATGGGCGCCACACGATCTATTGGGAGCAGAGCGGCAATCCCGAGGGCGTGCCCGTGGTGTTCCTGCATGGCGGGCCGGGCGCAGGCTCGGCTCCGGTCCATCGCCGGTTCTTCGATCCGCAATTCTACCGCATCATCGTATTCGACCAGCGCGGCTGCGGACGCTCGATGCCGCTCGGCGAGCTGCACGACAATACGACGTCGCATCTGGTCGCCGACATGGAGAAGCTGCGAGCGCATCTCGGCGTGACGCGCTGGCTGCTGTTCGGCGGCTCGTGGGGCAGCACGCTCGCCCTCGCCTACGGCCTGCGCCATCCCGGGCGGGTCACCGGCTTCATCCTGCGCGGCATCTTTCTCGGCGCCAGGCCCGAGATCGACTGGTTCCTGAACGGCATGCGGACGATCTTTCCCGAGGCCTGGCGCGACTTCGCCGAGCACCTGCCCGAGCCCGAGCGCGCCGACCTGCTGGCGAACTATTACCGCCGCCTGATCGACCGCAATCCCGACATCCATCGCCCCGCCGCGCGCGCGTGGAGCCGCTACGAGGCCGCCTGCTCGACGCTCTACCCGACAGCACGTGCGCCGTTCGAGTCCGACCATGGCGGCTTCGCGCTCGCGCTGAGCCGCATCGAGGCGCACTACTTCGCCAACGGCACCTTCGTTCCCGAGGGCTGGCCGTGGAACGAAATCGACAAGGTGCGCAACCTGCCCTGTACCGTCGTGCAGGGTCGCTACGACATCGTCTGTCCGCCGGTCACCGCCGAGGCACTGGCGCGCGCCTGGCCCGAGGCGCGCTACGTCGTGGTGCCCGATGCCGGCCACAGCGCGCTCGAGCCCGGCATTCGCGCCGCCCTGGTGAATGCGACCGAGAGCTATCGCCTCTCGCTCACCGACGACGATCTGTTCGCGCCGCGCTTTCCGTGGGAGACCGGGTGACCCTTCGTAGAGTTTGCGTCCGTTAGAGTTCATGTCGTCCGCGCCCGATACCTCAAACTCTCTCGATCCCGCCCCGGCGGCCAATCAACCGAAAGGCGGCCTCTTCGGCGCGACGGCACTGCCGCCGGCCGGGTTGAACGACGGCATCCGCGCGACGATGGCCAATCTCAAGTGGACCACCGTCGAGAACGATCCGACGCAGACGGCCACGGCACTCAAGTACGCATTCGCGTCGTCGGCCGCCGACTTCGCGCTTCCGAACTATCCCTATCCCACGGTGGAAGAAAACGGCGTCGTGGTCAGGACGATCACAACCTTCCAGGAGCTTTCGCCGCTTCAGAAGCAGGCCATCGTAACGTCGCTCAATCTTGTCGCGTCTTACACCGGCCTGCAGTTCAGCACGGCGAATTCGACATCTGCTGCCGACGCGGCCCTGCGCTTCGTCAACTACGCCGAAGGCGGCTCGGAGGCCGGCTATCCGACCGGCAGTGCATTCAGCAACATGAGCTCGGGCGACAATTTCCTGGGTGGAAACGGACAGTTCGCTCAGAACACGACCGCCTATTTCGGTACCGACCCGTTCACGACCATCATGCACGAACTCGGTCATGCGCTCGGGCTCAAGCACGGCCATGAAGCGTCGCCGAACGGCGCGCTGGCCCAGGCGGTGAACGACAACGAATTCTCGATCATGACCTACTGGAGCTACATCGGCGCCGGCGGCATCTCGTCCGCCGTCGTCGGCTCGTCGGCCCAGAGCTACATGATGTTCGACATCGGCGCCTTGCAGACCTACTACGGCGCCAACTGGGGCAAGGTCGACTCGACCGCGACCTACACTTGGGATGCCACGACCGGCCAGCAGAGGATCGACGGCGTCAACGCGCCCAATACCGGCGCGACGGCGACGAACATGATCTTCTCGACGGTCTGGACGCAGGGCGCCACCGCCACCTACGACCTCAGCAACTTCGCCGACGACCAGGTCGACGACATGCGGCCGGGTGCGTGGATGAAATTCTCGGCCGCCCAGACCGCCGAGCTGAACAGCAACCCGACGGCCGAGAAGCCGCAGTATCTCGCGCAGGGCAATGTCTACAACGCACTTCTCTATAAGGGCGACACGCGCTCCGAGATCAGCAACCTCAAGACCGGCACCGGCAACGACACGGTGAACGGCAACGACCTCGCCAACCGCATCGAGACCGGCGACGGCAACGACAAGATGCGCGGCTGGGCCGGCGCCGATCAGCTGTTCGGCGGGGCCGGGGACGACGAACTGGTCGGCGAGGACGGTGCGGACACGCTGACCGGCGGCACGGGCGACGATTTCTACGTCGTCTCGGACGCCAACGCATCCATCGTCGAACAGGCGGGCGAAGGACGCGACCGCGCACTGGTGTTCGTCGACAACTACACGGTCGGCGCCAATGTCGAAGAGGCGCATGTCGGCGCGAACGTCAACGCGATCACCGGCAACGACACCGGGATCGCGATGTTCGCCCGCAACGGCCGCGCGCTCACGATAAGCGGCGGAACGGGCAACGATTCGCTCTACGGCGCCGACCAGGCCGACACCCTGAATGGCGGCCACGGCGACGACTTCCTGCGCGGCCGCGGCGGCGTCGATGCGCTGAACGGCGGCGACGGCAACGATACGTTGGTCGGCGAGTTCGGTGCCGACGTCCTGACCGGCGGCCTCGGCGACGACCGCTACCTGATCTCCGACAGCGGCGCGACCATCGTCGAGCTGGCGAACCAGGGCCGCGACTCGGCCGTGGTGTTCATCGACAACTACACCCTGGGCGCCAATGTCGAGGAGGCCTATGCTGGCGCCGGCGTCGCGACCCTCACCGGCAACGACACCGGAGTGTCGATCTTCGCCCGTGACGGCCAGGCGATGACGCTCAACGGCGGGGCGGGCAACGATCTGCTTTACGGCGCCGACTTGGCCGACACCCTGAACGGCGGTAATGGCGACGACTACTTGCGCGGCCGCGGCGGCGTCGACACGGTAAATGGCGACGCCGGCAACGACACCCTGGTCGGCGAGTTCGGCGCCGACGTGCTGGCGGGCGGCACCGGCAACGATCAGTACATCGTGTCCGACAGCAGCGTCACGATCGTCGAGCAGGCGGGAGAAGGCGTCGACTACGCCGTCGTCATGGTCGACAACTACACGATCGGCGCCAACGTCGATGTCGGATATGTCGGTCCAGGCGTCACCACCCTGACCGGTAACGATACCGGCATGTCGATCTTCGCCCGCAGCGGCGAGGCGCTCACCATCAACGGCGGCACCGCCAACGACTTCCTCTATGGCGCCGATCAGGCCGACACCCTGAAGGGCGGCCGCGGCAACGACCGGCTGACCGGCGGCGCCGGCAACGACACCTATTCCTTCTCGCGCGGCGACGGCAACGACCTGATCGTCACGTCGAACGCCGACGGATCCGACACCGTGTCGTTCACCAGCGGCGTCGCGCACGACCAGCTGTGGTTCAGCCAGTCGTCGAACGACCTGATCATCTCGGTGATCGGAGAGGACCAGTCGCTCACCGTGGCGGGCTGGTATGCCTCGAGCACGAACCGCGTCGCGCAGATCGTGGCGGGCGACGGCTTTAGCGCAACCGACGCAGCCGTGAACCTGCTGGTTCAGGCGATGGCCGGCCTGACACAACCCGCCCTCGGTCAGCTCACCTTGCCGACCGACACGGCAACCACCTTGGCCCCCACGCTTGCGGCCAATTGGCAGAGCGGCTGACGCCGCGGGCCGCCTGATCTAAGTTGCCCGCCATGACATTCGAACTGCCTCCCGAGCAAACCAACGCGGCCGCCTGGTATGGCCCGGAAATGTCCAAGCGCAGCGATTGGGCGATGCCGCTCACATCCGCCGAAATCGGCGAAGTCGAGAGCGCGACCAAGGCGCTGGCTGCGCGCGATGCCGACATTGCCGCGATCAAGGCGGCGGACTTCCCGTTGCCGACGCTCGGCGCCAGACTCAAGGCCCGGGTCGACGCAGAGGTGCTGAACGGCCGGGGCTTCCTGCTGTTGCGCGGCCTGCCGGTCGAGCGCTGGACGATGCGCGAATCGGCGACGGCGTTCTACGGACTGGGCGCCCACCTCGGCAGCGCACGCTCGCAGAACGGCAAGGGACACGTGCTGGGTCACGTCCAGGATCTCGGCCTCGACGTCAACGATCCCAACGTCCGCATCTACCAGACGCACGAAAGGCAGACCTATCACACCGATTCCTGCGACATCGTCGCGCTGCTCTGCCTCAAGACGGCGAAATCGGGTGGCCTGTCGGCGCTGGTCAGCTCGACCACGATCTTCAACGAGATGCGCCGGCAGCGGCCCGATCTCCTCAAGTTGCTGTTCGAGCCGATCGCCACCGACCGGCGTGGCGAGGTGCCGGTAGGCCAGAAGCCCTATTTCGAGATCCCGGTCTTCAACTGGCACAAGGGGTATCTAACCGCGATCTACCAGCGCCAGTACGTCGACTCCGCGCAGCGTTTCGCCGACGCGCCGCGAATCTCGCCGCAACTGAAGGAAGCGCTCGATCTGTTCGATGCGTTGACCAACGACCCCAGGCTGCACCTGTTCATGGAGTTCAGGCCGGGCGACGTACAGCTGGTGCACAACCACACCATGCTGCACGACCGCACGTCGTTCGTGGACTGGCCGGAGCCCGGCCGTCGGCGTCACCTGCTGCGGCTGTGGCTGGCAGCCGACCACGCCCGGCCGCTGCCGGAGGTTTTTGCGCAGCGCTACGGCTCGGTCACGATCGGTGATCGCGGCGGCATCATCGTGCGCGGCACAAGGCTGCAGGCGCCCTTGGAAGCCGTCTGAGGCCGTCCGAGGGTTGACCCGGCTGCCTGGCCTCCCTAAGTGAAGGCCGCCGAAAGAGACCACTCGAACTAAGGATATGCGTATGGCCAGCGATTCAACCGCGGGCGGCGCCCCGGCTGACATGCCGGCCGATGCCGACCCGAACGCCCAGACCGGCACGCCATCCCTGGCGGAGCTGATGCGGACGATCGAACAGCTGCAGACCGAGAAGGCCGACATGCAGGACAAGTACCTGCGTGCCGCCGCCGAGTCGCAGAACATCCGCCGGCGAGCCCAGCAGGATGTCGAGAAGGAACGAAAGTTCGGCATCGAGCGCTTTGGCCGGGACGTGCTTTCGGTCGCCGACAATCTCGGCCGCGCGCTGTCGGCGCTGCCGGCCAATCTCGACTCGCTGGACGGCGCGCTGCGCAACGTCATCGCCGGCGTTCAGGCGACCGATCGCGAACTGCAGTCGGTGCTGGAGCGTCACGGCGTCACGCGCATCGAGGCGCTGGGCAAGCCGTTCAATGCCGAATTCCATCAGGCCATGATGGAAGTCGAGGACACCTCGGTGCCCGCCGGCACCGTGGTCCAGGAGCTGATCCCAGGCTATCTCATCGCCGGCCGCCTCCTGCGGGCAGCGATGGTCGCGGTCTCCAAGGGCGGACCGCAGCGGGCCCCCGAAGCGAGCAACGAAAACTAGGTCTTTGGCCCGACCGGCGTTACCCGTCTCAAGGTGAGATTGAAGCGTCCGCTTTCATCGAGAAGCCGGCTGGTACCGGGCAGGATGCGATCGACCCCGTGAAACCAGTTGCGTGAGGGGCCCTCGAGCACGATCGCATCGCCGCTGGCCAGCCGCAGCGAGCGCGTCGGGCTCTTGCGGGCCGGTCCGCCGAGACGAAACAGCGCAGTATCCCCCAACGAAATCGAGAGGATCGGGGCATCCTTGGCCTCCTCATCCTCGTCGCGATGCAGGCCGAGTTTCGCCTGGGGGCCGTAGTAGTTGATCAGACAGGCCTCGGGCTCGTAAGGCACCCCGGTTGCCTGCCGCCACAGTTCGAGCACAGCGGACGGCAGGGTGGGCCAGGGACGGCCCGTCAGGGGGTGGGTCGGGCTGTAGCGATAGCCTGACCGGTCCGACAGCCAGCCCAGCTTTCCGCAATTGGACATCCGCACCGAATAGGGGCTGCCGGAGCGCGGCATGACGGGGCTGTAGAGGGGCGCCTCGGCGAGCACGGCCCGCACCTGCCCCACCAGGGCACGCTGCTGCTCAGGCGGCAAAAGGCCGGGCAGGAGCCTCATGGACGGCGCTCCGGGAGGGTCATCGAAGGCGACATGGGGTGGTGTCTAAACCGCCGTCGCGCAAGGCGATATCCGGGAGCGGAAATTCGTCTTACAAGCCTGCGGAAACCATTGTAGGCAGGCGTTTAGGCCCTATATAGCCCCTGTCCTGATCCGGGCTTTCCGGCAGGTAACAACATTGCGGGGGTCAGTCCGGTTGCCCGTCGGGGGCTGGAAGGGCCTGCTGGGAAGAGAGAGTAAAATCATGGCTAAAGTCATCGGCATCGACCTTGGCACCACCAACTCGTGCGTCGCGGTCATGGAAGGCGGCGACACCAAGGTGATCGAGAATTCCGAGGGCGCGCGCACCACGCCGTCGATGGTCGCCTTCACCGACTCCGGCGAGCGTCTGGTCGGCCAGTCGGCCAAGCGCCAGGCGGTCACCAATCCGCTGAAGACCCTGTACTCGGTGAAGCGCCTGATCGGCCGCCGCTTCGACGACCCGATGGTCGCGAAGGAGAAGTCGCTGGTGCCCTTCAAGATCGAGAAGGCCTCGAGCGGCGACGCCTGGGTCGAGGTCAACGGCCAGCAGTACAGCCCGAGCCAGATCTCGGCGTTCATCCTGGGCAAGATGAAGGAGACCGCCGAGGCCTATCTCGGCGAGAAGGTCGAGCAGGCGGTCATCACCGTACCGGCCTACTTCAACGACGCCCAGCGCCAGGCGACCAAGGACGCCGGCCGCATCGCGGGCCTCGAAGTCCTGCGCATTATCAACGAACCGACGGCCGCGGCGCTCGCCTACGGCATGGACAAGCGCAAGAGCGGCACGATCGCGGTCTATGACCTTGGCGGCGGCACGTTCGACGTGTCGGTCCTTGAGATCGGCGATGGCGTGTTCGAGGTGAAGTCGACCAACGGCGACACCTTCCTGGGCGGCGAGGACTTCGACCAGCGGGTCATCAGCTACCTTGCGGACGAGTTCAAGAAGGAGCAGGGCATCGACCTGCGCAACGACAAGCTCGCCCTGCAGCGCCTCAAGGAAGCGGCCGAGAAGGCGAAGATCGAGCTCTCCAATTCCAAGGAGACCGAGATCAACCTGCCGTTCATCACCGCCGACGCGTCGGGCCCCAAGCACCTCGTGCTGAAGCTGTCTCGCGCCAAGCTCGAATCGCTGGTCGACGACCTCGTCCAGCGTACGCTCGAGCCGTGCAAGGCGGCGCTCAAGGATGCCGGCCTGCAGGCCGGTCAGATCGACGAGGTGATCCTGGTCGGCGGCATGACCCGCATGCCCAAGGTCATCGAGGTCGTGAAGCAGTTCTTCGGCAAGGAGCCGGCCCGTAACGTCAACCCCGACGAAGTCGTCGCGGTGGGCGCCGCGGTCCAGGCGGCGGTGCTGAAGGGTGAGGTCAAGGACGTCCTGCTGCTCGACGTGACGCCGCTGTCGCTCGGCATCGAGACCCTGGGCGGCGTGTTCACCCGCCTGATCGAGCGCAACACCACGATCCCGACCAAGAAGAGCCAGACCTTCTCGACGGCCGAGGACAACCAGACCGCCGTGACCATCCGCGTGTTCCAGGGCGAGCGCGAGATCGCCGCCCAGAACAAGCTGCTCGGTCAGTTCGACCTGGTCGGCATCCCGCCGGCGCCACGCGGCATGCCGCAGATCGAGGTCACGTTCGACATCGACGCCAACGGTATCGTGCAGGTGTCGGCCAAGGACAAGGCAACCAACAAGGAGCAGCAGATCCGCATCCAGGCTTCCGGCGGCCTCAGCGAGGCCGACATCCAGAAGATGGTGAAGGATGCCGAGTTGCACGCCGAGGAAGACAAGAAGAAGCGCGAGCTGATCGACGCGCGCAACCAGGGCGAGGCCCTGGTGCACTCGACCGAAAAGCACCTGAAGGAGTACGGCGACAAGGTCGCGGCGGCTGAGAAGGGCCAGATCGAGACCGCGATGGAGGCTCTCAAGGAAGCGCTGAAGGGCGAAGAGACCGAGGTCATCAAGAACAAGACCAACGAACTCGCCCAGGTCGCGATGAAGCTCGGCGAGGCGATGTACAAGGCCCAGCAGGCTGACGCAGCCCAGGCCGGGGCAGCGGGTGCTGCGGGCGCCGGCGCTGCCGGTGGCGGTGGCGCGAACGAGGCGAAAAACGAGAAGGTCGTCGACGCCGAGTTCGAGGACGTCACTGACAAGAACAAGAAGACGGGCTCCGGCAACTAGCCGGGCACCGGTGAACAGGAAACAGGGCCTCCCGCTCCGGCGGGAGGCCCGCTTCATACCAAGCGGACGTCAAGCGGGGGCTGCATAAAGCGTCATGGCTCAGGATTTCTACGAGCTGCTGGGCGTCAGCCGTACAGCGAGCGCGGATGACATAAAAAAGTCTTTCCGCAAGCTCGCGATGCAGCACCATCCCGACCGCAACCGGGACGACAAGGACGCCGAAAAGAAATTCAAGGAGATCAACCACGCCTATGACGTGCTGAAGGATCCCGAGAAGCGCGCGGCTTACGATCGCTACGGTCCCGCCGCCTTCGACGGCAGCATGGGCGGACATCCCGGCGGACCCGGCGGCTTCCAGGGCCAGGGCTTCGATTTCGGCTCCGTGTTCGGCGACATCTTCGACGAGATGTTCGGTGGCGCGCGCGGGCGCGGCCCCGGTGGACGCGCTGACATGCGCGGCCAGGATCTGCGCTTCAATCTCGAAATCACACTCGAGCAGGCTTATTCCGGCACCGACGCCACCGTGCGCGTGCCGAGTTCGGTGAGTTGCGAGACCTGCCACGGCTCGGGCGCCGAGCCCGGCTCCAAACCGCAGCAATGCGCGACCTGTCACGGTCGCGGTCGCCTGCGCGCCCAGCAGGGCTTCTTCACCGTCGAGCGCACCTGCCACACCTGTCATGGTGCTGGCCAGGTGATCGACAAGCCGTGCAAAGCCTGCATGGGCCAGGGCCGCGTGCGGCGCGACAAGACTCTCAAGGTCAACATTCCGGCCGGCGTCGAGGACGGCACGCGCATCCGCCTCTCGGGCGAAGGCGAGGCCGGCACGCGCGGCGGGCCTGCGGGCGACCTCTACGTCTTCCTGTCGGTGCGCCGCCACCAGCTGTTCGAGCGCGAAGGCGCCGACGTGCATTGTCGCGTACCGATCAGCATGGTCCAAGCGACGCTGGGCGGCTCGATCGAGGTGCCGACCCTCGACGGCAAAATGGCGCGCATCAACATTCCCGCCGGCGCGCAAAGCGGCCACCAGTTCCGCATGCGCGGAAAAGGGATGCCCGTGGTGCGATCGACCCAGCGTGGCGACATGTACATCGAGATCGGCGTCGAGACGCCGGTCAACCTGACCGCCAAGCAGAAGGAACTGCTCAAGGAGTTCGAGAAGGCCGGCAAGACCAGCCCCGAATCCGAAGGCTTCTTCAGCAAGGTGAAGGAGATGTTCGGCGGCGACTAGGCGCGATCGTACCGCGCCGGCGCCCCCCCGGCCCTCTAGGCTGCCACGACGCAACGGACGAGATGACTGGCGCCGACCGCCGATAGCGGCGGCACCCCGCCGAGGCACCTGGCTTCGGCGTACTTGCAGCGTGCAGCGAAGCTGCAGGCCGTGGGAATTTCCGAGAGATCGGGCGGCGCGCCGGGGATCGCTTCCAGGCGCTGGCCGCGCATGCCGCCATGCACCGTCGAGGCGAGCAGGCCGCGCGTATAGGGATGCTTGGGCGCGTCGACCATCTGCTCGACACTGCCCAGCTCGACCAGCTTGCCCGCGTACATCACGCCGATACGGTCCGAGACCTCGACCGCCACGCCGATATCGTGGGTGACGAATATCACGCCGAGATCGAGGTCGCGCTGAAGCTCCCGAATCAGCAGCAGGACCTGGATCTGGACGGTCGCATCGAGGGCGGTGGTCGGCTCGTCGGCCAGCAGCAGGCTGGGGTCGCAGGACAATGCCAGCGCGATCATGGCGCGCTGGCGCATGCCGCCCGACATTTCGTGCGGATAGGCCTTGAGCCGCTGCGCCGGCGAGGGAATCCGCACCATCTCGAGCAGATCCCTGGCGCGCTTCCAGGCTTGGCTGTCGCTCTTGCCGGTATGGCGCCTGACCGTCTCCGAGATCTGCTGGCCGATGGTGAACACGGGATCGAAGGCGGTGGCGGGCTCCTGGAAGATCATGGCAACCCGCCGGCCGCGCAGATCGGCGAGCTGGGCGCCCTTCATGCCGAGCACCTCGTCGCCCTCCAGCTTGATGCTTCCCGACCAGCGCGTGCGGCGCTCGGGATGGAGCTTGAGGATCGAACGCAGGGTGACGCTTTTCCCCGAGCCCGATTCACCCAGGATGCCGAGCGTTTCGCCGCGCCTGACGTCGAAGCTGACGCCGTTCACCGCGTGCACGGTGCGGTCGGGAGTCACGAAGGTGACGTCGAGGTCGCGGACTTCGAGAAGACTGCTCATGCACGGCCCGCCCTGGAATGGCCCGATCCGGCCACGCTCATGTGACAGGCGACGGACTGCGCACCGGTGTCGGCCAGTACTGGCTCCAGCTTCGCGCAGACGTCCTCGGCGAAGGGACAACGCGTGCGGAAGCGACAGCCCGACGGCGGATCGATCGGGTTGGGCGGATCGCCCTGGATCGGCGCTTCCCGGGTGCGCTTGCGCGGATCCATGCTGGGTCGGGCCGACAGCAGTGCGCGGGTGTAGGGGTGCTGCGGATTGCCGTAGATCGCCTCGACGGGACCGATCTCGACGATCTTGCCGAGATACATCACCAGCACCCGGTCGCTGAGATATTGGACCACGTTGAGGTCGTGGCTGATGAAGACATAGGTCAGGCCGAGTTCCTGCTTGAGGTCGACCAGCATGTTCAGGACCTGCGCCTCGACCGACTTGTCGAGCGCCGACACCGCTTCGTCGAGGATGATCAGCCGCGGCCTGAGCGCCAGTGCGCGGGCAATGTTCACCCGCTGGCGCTGGCCGCCCGACAGTTCATGCGGATAGCGGTCGGCAAAATTGTTGGGATCGAGGCCGACCTTGGACAGCAGATCGCGCGAGCGTTCCTTCGCCTCAGCCGCGGCCAGACCGTGCGCGCGCGGCGCGAAGGCGAGTGTTTCGACGATGGTGAGGCGGGGATTGAGCGAGGCGTAGGAATCCTGGAACACCATCTGCACCTGGCGGCGCAATTCGTTGATGCTGATGCCGTGGGGTTCGTCGACCGGATCTCCGTCCAGCACCATGGCTCCGGCATCGGGCTGGATCAGGCGGATCAGCAGCCGCGCCACCGTCGACTTGCCGCATCCCGACTCGCCCACCACGCCCAGTGTCTCGCCCTTGGCGACCGACAACGACAGATCGTCGACGGCGCGCACGACCTTGGTGGTACGGCCGAGCAGGCCGCCGGCGATCGGGAAATGCTTGCGCAGGCCGCGCGCCAGCAGGAGCGGCTGGGCGGGGCCGCCACGGTCCTCGCGATGGCCACGGGGGATCAGCGCGTCCATCAGGCCTTCACGTCCATGGCCGCACGCAGGCCATCGCTCATCAGGTTGAAGCAGATCGAGGTGATGAAGATCATCACGCCGGGCAGCGCCGCGAGCACCGGATTGACGTAGATCGCCTGGCGCAGGGTGTTGAGCATCAGGCCCCATTCCGGCTCCGGCGGCTTGACGCCGAGGCCGAGGAACGACAGGCCCGCCGCCAGGATGATCGCGACGCTGATCAGCGACGTCGCGTAGACCAGGATCGGTCCCAGAACGTTGCCCAGCACGTGCACGCGCACGATGGTCAGGGTGCGCGCACCCGACGCGCGGGCGGCATCGACGAAGTCGAAGCCGCGCACCTGCGTGGTCACGGTCTCCGACACGCGGCAGATCGAGATGATGCCAGTCGCGCCAGCAGGGTGTTCTCCGCGCCCGCGCCCATGGCGCCCGACAACGAGATCGCCAGCAGCACCGACGGAAAGGCGTAGAACACGTCCATGACGCGCATGATCAGCATGTTCACCCGGCCGCCCAGGAAGCCCGCGGTGATGCCCAGGAAGCCGCCGATCAGCAGCGCGCAGGTGACCGGCGTCACGCCCATGAACAGCGAAAGCCGCCCGCCATAGATCAGGCGCGAGAACATGTCCCGGCCGAGTTCGTCGGTGCCCAGCAGGTGACCGGGCGATCCGACCGGCTGCAACCGGCGGATCATCGAGGTCTTGTAGGGGTCGGCCAGGCCGAGCCACGGCGCGGCAAGCGCGGCGAGCACGATCAGCACCAGGATGCCGAGGCAGGCGAGTGTGACGGGATCGCGCCGCAGCCGGCGGCCGACCGTCTGGCCGCAGCCACGCGGGAACGGCGGCCGGTGAGGCTCGCGCCGGGGCGCTGGCCGGCATGTCGATCGAAGGACTCTGGATCGCCATCGCGTCAGCCCCGCTTGATGCGCGGATCCACCATGGTCTGGATCACGTCGACGGTGAGGTTGAGCATCATGAAGAAGAAGGCCAGCACCAGCGTCGTGCCCTGCAGGATCGGCAGGTCACGACGGAAAATGGCGCTGTTCAGCAGGAAGCCGGTGCCGGGCCAGGCGAACACCGTCTCGATCAGGATCGACCCGCCGATCAGGTTGCCGGCCTGCAGGCCCATCACGGCGAGACAGGTCGGCGCCGCATTCTTCAGCACATGCAGCAGAATGCGGCGGTCGTTCATGCCCTTGGCCTGGAGCGCCGTCACGAACTCCATGCTGAGGGATTTCCTTGATCGTCGAGCGCACGGTGCGCGTCATCGCCAGGCGGATCACGGACAGCGCTATGGTCGGCAGGATCATGTGCCGGATGTGCAGCCAGTCGAACCGCCAGCCCGTGGAGTTCTCCGGCCCGATCCCCATCGGTGGCAAGGCGCCCAATTCGACGGCGAAGATGATCACCAGCACGATCGCCAGCCAGAAGTGGGGGACGCTGACGCCGACCAGCGAGATCGGGTCACCAGCCGGTCGACGAGGCGCAGGCGGCATAGGCTGCCGCCGTGCCCAGGAAGATGGCGAGAGAGAAGGCGAACAGGCAGGCGGCGATCGCCAGGATGATGGTGTTGCCGAACGCCGAGGCGACTTCGGTCGCCACCGGCCGGCCAGTACCGATCGAGGTTCCGAAGTCGCCGGTCAGCGTGACCGCAAGCCAGCGGCCGTATTGTACCGGCAGCGGCGGTCGAAGACATGGCACTCCTTGAGCTTGTCGACGACTTCCTTGGGCGCGTCGGGCGGCACGATCGCCGAAATCGCGTCGCCCGGCGCAAGATGCACCAGCGCAAAGACGAGCAGCGAGACCCCAAACGCCACCGGCACGAGGTAGATCAGCCGCCGCAGTGCGTAGAGCAGCATCGGCTACTGCATCGTGATCGGCGTGAGATCCTGGAACCAGCTCTGCGCCTGCACGAAGCCCTTCACCTTCGGGTTCATGGCGCGCGGGTTCAGGTCGTAAGCGATCCACACCCAGTAGGCCTGGTCGACGATGTAAGTGTGCACCGCGGCCAGCGTCTTGGTCTGCGCCGCACGGTCGAAGCTCGTGTGCGCCGTGTTGATCAGCTCATCGAGCTTGGGGTCCTTCAGGATGCCCCAGTGGCGCCACGCGGCGGCGCAGAAGTCGCTGTGGTAGAGCCGCATGAAGGCCGAATAGGGATCGACCGTGGCGCGGCTGATGTTGATGCCGTTGGTGCCGGCCTTGGTCGAGGCCTCGCCCGTCACCGGCTGGAAGCCGAACGTGACCAGCGCGTTCCACTCCATGACCTCGAAGGTGCAGTCGAAGCCCACGGCATTGAGGTTCTCCTGCACGTACTCGTTCATCGGCAGCGGCAGCATCTGGCCCGAACCCGAGGTCGAGATCGCGATCTTGATCTTGGGCTTCTTGGTCGCGCTGTAGCCGGCCTCGGCCAGCAGCTTCTTCGCGGCCTCCGGATCGTACTTGATGTCGAACGACCGCCAGGCCAGACCAAGGATGGCCGTACACCGCCGCCTCGATCATCATGTCGCCGACGAGCTTCTTGATGCCGGCGCGGTCGATCGCGAGGTTGGCCGCCTTGCGCACGCGGATGTCGGTCCAGGGCGAGGCCTCGACCATGCTGGGCTGATAGGCCCAGTTGTGCGGATACTTGTTGGTGACGATCGCCATGCCGCCCTGCTTCAGGCGCGGTATGGCGTCAGGCGCCGGCACCTCGATCCAATCGACCTGGCCGGCGAGCAGGGCGGCGGTCCGGGTCGCCGCTTCCGGCATCGGGAACAGCAGCACCTTATCGAGCTTCGGCACGCGCGCCTTGTCCCAGTAGCCGTCGAAGCGGCTGAGCTCCATACGCTCGCGCGGCACGACGCGATCGACCTTAAACGGACCAGTGCCCGACGGATTGAGCCGTACTTCACGGTCGCCTTGCCGAGCTTCTCCCACTGGGTCGGACCTCGAATAGAAGATGTAGGACATGTCGTAGGGAAACAGCGCGTTGACCACGCGCGTGGTCAGTTCGACCGTGTGCCTGTCGATGCCTTCAGCCAACCAGCGTCGGCACGCGGCCGCGCGCCTGGGCCGCCTGCTTGGGATCGAATTGCGGCGACTTGTCGTTGAGGATCTTCTCGAGATTCCAGATCACGACGTCGGCGTCGAAGTCGGTCCCGTCATGGAACTTCACGCCCTGGCGCAGCTAGAAAATCCACTTCTTGCCATCGCCTTCAACGGCCGACCATTCGGTGGCGAGGCCGGGCTTGATGTCGGCGATGGTGTCGGCCTTCGACAGGTCCCAATTCACGAGACCGTCGTAGATCGTGTAGCCGGCAAAACGATAGCCCTCGAAACCCTGGTCGGGCTGTCCCGTGGTCTGCGGGATATCGGCAGCGGTCATGCCGATGCGCAGAGTGCCCTGTGAAAGGGCAGGCGCGGCAGACAAAGCCAGGAGAGCGAGACCGGCAGTCAACACATTCAGGCGTTTGATCATCAGGCACCCCTTGTTCGCGAATCGAACATGCAAGGGACAAGCCAAGGCGCTTGCAGTGGCAACGGCATGTTGATTGCATCGTGGTTTCACTCGGGAGAAGCGAATGCCGTCGCCCAGTCCATCTTCACCGCTCAAGCCACCACCGACACTCGACGGTTCCGTGCGCGTGCCGCCCTCTCCGGCCTCACGCTCACCGAGGAAGACAGTGGCCATCTCCACAAGGGCTATGTTGGATTGCTCGAATTGATGCAGCGCATTCCCCAACGCTGGGCATGGGCTGCCGAGCCGCCGCACGTCTTCCGCGCCGACGAATAGGCCCGCACCATGACCGATCTCACTCTTCTCGGCATCGCCGAGGCGGGCCGGCTGATGACGCGCGGCGACATCAGTGCCTCCGAACTCACCAATGCGTTCCTGAAACGCATCGACGCCGTCGATCGCAAGATTGGGAGTTACATCACCGTGACGAGCGAACTCGCGCACAACGCCGCGCGGCAAGCCGACATGGAAATGAAGGGTGGCGTTCGTCGCGGTCCGATGCACGGCATCCCGATCGCGCTGAAGGACATCTACGAGACCGCAGGCGTCCTCACGACGGGCCATTCGCATCTCAAGAAGGACTACGTGCCGGCGATCGATGCCGAGACGGTGCGGCGCCTGAAGGATGCAGGCGCGATCATTCTGGGCAAGGTCGGCACGCACGAATTCGCCAATGGCGCCATGACGCCGGACCAGCCCTTCCCGCCGGTGCTCAATCCGTGGAACACCAAATACCAGCCCGGCGGCTCGTCGAGCGGATCGGGCGCGGCCGTGGCGGCGCAGCTCTGCATGGGCGCGATGGGCTCCGACACCGGCGGTTCGATCCGCAATCCCGCGGGCTACTGCGCCACTGCCGGCATCAAGCCGACTTATGGACTGGTCAGCCGTTGCGGCATCTTTCCCCTCGCCTTCAGCCTCGACACCGCGGGGCCCCTTGCCTGGACCGTCGAAGACTGTGCGCTGATGCTCGACGTGCTGGCGGGGCACGATCCCAACGACCAGGGTTCGGCCAAGGCGCCGAAAGTCGACTACGGCGCAGCCTGCGATCGGCCGATCAAGGGCATGCGTATCGCGCTCGCCCGCTCCTGGCACGAAGGTGAGTCCGCAACCGTCACGCCCGACATGAAGAAGGGCATCGACGAGGCGGTGCGCGTCCTGAAGGACCTCGGCGCCACCGTCGACGAGGTCGCTTTCCCCGATATCCGCGACTATCACATCTGCGGGCGCGTCATCATCACGACCGAGGCGCACGCGATCCACCGCCAGGACGTGATCGCGACGCCGGAGAAGTTCGGCTACACGACTCGCCGGCGCTTTCAGCTCGGCGCCTTCATCAGCGCCGAGCAGTATCTCTCCGCCCTGCGTTTCCGCCGCCAGCTCACGCTCGACACGCGTGCCGCCATGCGCGGCTACGACTTGGTAATGACGGCCAATCATTGGGGCGCGCCCGAGACCTTCGAGGAGCCGCAGGCGATCTTCCATTTCCTCGGCAAGCCCTCGCTCACCATGCCGTTCAACGTCACCGGACAGCCGGCGCTGACCGTGTGCTGCGGCTTCGGCAGCGACGGCCTCCCGCTGTCCTTCCAGCTCGCCGGCCGCGCCTTCGACGAGGCCAGCGTCTTCGCCGCCGGTGCGGCCTACGAACGCGTCACGCCGTGGCGTGAGCACAGACCGAAACTCTGACAGGAGTCCCCGATGAAGCCCACCCGCCGTTCCGTCGTCATTGGCGCCAGCGCTCTGGCAGCTCTGCCGATACCGGCGCTCGCCCAGGAGAAGGTGGTGCGCTTCGGCATCTCGATGGCGGATGTGCCGCTCACCACCGGCCAGCCGGACCGCGGCGCGGGTGCCTACAAATTCACCGGCCACACGCTCTACGATCCGTTGATCGCGTGGGAGATGGATATCTCCGACAAGCCGGGCAAGCTGATCCCCGGCCTCGCCACCGAGTGGGCGGTGAACGAGGCCGACAAGACGCTGTGGACCTTCAAGCTGCGGCCCGGCGTGAAGTTCCACGACGGCTCGGCCTTCAATGCCGACGCGGTGATCTGGAACCTCGACAAGGTGTTCGACACCAAGTCCCCGCAATTCGACCAGCGCCAGGCCTCGCAGGTCCGGCCGCGCCTGCCGTCGGTCGCGAGCTACCGCAAGGCCGACGACATGACCGTGAGGTGAAGACCAAGGCGGTCGATGCGCTCTTCCCGTATCAGATGCTGTGGTTCCTGATCTCGAGTCCGGCGCAGTGGGAGAAGCTCGATAAGGACTGGAACAAGTTCGCGTCGGAGCCGTCCGGCACCGGTCCGTTCAAGCTCGCGCGGCTCGTCCGGCGTGAGCGAGCCGAGCTGGTCAAGAACGATGGCTACTGGAACCCCAAGCGCATTCCCAAGGCCGACCGCATGATCCTGGTCGTGGCGCCGGAAGCCGCGACCCGCACGGCCGCGCTGCTGTCGGGAACGGTCGACCTGATCGAGACGCCGCCGCCCGACGCCGTCGACCGCCTGCAGAAGGGCGGCATGAAGATCGTACAGAACGTCACGCCGCACGTCTGGAACTACCATCCGTCGGTGCTGCCCAGTTCGCCGTGGACCGACGTCCGGCTGCGCAAGGCGGCCAATCTCGCGATCGACCGTGACTCCATCGTCAAGCTGCTGGGCGGCCTCGCCCAGCCGGCCTACGGCCAGGTCGACAAGACCAGTCCGTGGTTCGGCAAGCCCACCTTCGAGCTGAAATATGCGCCCGACGAGGCCCGCAAACTGATGAGCGCCGCAGGCTTCAGCAAGACCCAGCCGCTCAAGACCAGGTTCGTGATCGCGTCGGGCGGCACCGGCCAGATGCTGTCGCTGCCGATGAACGAGGCGATCCAGGAGATGTTCAAGGAGGTCTATATCGACCTCGAGTTCCGCGTGGTCGAACTGGAGGCGCTCTACACGGCATGGCGTGCCGGCGCCAAGGCCGACATGAACAAGGACGTCAGCGCCAACAACATTGCCTACGTGACGGCCGATCCGCTCTACGCGTTCACGCGCTTCTTCCACTCAAATCAGGCGGCACCGGTCGGCGTGAACTGGAGCTGCTACGCCAATCCCGAGGTCGACAGACTGATCGACGAGGCGCTGGCGACGTTCGATCTCTCGAAGCAGGACTCGCTGATCGCCAAGGTGCACGAGAAAGTGGTCGATGACGCGGTCCTGATTTGGGTGGTTCACGACACCAACCCGCACGCCCTGTCACCCAGGATCAAGTCGTACGTGCAGGCGCAGCACTGGTTCCAGGACCTGACGACGATCGGCGTCTAGGCCCCGATCGCCTTCGCCAGCTCGATCATGTTGTTGCCGACGGCGTTCCAGTTGCCGGTCGGCTCGAGGTCGATCTTCTGTCCCGGGCCGTGCTCGGTGGGACGGATCACGAAGCCGGTCGACAGGCCGCACTTCTGTGCCGCCGCGAGATCGCCGTTGTGGGCGGCACACAGCATCACTTGGTGCGGCTTCAGATACATGCTGTCGACCACGCCGAGATAGCTCTCGGGATCGGGCTTGTAATGCTTGAAGGTTTCGCCGGAGAAACAGTGATCCCACGGGATGCCGCCGTTCTTGGCCATGTTGATCAGCAGTGCGACGTTGCCGTTGGAGAGCGTCGCCACGACGAACTTCTTCTTCAGCATGCCGATGCCTTCAACTGAGTCGGGCCATGGCCTGAGCTTGTGCCAGAGGTGGGTGAACTCCCAGGAACCTTCCTCACCTGGATGCTTCAGGCCGCGCTTCTTCAGCAGCATCTCGAACGCCTCCTTGTGGAGGTCGTCGATCCGCGTCCAGGGCAGCTCGCCCTTGCGCACGCGGTGCATCTGCGGCTGGTAGAGGCCGCGCCAATCGTCGGCAAAGCTCGTCCAGTCGGTGACGAGCCCGTACTTCTTGCCGAGCTTGGGCAGGTCCTCGATCAGGCTGCCGCGCCAGTCCACGACCGTGCCGAAGACGTCGAAGATGCAGACCTTGAGATCGCTCGGAACCTTGGGCATTACGTTTCCTCTCAGGTGAGATGGGCTTATGGTTTGGAAACACGATAGTGCGCGCGGCGCCGACGGCAAAGTGCGATGCGGCTGGGTCTCCGAAGACCCGCTCTACCAGAAATATCATGACAGAGAGTGGGGACGTCCGCTCAGGGATGACCAGGCCCTGTTCGAGCTGCTGACCCTGGAAGGCTGCCAGGCCGGCCTGAGCTGGATCACGGTGCTGCGAAAGCGCGAGCATTACCGCAAGGTCTATGACGAGTTCGACCCGAAGAAGATCGCGCGCTACACGCCGGCCAAGCTCAAGAAGCTGCTCGAGGACCCCGGCATCATCCGCCACAAGGGCAAGATCGAAGCGTCGGTCAGTAACGCCAAGGCCTACCTCGCGATCATCGAACGCGACGGTCCGGGTGGCTTCTCGAAGTTCCTGTGGAGCTTCGTCGGCGGCAAGCCGAAGAAGAACCATCCCAAGACGCTGGGGGACGTGCCGGCGCGTTCGCCCGAGAGCGATGCCTTGTCCAAGGCCCTGCAGAAGGCCGGCTTCAAGTTCGTCGGCTCGACCATCTGCTACGCCTTCATGCAGGCCTCCGGCATGGTCGACGACCATGTCGCGGGATGCCACCGGAGAAAGTCATGAGTCGCCGCGTCTTCATTGGCGCCCTCGGCACCGAGACCAACCAGTTCGTGCCGTTTCCGACCGGCCTGCGCGGCTATCAGGAGCACGGCATCTTTCGCGGCGATGCCACGAAGCACAAGCCGACCAACTTCACCGCCCCCGTCCATACCTGGCGCAAGGAAGCCGAGAAGAAGGGCTGGACCGTGATCGAAGGGCTCAGCACCTTCGCCGCCCCGTCAGGGACCACCGTGCGCTCGGTGTACGAGGGCTTCCGCGACGAGATCCTCGCCGGGGTGAAGGCCGCAATGCCGCTCGACGCCGTGCTGATCAACGTGCATGGCGCCATGGTCGCCGACGGTTACGACGATTGCGAAGGCGATCTGCTGTCGCGCATTCGCGCCATCGTCGGGCCCGAGGTAGCGATCGGCGCGGAGTTCGACCTGCACTGCCATCTCACGCAGCTGATGCTCGACAGCACCGACGTGCTGGTCGGCTACAAGGAATACCCGCACACCGACACGATGGAGCGCGCGGCGGAACTGTTCGCGATCATCGCCGACACGGTCGAAGGCAAGGTGCGCCCCGTGATGGCGCGCTACGATTGCCGCATGATCGCCCAGTACCGGACCTCGGTGCCGCCGATCAGCGAGTTCGTGGTGCGCATGAAGTCGCTGGAGGGCAAGGACGGCATCCTGTCGGTATCGTTGAGCCACGGCTTCTCGTTCGCCGACGTGGAAGATGTCGGCACGCGCACGCTGGTCGTCGCCGATCGGGACAAGACCAAGGCGGAAGAGCTCGCCAAACAGCTTGCCGAGGAGCTGTGGGCCAACCGTGATCGCTACGCCACCAAGTACCTGACCGTCGCCGAGGCGATGGACCGCGCCGCCTCGCACAACCAGGGGCCGCTCGTTCTGGCCGACCGCGCCGACAATCCGGGCTCGGGCGCTCCGGGCGATTCAACCTTCCTGCTGAAGGCGCTGGTCGAGAAGCAGATCGGGCCGGCACTGTTCGGCGTGATGTGGGATCCGATGGCCTTCCAGATCGCCGAGGAGGCGGGCGAAGGCGCGCGGCTGCGCATGCGGCTGGGCGGCAAGTCGGGCATCGTCAGCGGCGAACCGGTCGACCTCGACGTCACGGTGAAGAAGATCGCCCGCGACGTCTTCCAGCCTTACGGGCCGGTGATGTCGCCTCTCGGCAACATGGCGCTGCTGTCGTCGGAGCATGTCGACGTGGCGATCTGCACGCGCCGCAACCAGACGTTCCACGCCGATGCGTTCCGCGCCGTCGGCGCCGAACCCGCCGACTATCGCGTTGTGGTCGTGAAGAGTGCGCAGCACTTTTATAATGGCTTCGTCGGGCTGGCGAAGGAGATCCTCTACGTCGCGACGCCCGGCGGCGCCGATCCCGACGTCACGCGCAAGCCCTACACCAAGCGCAAGACGCCGTTCTGGCCCAAGGTCGCCGATCCCTGGAAATGACCGCGCGGCGCAACTAGGAGCGGCGGAACGCCAGCCGCGTCCAGGTGACGCCCGGTCTGTCGGCCTGCACCGAGGGCGTGAGGGTATTGACCACGCACAGCAGGCCTTCGCGCGCTGCCTGGGCGATCGTCTCCCCGGCAGGCACGTCGAACATGCGGCGGCCCGGCGGGATCGGACCGTGGCGCAGCGACAGGATCAGTACGCCGCCTGGCGCCACCAGGGGTCCCACGACCTGCATCGCGCGCGCGCGTTCCGCGGCGTCGAGATGCATCCAGACCGCGGTCATCAGCACCGCATCGAAAGATTCGCCGCGTGCCCGCAACACCTTGAGGTCCGGCAGCCCGTCGGCGAGCCATTCGATCGCCGGCGACGGATGAAGCTTCCGGCCGCCGTCGCGCATTTCGTCGACGGGCTCGACCGCCACGACGCGGTGGCCGAGCGAGGCGAAGTAGGCCGCATCGCGGCCGGTGCCGGCGCCGATGTCGAGCAGCCGCGCCGGCGGTTTGGGTATCAGGTGCATGACCTTGCGATGCACGTCCTCGGCGGGGATCTTCTCGTAGGCTTCGAGAAGATCCGGCGCCTCGTCGGCATAGCCAGCCGTGCTCTTCAATGTCACAGCAGCGGTTCCAGCGCCGCGCGCGTGGTCTTGCCCTCGACGACCGGCACGACCTCGAACTCGACGACCTCCTGCCAGTCGGCGATCCATTTCTGGAACAGGGTGATGTCGTCGGTCTCCATGAGCTGGAAGCAGCGGCCCAGATCGGCCGTGACGTAGCTCGCCACGAATTTCAGCCCGTCGGGCAGGCCGCGCCCCTTCTGCAGCTTGCGGTACACCGCCTTGCCGTCCTGATTCTTGAACTTCTCGATCACCATAAAGAGCATGTGCCGTCTCCTCGTCGGCACGCTAGCATGAGCCGACTGTTGAAAGAGGGACGCCAATGAAGATCGCCGTTGCCGGCGCCGCCGGCCGCATGGGCCAGATGCTGATCCGCGAGATCGCCCGCACCGAGGGCGCAAGCCTTGCCGCCGCTCTCGAAGGTCCGGGCAGCAACGCACTCGGCACCGAAGCAGCAAAAGGCGTCAAGATCGTCTCCGATGCCGGCGCGGCGATCGGTTCGGCCGAGGCGGTGATCGACTTCACCGTGCCCGCCGCCACCGTCGCGCACGCCAGGGTCGCGGCTGACAAGGGCGTCGCCATGGTGATCGGCACCACCGGCCTCAATCCCGAGCAGTCGGCGGAGATCCACGCCGCAGCGAAGAAGGTGCCGATCCTGTGGGCCGCCAACATGGCGGTCGGCGTGAACGTGCTGCTGTCGCTGGTCGAGAAGACGGCGGCCATGCTCGATCCCGCCTACGACATCGAGGTGCTGGAGATGCACCATCGCCACAAGATCGACGCGCCGTCGGGCACCGCCCTGGCGCTCGGCAAGGCCGCCGCCGCCGGCCGCAAGGTCGAGCTGGAGCAGGTCTGGCGCAAGTCGCGCGACGGCCATACCGGCGCGCGGCCGACCGGCGAGATCGGTTTCGCCACCCTGAGGGGCGGCGAGGAAGTCGGCGTGCACACCGTCTACTTTGCGGCTGCCGGCGAGCGCCTCGAACTCACTCACCGCTCCTTCAGCCGCGAAGGCTACGCCGCCGGCGCCGTGCGCGGCGCGCTGTGGCTTAAGGGCAAGAAGCCCGGCCTCTACGGCATGAAGGACGTGCTGGGACTCTAGTCGTCCCAGCGATGCTCGTAGCGCGGCGCACGCATTCTGGCGTGCGCCGCCTTCAGCTCTTCCGCCAGCTGCCCGCGCTCTTCCGGCGACAGGAAGCGGCCTGCTACGACGCGATTGCCGCGCGAGATCAGGACCAACCGTTCCTCGCTGACCTCGAAGCGCAGCCAGTAAGCGTCGAGCCGGTGCTCCTCTAGCTCGCCGTCGGGCGAACGCCGTTCGACGATCAGTTCGCGGTCGGTCAGGGTGAGCGTCTCGCGCCGACGGGCATCGAGGTAGCTGCGCTGGAAGAAGAACCAGAGCAGCCAGACGTCGATACCCATGAAGCCGGCCACCGGCCAGGCGCCGAGCAGATACATCGGCAGGCCGACCACGACATTGGCCGCCAGCACGCCGCGGATCAGCCACTTGAAGCCCTCGGGCGACAGGCTGCGGTGCGGGCTGAGCGTCGTTGAAAAATGGACGGCGTCGGTCATGCTATGAAGCCATATGGCCCTGATGAAGCCCGCTCTTATCCCCGAGTTCTTCGCCCGCCTCAAGCAGGCGATTCCCGAACCGGAGACGGAGCTGGAATACGAGAACCTCTACCATCTGCTGGTCGCCGTCGTTCTGTCCGCCCAGGCCACCGACGTCGGCGTCAACCGCGCCACCGGCCCGCTGTTCAAGATCGTCAAGACGCCGGCCGAGATGGTCGCGCTGGGCGAGCGCAAGCTGATCTCCCACATCAAGACGATCGGCCTGTTCCGCACCAAGGCCAAGAACGTGATCGCGCTGTCGAAGTTGCTGATCGAGCGGCATGGCGGCGAGGTGCCGCACACCCACGAAGAGCTGCAGGCGCTGCCCGGTGTCGGCCGCAAGACCGCCAACGTGGTCATGAATGTCGGCTTCGGCGAGGCGACCATCGCCGTCGACACACACATCTTCCGGGTCGGCAATCGCACCGGCCTCGCCCCCGGCAAGAACCCGCTGCAGGTCGAGCTGAAGCTGTTGAAGCGCGTGCCCGAGGAATATCGCCTGCACGCCCATCACTGGCTGATCCTGCACGGCCGCTACACCTGCAAGGCGCGCAAGCCCGACTGCCCGGTCTGCGTCGTGAACGACCTCTGTACCTTCAAGGGCAAGACGACAGCCGAATAGAGCGGCTGAACGGCGGGAGGAACTCCATGGCGCTGCTCATCATCAACCTCGACAAGGTCATCGGCAGTGCCCAGGCGTTCCGGGATGCCTTCAAGGAGCAGATTCCCGATCTGCCGATTCGATTCTGGCCCGATGCGGGTGAGCCGAAGGACATCGAATACCTGGCCTTCATGCATCCTGATTTCAGCGTGCTGCCGGCTTTCCCCAATCTGAAGGCCATGTTCAGCCGCTCGGCCGGCGTCGAGGCATTCATCGAGCATCCGAAGCTGCCGAAGGTGCCGCTCGGCAAGGTGGAACCGGCCGGCGGCGATCCGATGATGACGGAGTACGTCGTCATGCACGTCCTGCGCCTGCATCGCGACATGCCGGGCTACCAGGCCGCCCAGGCGAGGAAGGAGTGGCGCCGGGTCCCGATCGTCCGGCCCGAGCAGAGGCGGGTCGGCTTTCTCGGCTACGGCATGATGGCCAAGGCGCCGGCGCTGGTCCTGCAGTCGCTGGGCTTCAGGGTTTCGGCGTGGGTACGCTCGCCGCGACAGGCCGCGGAGGTCCCTCTCTTCCATGGCCGCGACCAGCTCGAGGCGTTTCTCGGCCAGACCGACATCGCCGTCTGCCTGCTGCCGCTGACGCCGGAGACCGAAGGCATCTTCTCGGCCCGTACGTTCGCCATGATGCCCAAGGGCGCCATGCTGGTGAATGTCGGGCGCGGCAAGCACATCGTCGAAAAGGACCTGATCGCGGCACTCGACAGCGGACAATTGTCGTACGCGGCATTGGACGCGCTCTGGCCCGAGCCGCTGCCGTCCGAAAGCCCGCTGTGGCTTCATCCCAGGGTCACGATCATGCCGCATGTGGCGCGGCGTCCGACGGTCGGCCAGCTGGTGGCCGAGGTCGCAGCCAACATCCGCAGCCTCGAGGCCGGCGGGCGTCTTCTGCAGGAAGTCAGCGTCGCGCGGGGATACTGATCGGCTGCTTTTCGCGCACCAGCCGGAGCAGGCAGAAGCCCGCAACCAGGAAGACCAGCACGCACGCCACGCCCAGGCGATTGGACTGGGTGTGCACGGTCACGATGCCGATGACGAACGGCGCCATCCAGGCCGTGGCGCGGCCGGACAATGCAAACAGGCCGTAGAACTCGCCCGCCATGTCGGGTGGCGCCAGGCGCCCGATCATGGTGCGGCTGGCGGCCTGCATCGGCCCCATGCACGCGCCGAGCAGCAGGGCGAAGGCCATGAACACCTGTTCCTGCAGCGAGCCGAACATCGCGCGCTCGGCCGCGAGCGGTCCGGCCGGCAGGAAGAACAGCACGCGATCCGCCGTCACGGACACGATGCCGAGCGAGGCGACGGTGACGCCGGCAGTGGCGATCTGCACCGTGCGGCGGCTGCCCAGCAGGTCGTCCAGACGACCGCCGAGAAACGCGCCCGGGATGGCGAAAGTCGTCAGGATGATGCCGAAGATGCCGAGCGTGACGGTCGTCCAGCCGAAGGTCGCCGAGGCATAGACGCCACCGAAGGCGATGATCGCGGCGAGCCCGTCATTGTAGAGCATGAAGGCGATCAGGAAGGTGAGCAGATTGCGGTGCTGGCGCAACGCGCGCAGGGTCGAAAGCAGCGAGGTCACGCCCTGGCGGGCGGCCTGCGGCAGCGGCAATTTCATCGCCGCGCCGGGGTCCGGCGTGAACAGGAACATCGGCAGCACGAAGACCGCGAGCCAGATCGCCGAGGCCGGGCCGGTCAGCCTCTCGAGCTCGTGGCTCGCCGCATCGAGCCCGAACAGCGCCGGATAGAATGTACCGGCCAGCACGATGAACAGTGCGATCAGGCCTCCGACATAGCCCAGCCCCCAGGCGAAGCCGCTCAGCCAGCCGATGCGGCCCTGCGAGGCAATGCCCGGCAGCAGCGCGTTGTTGAACACGATCGACATCTCCGCGCCGATCGTGGCCATGATGACCGCCAACCCGATCGGGCCGGCGAGGTCGGGACGGTGCGGATAGGCCCACCACAGGCCGGCGCAGCCACAGGCGAGCACCAACTGGAAGAACAGGATGAAGGGTTTGCGCCGGCCGCCCGCGTCGGCGATCGCACCGAGGACGGGGCTCAGGATCGCGATCGCGAAGCCCGAGACCGATTGGGTAAAGGCCCATTCGGTCTGGCCGGCGATGGCATCGCCGATCATCACGTTGGCGAAGTATGGCGCGAAAATGAACGTCGTGATGACGGTGAAGAAGGGCTGGTTGGCCCAGTCGAACAGCGCCCAGCTGAACTGACCGCGGTTCAAGTGCGCCTCCGCTGCGCCAGCTGCCAGATCGCGTCGCGATTGGTCGGCGAAAAGGTCTTCTCCATGGCCTGCTGCCAGGGCAGCCAGACCTGGGCGGTGTGCTCGGCGGGATCGAGCGTGACCGCGGCCGCCTCCGGCACGGTGAAGCCGAACACGCGCTCGGTGTTGTGGGTGACGCCGGGCGCGTAGCGCGCCCGCCACTGCGGCCAGATTTCATAGCGATTGGTCGTCCGCCAATCCGTCAGGGTCCCTGCGGAAAGCCCCGTCTCTTCCAGCAGCTCCCGGCGCGCCGTGGCCTCGGGATCGGGATCGCCGGGCTCGCGCGAGCCGGTGACCGACTGCCAGAATTCGGGCTGCGCCGCCCGCTGCAACAGCAGCACGTCGAGCAGGGGCGTGTGCACCACGACCAGCACCGATTCCGGGAGCTTGAAGGCCATCCGCTTCAGCATATAAGGTCCGGCGGCCTTTTCGGGGGAAAGAATGAGCAAGCAGTTGGAAGCCGCGATCGACGCGGCCTGGGAAAAGCGCGACGGCATCAACAGCGCCACCAAGGGCGAAGTGCGCGATGCGGTCGAAGCGGCGATCGCCGGCCTCGATGACGGCTCGTTCCGCACGGCGCAGAAGTTTGGCGACGAGTGGGTCGTCAATCAGTGGCTGAAGAAGGCCGTGCTGCTGTCGTTCCGCCTCTACGATTCGGTGCCGATGGATGGCGGCGCCTCGTTCCCCGGCATGGGCGCCGCTCCCTGGTTCGACAAGGTGCCGCTCAAGACCACCGGCTGGAAGGCCGACCGCTTCGCCAAGGCCGGCTTCCGCGCCGTGCCGGGCTCGATCGTGCGCCGCGGCTCCTACATCGCGCCGTCGGTCGTGCTGATGCCGTCCTTCGTCAACCTCGGCGCCTATGTCGACACCGGCACCATGGTCGATACCTGGGCGACGGTCGGTTCGTGCGCCCAGATCGGCAAGAACTGCCATCTCTCGGGCGGCGTCGGCATCGGCGGCGTGCTCGAGCCGCTGCAGGCCAACCCGGTGATCGTCGAGGACAACTGCTTCATCGGCGCGCGCTCGGAAGTGGTCGAGGGCGTGATCGTCGGCACCGGCGCAGTGCTGTCGATGGGCGTGTTCATCTCGGCCACGACCAAGGTGGTCGACCGCGCGACCGGCCAGATCCATGTCGGCAAGGTCCCGCCGTACTCCGTGGTCGTGCCGGGCAATATCGGCGGCGGCCCGAACCGGCCTTCGACCTATTGCGCGGTGATCGTGAAGACGGTCGACGAGCGCACGCGCTCCAAGACCTCGATCAACGAGCTGCTGCGCGACTGATCGTGCGCGAACGCCTGCTCTGGCGCGGCGACACGCTCCCGGCTGATGCCGGGAAGATCGCGTTGCCCGCCGGAGTGCTGCGGGAGCTCGAAGCGGTCGCGATTTCCCTGGATCGCGATCCGCTGCCGCTGCTGGTGCTGCGGCCGGAGGATTTCGAACTCGACCAGGCCCGCGCCTTCATGCGCGAAGTGAAGGCGCAGATCGACGAGGATCTGGGCTTCGCCATCGTCGATCGCCTGCCGGTCGAGCGCTGGTCGCTCGCTGCGACACGCGCCATCTGGTGGCTGCTCGCCTCGCTGGTTGCCCGGCCGGTGGCGCAGAAATGGGATGGCACCTCGATCTACGACGTCACCGATCTCGGCCGGCCGCCGGGCAACGGCGTGCGTCCGGACGTCACGAACTACGAGCAGAACTTCCATACCGACAACAGCTACAACAACGAGCCGCCACACTATGTGGGACTGCTTTGCGTGCGAACCGCGATGGAAGGCGGGGTCAGCGGAATCGTGAGCTTCGCCACCGCGCACGAGGAGATGCGCAAGCGTCACCCCGAGCTGCTCGATCGGCTGTTCAAGCCCTACTACTTCGACCGCCAGCGCGAACACGCGCCCGACGATGTCATGACCACGCACCATCCGATGTTCGAGCGCGTCCGGACGCCCATGGGCGACAAGCTGATCGCGCGGCTGTCGCGCTTCCAGGTCACCAACGGCCACAAGATCGCTGGTGTGCCGCTCGACAACGAAGGCGCCGCGGCCCTCGAGGCGTTCGAGACGATCCTCAACGAGCCGGGCCTCGCGGCGCGGTTCCATTTCGAGCCCGGGCAGATGCAACTGATCGACAATCGCGCGCTCGGCCACAAGCGCACCGGCTTCAAGGATTGGCCCGAGGCCGAGCGTAAGCGCTTGCTGGTGCGTCTCTGGCTGCGCGATACCGGCAGCCGGGCCTACAACGGCTGACGATCTAGTCCTTGTGGCGCGCCCATTCCGGCCGCGCCTTGATGTGCGCGGCCTCGCGGCCGAGGATCTTGGCGACGCGCTCCGGCGCGAAGCCGATCTCGAGCAGGCCGATCGAGGAATTCGCGACCTCGCGATACTCGGCGATCTTGCCGTCCTCCAGCCGCATGATCGACACGCCGTCGAAGCCGACCCGCTTTCCCTTGGCCTCGGGAAGGGTCGAGACGTAGCTGAAGGTGTAATAGGCGTAGAGCATGGTGCCGTCGGTCACCGGCCGGAACATCTCCCAACGAAAGTCGCGTGCGGTCCTGTGGAACCAGTCGTCGATCATTTCGGCGATTTTTTCGCGGCCCTTGAAGGCCCCGTAGAACACGTCGTGATAGACGCCTTCCTCGGTGAACAGGGCGGCAAAGCCCTTGCCGTCGCGGCGTTCCACGGCACTGCAAAAGGCCTTGAGCAGCTCTGTCGGACTCATGGTTTTCCTCCCGGACCGATGCAATCATGACTAAACTTGTCCCCACGGCAAGGAGGCGCGGCGTATGTCATTGCGGGCAATTCGGCTGATATCTGCCGCCGGCGTCCTGTGGGCGCTCGGCGCGATGTCGGCTGCGGCGTTCGACCTGCAGGCCCATCGCGGCGGCCGCGGGCTGGCGCCGGAGAACACCCTGGCCGCGTTCCGCCAGACCATAGAGCTGGGTCCGATCACTTTGGAAGGCGATCTCGGCATCACGGGCGACGGCGTGGTGGTGCTGAGTCACGATACACGACTCAACCCCGACCTGGTGCGCGACACCGACGGCAAGTGGATCGAGCCGCCGGGTCCGCGACTGATCGGCCTCACCCTCGACGAACTGAAACGCTTCGATATCGGTCGCCTAAATCCCGAGACCAAGTACGGCAAGCGCCTGCCCGAACAGAAGGCGGTGGATGGCGAGCGCTTCCCGACCCTGGCCGAACTCTATGCGCTTGGCGGCAAGGGCCGCCGCTACAACCTCGAGACCAAGATCGACCCGCGACTTCCGGACGAGACCGTGCCGCCGCAGGAGTTCGTCAAGCTGGTGATCGACGAAGTGCGCAAGGCCGGCATGGAGAAGAACACCTCCATCCAGTCGTTCGACTGGCGCACCCTGGTCGAGGTCAAGAAGATCGCGCCCGAGATCGAGACGGTGTGCCTGACCATGGAGACACGCCGCCTCAGCACGATCGGGCCCAAGCCGTCACCCTGGCTCGCGGGCTTCGACGTCACGCCCGGCGGCACCCTGCAGGAACAGGTCAAGGCGGCGGGCTGCTCGACCTGGTCGCCGGCCTGGACGAACCTCACGGCCGCAAACGTGGCACATGCCCATCAACTCGGCCTGAAGGTAATTCCGTGGACCGTCGACGAGATCGTCGACATGAAGATGGTGATCGACCTGAAAGTCGATGGAATGATCACCGACTACCCGGACCGCGGCCTGCAGATCATGAAGGAAAAGGGCCTGAAACTGCCCTGACCGGTCCGAAACGGCCCTTGGGCCGTTGACTCCGGCGGCACTGTGTTCTGTATACACATCGCCATGCGCCCCATTATTCCCGAACCCGACCTCAGCGAACGCATCCACGATTCCGTCCTCGACGCCATCTGTTCAGGCGAGCTGAAGGCCGGCGCCCGCATCACCCAGGAAGAGCTCGCCCAGAAGTTCGGCGTGAGTCGCCAGCCAGTTCTGCAGGCCATGATGCTGCTGCGCCGCGAGGGCTTCCTGGTCGAAACCGGCCGCAAGGGCGTGTGCGTCGCGCCGCTCGATGTCGAGAAGGCGCACAATCTCTACGTCGTGCGCGGTGCGCTCGACGGCGCCGCCGCGCGTCTCGCCGCCGGCCGGCCGACGCCCGAGCTGATGCATCGCGGCCGCCTGCTGCTCGATGTCGGCCGGCGCGCCGCGGCGAGCGGGCATGTGCCGTCGGTGATCGAAGCCGATATCGATTTCCATCTCTTCATCTATGAGGCCTCGGGCAATCCGCTGATCGGCGAGACCGCCCAGCCGCACTGGCAGCACCTGCGCCGGGTCATGGCAGCGGCGCTGAGCGAGGACGATCTGCGCATCAACGTGTGGGACGAGCACGAGGGCATCCTGCGCGCCATCGAGGCCGGCCAGACGATCGAAGCCGAGGCGCTGGCCCGCGATCACGCCGTCCAGATGGCCGACATTCTCACCGGACGGCTGCGCGTCTTCATCTCGCGCGCCGCCTAGAACAAGCAAGACGGAGGAACCCCATGAAGCTCACCCCGGAACAGCTCAAGCAGTTCGACGAAGAGGGCTATCTGTTCTTTCCGAACTATTTCTCGCCCGAGGAAACGGCAATCCTGAAGGGCTCGATCCCCGAAGTGTTCGCCCAGCGCCGCGAGGAGAACGTCCGAGAGAAGAGCGGCGACGTCGTGCGCACCGCCTTCGCGGTCCACACCTACCACCCGGTGTTCGAGGCGCTGGTCCATCACCCGCGCTTCGTCGAGCCGGCCGAGCAGCTGCTGAAGGACAAGACCTACATCCACCAGTTCAAGATCAACGGAAAGGCCGCCTTCGACGGCGACGTCTGGCAGTGGCACCAGGACTACGGCACCTGGAAGGCCGACGACGGCATGCCGCAGGCACGCGCCATGAACCTCGCGGTGTTCGTCGACGAGGTGAACGAGTTCAACGGCCCGCTCTATTTCATTCCGAAGAGCCACAAGAAGGGCGCGATCGAGGCCAAGCACGACCTCACCACGACGTCCTATCCGCTGTGGGTGATCGACAACGACGTCATCGCCAAGCTGGTGAAGCAGGGCGGCATCGTGGCGCCAAAGGGCGGCCCGGGCTCGGCGATCTTCTTCCACGGCACGCTGGTGCACGGCAGCCCGCCCAACATGTCGCCGTGGGACCGCCAGATCATCTACGTGACCTACAATTCGGTGCAGAACGCCATCACGCGTTTCAAGCGGCCGGAGTACATCGCCCACCGCGACTTCACGCCGATCGATGCCTGGGAAGACGACGCCGTGATGCGCGCCGCGCGCCGCAAGCAAGCCGCCGAGTAAGGGAGGAAAGAATGAATCTCCATCGCATGCTGCTCGAGCGCGCGGCGCAAGCCAAGCCGCTGCGCATCGGCCTGATCGGCGCCGGCAAGTTCGGCGCCATGTATCTCAGCCAGATCCCGACCACGCCGGGCATCCATCTGCTCGGCATCGCCGACCTGTCGCCGGCGCGCGCGCGTGAAAACCTGGCGCGTCTCGGCTGGAAACCGGAAGTGACGGCCGCCGGCTCGTTCGCCGAGGCGAAGAAACACGGCAACACCTTCCTGACCGACGACTGGCGTGCGCTGGTCAGCCATCCCGAGATCGACGTCGTGGTCGAATCGACCGGCGATCCGATCGCCGCCGTCGAGCACGCGCTCGAAGCCTTCCGCAACGGCAAGAGCGTGGTGATGGTGACGGTCGAGGCCGACGCCTTCTGCGGCCCGCTGCTCGCCAAGCGCGCGGCGGAAGCGGGCGTCATCTACTCCCTGGCTTACGGCGACCAGCCGGCGCTGATCTGCGAACTGGTCGACTGGGCCCGCACTTCGGGCTTCACCGTGACGGCCGCCGGCCGCGGCCACAAATGGCTGCCGCACTTCGCGCAGTCGACGCCCGAGACGGTCTGGAAATACTGGGGCCTCAACGAGGAACAGGCCAAGCGCGGCGGCCTGAACCCCAAAATGTTCAATTCGTTCCTCGACGGCTCCAAGCCCGCGATCGAGAGCACGGCGGTGTCGAATGCCACCGGCCTGACGCCGGCGCCGGACGGTCTCGCCTTTCCACCCTGCTCGGTGGAGGACCTGCCGTTCGTGATGCGCCCGGTCTCCGAGGGCGGCCAGTTGCATCACAAAGGCCAGGTCGAGGTCGCCTCGTCGCTCGAGAAGGACGGCCGCGCGATCCCCTACGAGATCCGCAAGGGCGTCTGGGTCGTGTTCGAGGCCTCGACCGAGTACCAGAAGAACTGCTTCGAGGAATACATGCTGCAGACCGACCCGAGCGGCCGGTACTCGGTGATGTACAAGCGCTGGCACCTAATCGGCCTCGAGGTCGGCATGTCGGTCGCCTCGGTCGGCCTGCGCAAGGAGCCGACCGGCTGCCCGATCGGCTTCCATGCTGACGTGATCGCGACCGCCAAGCGCGACCTCAAGCCCGGCGAGATGCTGGACGGCGAGGGCGGGTACACGGTCTACGGCAAGCTCTTTCCGTCGGAGAAGTCGACCGGCCTCGGCAGCCTGCCGCTCGGCCTGGCGCACAACGTCAAGCTGCTGAAGCCGATCAAGGCCGGCCAGTCGCTGACCTACGCCGACGTCCAGATGGACGAGAGCCTGACCGCCGTGAAGCTCCGCCGCGAGATGGAGCGTCTGTTCGCCCCGGCGGCGGCCAAGATTGCGGCCCAGTAGAGCTGAGAGCGTTTTCCCGCTGGGAGCGCGCCACTCTGTGGCGCACTTCCTCTAGCCAGAGACATCCATGAGCGGCACGGAGTGCCGCGCTCCCAGCTAGGACGTCATGACGCCCGCGAGTGCGGTGTAGGTCTCCGTCCAGGCGGCCTTCACATCGGGCGTGAAGTCGGGGCCGAGGCCCTTTTCGAGCGTCCAGAGCAGGGCCGCGCCGACCGGCGCATAGTGCGCGGCGGTCACGCCGTAGCCCTTGTGGCGCTCGCCCAGCGCCTTCACCGCCGGAAGGATGGTCTCGAGTTTGTGCAGGTTGGTGACGGCGGTGCCCAGCATCGCCATCAGTTTGACCTTCTGGTCCTTGAGATCGGCCGGAAACAGCGACCGTGTCTCGGGCGCGATCTCGAACAGCCGGTTGTAGAAGAGGTCGGCGGCCGTGCCGGCGATCGGCACGACCTTCCTGAAGCTCGTCTGGACCAGTTCGATTTGCTGCGGTGTCATCGCGTCCCCCTGGGTTGATCCGGAGGACGTGCCGCAAACGCCGTGCCGAAACCGTTACAGTGCCGCCTGTTCCTTGTCCTTGGCGGCGGGCTTGCCGTCGGCTTCGTCGCGCTCGGCTTCCTTGCGGGCCTTCAGGAGCTTGCGCAGAATCATGTTCCGCTTGAGCGCGGAGATGTGGTCGATGAACAGGATGCCATCGAGATGGTCGATCTCGTGCTGCACGCAGGTCGACAGCAGGCCCTCGCAGGCCAGTTCCTGCTTCTTGCCGTCGCGGTCGAGATAGCGGACCGTCACCCGGGCCGGCCGCGCCACGTCGGAATAGTGCTCCGGCACGGACAGGCAGCCTTCCTCATAGGTCACGTCGTCGTCCGACGCCTCGACGATCTCGGGGTTGGCCATGAACAGCGGGCCGGTCTTGACCTCCTCACGGTCGATGTCGAGCACGATGACGCGCTTCAAAACGCCGACCTGCGGGGCGGCCAGACCGATGCCCGGCGCGGCGTACATCGTCTCCAGCATGTCGTCCATCAGCTGACGCGTTTCGGCGTCCACCGAATCGACCGGCTTGGACTTCTTCTTGAGGCGCGGATCGGGCGCGATGAGGATGGTCTTGAGGGCCATTATTGTTAAATATGCAGCGAAATCAGGCCTTTCAAGGCCGGTTCAGGCCGCGTTTCACCATCGTGCCGAGACCCGATTCGGTGAAAACCTCGAGCAGCAGGCAGTGCGGCACCCGTCCGTCCATGATGACGGCGGCCTCAACGCCGCGATTCACCGCATCGATGCAGTTCTCGACCTTGGGGATCATGCCGCCCGAGATCGTGCCGTCGGCGATCAGCTCGCGCGCCTTCTCGACCGTCATCTCCGGGATCAGGGTGCCGTTCTTGTCGAGCACACCCGGCACATCGGTCAGGAACAGCAGACGCTTGGCCTTCATGGCGCCGGCAATGGCGCCGGCCGAGGTGTCGGCGTTGATGTTGTAGGTCAGCTCGTCGCTGACACCGAAGCCGATCGGCGCCACCACCGGGATGACGTCGGCGCGGCGCAGCTGCTCCAGCACCATGACGTTGATCTTGGCCGGCTCGCCGACCTGCTGCAGATCGACCTTGAGCAGCTCGCCCGTCTTGGGGTCGCGCATCTCGGTCACCTTGTTAGCGAGGATCAGGTTGCCGTCCTTGCCGCAGATGCCGACGGCGATGCCGCCGCATTCGTTGATGTCGGCCACGATCGCCTTGTTGATCGAGCCGGCCAGGACCATCTCGACGATCTCCATGGTCGCGGCGTCGGTCACGCGCAGGCCGTTGACGAACTGGCTCTTGATGCCGACGCGGTCGAGCATCTTGTTGATCTGCGGGCCGCCGCCATGGACCACGATCGGGTTCATGCCGACCTGCTTCATCAGCACGATGTCGCGCGCGAACAGGTCGCCGAGCTTGGGGTCGGTCATGGCATGGCCGCCGTACTTCACGACGAACGTGGCGTCGTTGTGCCGTCGCATGTAGGGCAACGCCTTGGAGATGGTCTCCGCCATCCGAATGAGCCGCTTCTGCTCCTTGTCCGGCTGGATCGCGTCGGGCATGTCCTGGGAACCCTTCAGGTTGGCAAAAGCCCTCTACCGCGGCCGAGCAAGCAAGGGGCCAGGAGAGGGCTGAGAGTGCATTTTATATCAGGCGGGCAGCGGATAGAAGATGCGTGGCCGGCACGTCAAGAGATTGTTCCGCATGAACCATCAATTCGACAGTGACACCTTGGCCCAGCGCGGCTTCGCCGTCGCCCGGGGCCTGATCGAGCCCGCCGCGTGCAGGCAGTTGGCCGCGCTGTGGCCGCGGCAGGAGCTGTTCCGCAAGCACATCGTCATGCAGCGTCACGGCTACGGTCAGGGCGAATACCAGTACTTTACCTACCCGCTGCCCGAGCCGGTCGAGCGCCTGCGCGAGGCGCTCTATCCGGGGCTCGCCGAGATCGCCAACCGCTGGAGCGAGGTGCTGGGCGGCACGAGGCGCTTCCCGCCCACCCTGCAGGGGTGGCTGAAGCAGTGCCACGACGGCGGCCAGAAGCGGCCGACGCCGCTGCTGCTGCGCTACCGCGAAGGCGACTACAACTGCCTGCACCGCGATCTCTACGGCGACCTGGTCTTCCCGCTCCAGGTGGCGGTCTTGTTGAGCGCGCCGGGAAGGGACTTCGCGGGCGGCGAGTTCATGCTGGTCGAGCAGCGCCCGCGCATGCAGTCGCGCGGCGAGGTCGTGCCGCTGGAACAGGGCGATGCGGTGATCTTCGCGGTCAACGAGCGACCCAACAAGGGCACCCGCGGCTGGCATCGGACGGCGATGCGTCACGGGGTCTCCAGCCTGCGCTCGGGCGAGCGCTTCACGCTGGGCATCATTTTTCACGATGCAGCTTAGATGCTGCGCATTGCGCGGCTTCTAAGCGGCGGCGTGTAGCGCTGCAGGACCGCAGGCCCGAAGCGCGGGCGCCGCGCCGTGCAGAATGGATAAGAACCCTAATTTGTCGTCAGCGTGATCTTCGAGCTGATCGTGTCATACATGTTCGATACGCCGGGATACTTGGGCGCGTTCTTGTCGATCTCGATCCGCAGCATCTGGGCGCCGTTGCCCAGCACGCCGAGGACCTGCACGACGGTTCCGTTGACGCCGAGGCTGCCGATGTTCACCCGGTCGCCGGCTTTGAATTCGAACTTCGCCGGGGCCGCGGGCGCCGGCGCCGGCGCGGGAGCCGGCGTCGCGGTCGCTCCAGGGGCCGAGCCCTTGGGGATCGAGGCCAGCTTCGCGGTGCGCGAGTTGTACCAGACCTCCTTGTCGGCGATGGTCGGGCCGGCCGGCTTGTCGAGCGACACCTTCACCATCACGCCACCCTCGGGCACGGCCTGCCCGATCTGCAACACCGTGCCGGTGTCGCCGGTCGTGCCGACCATCACCCGCTCGCCGACGGAAAATGTCTGGGCCTGGACGGTACCCGGCCAGGCCAGGATCGCGATGGCGCAGAACGTCGACAGGCAGGCGCCCAGGCGCACGAGGAAGCGTTGCATGATTGGTCTCTCCTGCCGCCAAGAATGATCAGGCGCGGCAGGCGACGCAAGATGCGCGCTCGGGATGGCGCCTCTAGGGCTGCGCTACGGCTGCAATCTCGGCCCGCAGCTCGGCGATGCCGAAGCCGGTTTGGCTGCTGGTCGCCAGAACCTCGGGATGGGCGGCCCCATGCTTGCGGGCCACGGCTTCGGCCGCGGCGATGGCCGGCGCGATCTGGCCGGGCTTGAGCTGGTCGGCCTTGGTCAACACGAGCTGGTAGGACACCGCCGCGGCATCGAGATTCTTCATCGTCTCGCGATCGGTGTCCTTCACGCCGTGGCGCGCATCGATCAGCAGACAGACGCGCTTCAGCGTCGGACGGCCGCGCAGGTAGGCGGAGGCGAGATCCTGCCAGGTCTCCTTCATCGAGCGCGAGACCTGGGCGAAGCCGTATCCGGGCAGATCGACCAGCATCAGCCGGCCGCCGAGATCGAAGAAGTTGATCTGCCGCGTGTGGCCGGGGCTGGACGAAGTGCGGGCGAGCGAGCGCCGGCCGGTCAGCGCATTCACCAGGCTCGACTTGCCGACATTGGAGCGGCCGGCGAAGGCGACCTCGGGCGTCGAGATCGCGATCATCGAGTCGAGCGACGCCGCCCCCGCCACGAACTCGCAGGGGCCGGCGAAGAGCTTGCGCGCCGCCTCGAGTTCGCCGGGCGTGCGGCTCTCTTTCTCTGACTTCGGCATCAGCCCTTCTTGGACGAGCCCTTCCCGCCCTTCTTGGCCTCGTTGCCGCCGCCAGCGGCCACCGCGACCGCCGCAGGCTGCGCCTTGCTGCCGATCGGCGCGCCGTGCTTGCGCATGATGTAATACTGCTGGGCGATCGACAGCACGTTGCTCCAGGCCCAGTAGATCACCAGGCCGGCCGAGAACGGCGCCATCATGAAGGTGAACATGATGGGCAGGAACTGGAACACGCGCGCCTGCACCGGATCGGTCGGCGCGGGGTTCAGCTTCTGCTGCAGGTACATGGTGACGCCCATGACCAGCGGCCACGCACCGATGTTGAAGAAGTGCAGGATCTCCGGCACGTGCCAGGGGAAGAAGCCGAACAGAGTCAGGATGGTCGCCGGATCGGGTGCGCTCAGGTCCTTGATCCAGCCGAAGAACGGCTGGTGGCGCATTTCGATGGTCGTGTAGAGCACCTTGTAGAGCGCGAAGAACACCGGGATCTGCACCAGGATCGGCAGGCAGCCGGCCGCGGGGTTCACCTTCTCGCGGCGATAGAGCTGCATCAGCTCCTGATTCATGCGCTGCTTGTCCTCGCCGTAGCGCTGCTTGAGCTTCTCCATCTCGGGCTGCAGCGCCTTCATCTTGCTCATGGCGGCGTAGGACTTGTTGGCGAGCGGGAAGAACACCGCCTTGACGATCACGGTCAGGATCAGGATCGCGACGCCGAAATTGCCGACCTGCACGTAGAGCCACTCGAGCAGCCAGAACAGCGGCTTGGTGAAGAACCAGAACCAGCCCCAGTCGATCGTCAGGTCGAACTTCTCGATGCCGAGCTTGGCCTCGTAGTCGCTGATCACCCGCACGATCTTGGCGCCGGCGAACAGGTGCGCGTCGCTCGCGCCCGAGGCGCCCGGCGCCACGGTCACACCGGAGCCGACATAGTCGACCTGGTACTTGATGTTGGGCGCCGCACCCGTGCCCTTCAACGTGACGTCGACCTTGGCCTTCTGGTCGGGGATCAGCGTCGCCATCCAGTACTTGTCGGTGATGCCGATCCAGCCGCCGGTCGTCGACAGCTTCTGCTGCTTGTTGTCCTTGAAGTCGGAGTAGCTGAACTCCTTCAGGCTGCCGTTGAGCACGCCGTACGGGCCTTCATGCAGCACGTAGGTGCCCTCGGCCTTGGGCTCGCCGAAGCGCACGATCAGGCCCCACGGAAACAGCGTGACCGGCTTGTCGGTCTTGTTCTCGACGCTCTGCTGCACCGTGAACATGAAATGCTCGTCGAGACCGACGGTGAGCGCGAACAGCAGGCCCTGGCCGTTGTCCCAGGTGAGCTTCACCGGCTTGCCGGGCGCCAGCGTCGTCTGGTCGGCGGTCCACAGCGAATCCGGTCCGGGCATCTTCAGCGCGGCGTCCGACGAGGACCAGCCGAACTCGGCGTAGTAGGGATGCGCGGTGCCTTCCGGCGCCAGCACGTCGACCGGCGGGCTCTTGGGATCGAGCTCGGTGCGATACTTGGCGAGCTGCACATCGTCGAGGCGCGCGCCCTTGAGGTTGATCGAGCCGATCAGTTCCGGCGTGTTGAATGCGACGCGCGGATTGCGCGCCAGCGCATCCTTAAGGCTGACGACCTGCTGCTGTGCCGGACCGCTGCTCGCGGGCGCGCCGGGCGCGGCCGGGGCATTGGCGGCCTGACCGGGCGTGGGCGACGTCGGGGCGGCGGTCTGCTGTTGCGTCTGCTGCGACGGTTTGCTGGGAAAGGCGTACTGCCAGCCCGTGATGATCAGCACGGACAGCACGATCGCGATGATGAAATTCTTCTGGTCCATTTAACGCACTTTTGCGGGCGAGCAGGTGAGCCGGGAATTCGGCGGAACGGGGTCGTAGCCTTGGCCGCCCCATGGGCCGCAGCGGCAGAGTCGATGCGCGGCGAGCAGGCCGCCCTTCCAGGCGCCGTGACGCTCCACGGCCTCGACGGCGTAGGCCGAGCAGGACGGCTCGTAGCGGCAGGCGCCGACGAAGAAATAGGCGAACGTGAGCTGATACAGCCGGATCGCGCCGCGCAGGGCAGAAGACAGCATGCGGCCGGGAAACTGGCGATTTGCCGGGCCCGGCGCAAGGGACATAGGCACTGTCATGAGGTCGCTGAACCGGGCGCCGGGTCCAGGGCTTTCAATCGCCGCAGAGCTTCGACCAGCTCGACTTTGAGGGTCGAGAAATCGCGCTTCAGCGCGCCCTGGCGTCCGACCAGCACATAGTCGAGGCCGGGCCGGGCCTGGCCGGGAATGACCATGCGGGCGATCTCGCGCAGCCGGCGGCGGACCCGGTTGCGCACCACGGCATTGCCGACCTTGCGGCTGACGGTGAAACCGACGCGAACGGCCGGCAGGGCGAGATCGGCCGGAGCCGGCGCGGCCTGCAGCACGAAGCCGGGCATGGCGCAGCGCCGACCGGCCTGGACCCGCAGAAAATCCTGACGATTGGGCAGCCGCCCGGGTCGCGGCCCCTGTCGGGGCTCGGTGCGAGCCGGCGCGGCCAAGGGAGATCGGCCGGTTAGGCGGACAGACGCTTGCGGCCCGAACGGCGGCGGTTGGCGATGACCTTGCGGCCGCCCACCGTGGCCATCCGCGACCGGAAGCCGTGACGACGCTTACGGATCAGCTTGCTGGGCTGATAAGTGCGTTTCATGACGCAACTCCTTCAAATACAAGGCCCCCGCGCGATGCGACGGGGGCGAATTCCGTGGGCGCAGGTTCTAAGCGCGCAAATGCCTTGAGTCAACGGAGCCGGGACCGTCCCGGCCGGCCTAGACTGGCGCCATGACCGGTCCCCAGTCCCTCGTCCTGCACGGCTATACTTATAGCGTCTACAATCGGATCGCCCGGCTTGCCCTGGCCGAGAAAGGGCTGGCCTACGAACGGGTCGAGGTGAACCCGTTCGATCCCGACCGGCCGGCCGCCTACCTCACCCTGCATCCGTTCGGCCGGGTCCCGGTCCTAGTCCATGACGGATTTGCCCTCTACGAGACCGGCGCCATCACCCGCTACCTCGACCGCGCCTTCCCGGGGCCCCGCCTGCACCCCGCCGCCCCCCGGGCGCTGGCGCGGATGGACCAGATCATCGGCGTGGTCGATTCCTACGGCTACTGGCCGATGGTGCGGCAGGTTTTCAGCCACGGCTTCTTTCGGCCCAGGCGAGGACTCGCAGGCGACTCCGCTGAAGTGACACGGGGGCTCGAAGGGTCCGCCAGGGTGCTCGCCGCCCTGGAAACGCTGGCGGCGAATGACGCCTTTCTCGTCGGATCCGAGCTTTCGCTTGCCGATCTGCATCTTGGCGCCATGGTCGCCTACTTCACGGCCGCTCGCGAGGGCGCCGCGAAGCTGAAGGATCACGCGCGTCTTTCCGGATGGTGGGAGCGCTTCTCGCAACGGGCGAGCCTCGAGCAGACCGATCCAGGCCTGTGAGACGATCGACGACGGATCATAGCCCGCGCGCATCGATGCCATAGGGCATCGATATTTCAGACTTCGACGGCGCACCGGCAGATTGCGGACACCCGAAAGGGACACCATCCGCACCAAGGAGATCCGTCATGAAGTCTACGCTCACCATCGCCGCGGCCCTCAGCGCCGCGATCCTGCTGGCCAACACCGCCGTGCAGGCCGCCGACCCGACCGAGAAGTGCTTCGGCATCGCCAAGGCCGGCAAGAACGATTGCCAGACCGCGACCTCGTCCTGCGCCGGCACGTCCAAGAAGGACGCGCAGAAGGATGCCTGGCTCGCCGTTCCCAAGGGCGCCTGCGAGAAGATCGCCGGCGGCTCGCTGAACGCCGTCAAGGGCTGATTCCCTCGAGGGCTGATCTCCTCACGGGCTGACCCCCACGAGACCCGATCAACCCCATCGGCCGCCGCGCCCGGCATCCGCAGCCCGGCGCTCCCCGCCCCAACTCACGCCGGCAAACGGGCCGGCGGCCGACCCCTTCCCGGAGGAAACACCGATGTCTTCGATGACCTACGAACCCCAACCCGCCGAGAGCCGCCTCGTGCTGCGTCTGGACGCACTGCGCACCGCCGCGCGCCGCTTCCCGATGTCGTTGCTCGAGTTCGGCATGCGCCTCGCCGTCGGCGCCACCTTCTTCCGTTCCGGCATGAACAAGTACCAGAGCTTCGACACGGCGATCACGCTGTTCCGCGACGAGTACAGGCTGCCCCTGCTGCCGCCGGAAATCGCCGCCTACATGGGCACCACGGTCGAACTCAGCGCGCCGGTCCTGCTGGTGCTGGGCCTGTTCGCCCGCCTCGGCGCGGCCGCGCTGCTGGTGATGACCCTCACCATCCAGTTCCTGGTCTATCCCGAGAACTGGCCCGAGCACCTGATGTGGGCCTCGATCCTGGCTTATGTTCTGAGCCGCGGCCCGGGTGCGCTGTCGCTCGATCGCATCGTCGCCTTCAACCTGTTCGGGCGCGCGTAACCCGAACGCCAAGGAGCCTGCCATGGCCCGGCCGCACATCGTGATCGTCGGCGCGGGCTTTGGCGGCCTGAGCGCCGCCCACGCGCTTTCCGGCGCCGATGCCGACATCACGGTCATCGACCGGCGCAACTACCATCTCTTCCAGCCGCTGCTCTATCAGGTCGCGACCGCGGGCCTGTCGCCGGCCCAGATCGCCTCGCCGATCCGTGCCATCCTGCGCGGTGCCGCCAATGTGCGCGTCGTGCTGGGCCGCGTGACCGGCGTCGACAAGGAAAAGCGCACCGTCACCCTCGAAGACCGCACCGTCGCCTACGACCAGCTCGTCATCGCCACGGGCGCTCGCCATGCCTATTTCGGCCACGACGAATGGGAGCCGGTGGCGCCCGGCCTGAAGAAGATCGACGACGCCACCATGATCCGCCGCCGCATCCTGCAGGCCTTCGAGCATGCCGAGGTCAGCGACGATCCTGCGGCGCGGCAACGTCTGCTGACCTTCGTGGTGATCGGCGCCGGACCGACCGGCGTCGAGATGGCGGGGGCGATCGCCGAGCTCGCCAGGGTGGCGCTGCGCCGCGACTTCCGAACCATCAACCCGACCGAAGCCCGCATCGTT
>JBGAIW010000088.1:0-17032 GCA_044225265.1 Reyranella sp.
ATCGGCGCTACCTCGGTGATCGCCGAGCATTGCTGCCGGCTGTGGCTGGAGAAGGCGCCCGCCGACCTGCTGCTGGTAGCGCGCGATCCCGTGCGGACCGAGCGCATCGCGGCCGACCTGCGGGTGCGCAGCCCGGCCTCGCGCATCGCGGTGCGCCAGATGGATTTCCTCGACACCGCCGCGATCGACGCGCTGGCCGCCGAGACCGCGAAGGACGGCCCGCTCGACACCGTGATGGTGGCGCATGGCTGGCTGCCCGAACAGTCGAGGTCCCAGAGCGACCTCGCCTTCTGCCGCGAGGTGCTGGAGGTCAACGCCGTCTCCCCCGCCCTGTTCGCCGAGGCCTTCGCGCGGCGCATGGAGGAAGCCGGGCGCGGCACGCTGGTCATCATCGGCTCGGTGGCGGGCGATCGCGGCCGCGCCGTGAACTACACCTATGGTTCGTGCAAGGGCCTGATCGAGCGCTACGCCCAGGGACTCGACCACCGCCTGGCCTGCAAGGGCGTGAAGGTCGTGCTGGTCAAGCCCGGCCCGACCGACACGCCGATGGCGGCCGACTACAAGGCGGCCGGCCGCAAGCTTGCCTCACCTCACGAAGTCGCCGAACGAATGGTCAAGGCGATCGAAGCCGGGCGCTTCATGGTCTACGCGCCGGCGCGGTGGGCGCTGATCATGGCGGTCGTCCGCAACCTGCCGCGCTTCGTCTTCAATCGGCTGCGCATCTGACATGGCCGGAAGCGACGCGCTGCACCCTCGTCTCAAGGGCCTCGAATTCCTGCGTGCCGCCTGCGCGCTGGTGGTCCTGCTCAACCACGTCTATTGCGAGGGCGCCGACGTGCCGCAGTTCGCGCCGATCGTGGCGATCGCGGCCTATTCGGTCGAGGCCGTGATGGGCTTCTTCGTGCTGTCCGGCTGCGTGATCGCGCTGCAGGACCACGAAAGCCCGGGTCTCTATTTTCGCGCCCGGCTGCTGCGCATCCTGCCGATCTACTACGTCGTGCTGGCGATCAGCCTCGGCGCCATGCTGGCCTGCGGCGCACATTTCGGTTTCTGGCAACTGATCGGCAACCTGTTCTTCCTGCAGACGCTCGACTGGAGCCCGCTCGCTCCGCTGCGCTTCTTCATCCCGTCATGGAGCCTCAGCTACGAACTCTACTACTACGCGGCCTTCGTCCTGGTCATGCTGGTGCCGCGCCTGCTGCTGCCGCTTCTGCTGGGCAGCATCGCCGTCGGCATCGCGCTCTACTTCACGCCGCTGCCCGCGCCCGCGCTGTGGCTGCTGCACGCCTTTTCCTTCTTCGCGATGTGGCTGGGCGGCGTGCTGATCACACGGCTGGTTGGCGCCGGCTACACCGTGTCGCTCGGCACCGGTGCCTTCATGTTCACCCTGGGGCTGAGCTTCGCCCATCTGCCGCTGTCGCAGCCGGAGAAGTTCGACTTCGAGCGCCTGTTCGATTTCAGCCTGTGCTTCTCGTTCCTGGTATGGGCGCTGCTGTCGGAAGGCCTGCGCGGCGCCGTCGATGCGAAGCGGCGGTTCGAACTGGACCTCGGCCTGCCGGCTCGGCTCATGCTGGCGGCAATCGTGCTCGGCCTGCTGTGGGTCTTCTCGCCCGTACACCTCGCCAACAAGCTGGCGCTGACCGCCGCGGCGGCGGCTTTGGCGCTGGCGCCCGGCCCGATGGTCCGGCTGGCCGAGCGCCTGGTGAAGCCCGCGACGCCGTTCATGCTCTATGTCGCGGGGCTGAGCTACGCCCTCTACCTGGTGCATTACCCGCTGGTGCAGACCTTCAACGTGCTGCACCCCTTCCCGCCGTTCGTCGACCTGATCGTGGTGGTGGCGCTGAGCTTCCTGCTCGCCCACCTGCTCGACTACGTGTTCCAGCCGTGGGTGCGCCGCCGGCTGCTGCCGCGGCCGCCCAGCGCGAACATGCCGACGAGCACCGCCAGCAGGTCCAGCCAGCGCATGTAAGCCAGGCCGTCCAGCCAGCTCTCGCTCACCGTGAGCCTCTGGCCGACCTTCAGCGGTCCCAGCACGAGGTCCGGACCGCAGGCACCGATCCTCGCAACGCCTGCGTCCAAGCGGTAGTCCACCAGTCCGATCGGACCATCCTTGACCGCGACGTAGGGCCGCTCGACGAGGAGCCCCTTGCGGATGTCGGCGTACTTGACCCTCTGCACCTCGCCCTCGGCCGGGCAGTGGTCCGGCTGGCCGGCATAGCGCGGCATGAACTCGCGGATGCCCCAGATGCCGTCGCCCTTGTCGTAGTCGACGAAAAGGTGCCGGTCGCTGCCCGATTCCACGAGCTTCACGAAATAGCGCGGCGCCTGGCCGAGCGAGACCCAGATCATGGCGGCGATCGCAGGCGGCAACAGGATGGCCGGCATCCAGGCAGACGTCGGCCCGGCCTGTCTCCAGCCCGCGAGCAGCACGGCGAATCCCAGGAAGGACGCCGGCAGCATGAAGCGCCAGATGAAGACCGAGAGGTTGAGCACCGGCACCTGCGCGACCAGGGCGCTGAGATAGACCGACTGCACGGCCAGCACGGCGAGCCACACGACCACCACGACCCACACGCGCCCGTCGAGCCGGCCGCGCGAATGGAAGAGCAGCGCCAGGAAGGCCAGCGGCAGCCAAGGGCCGATGCCGCGGAAGTCGCGCGGATGCACCATGTCGAATGCGGTCAGGAACGACGCCAGGAAGTCGTTGGGCAGCGCTTCGGGGCCGAGGATGAGGTCCTTCCACAGGAATTGCGGCAGCCAGAACGGAACGGCGAGCAGGATGGCGAGCGCGAGCGGCACCAGGCTGCGCCGGATCAGCTCCGGCAGGGACAGGCGTGACAGGCAAAACGGCGCGACCAGCTCGCAGACCAGGCTCTGCGCCAGCACGATCGGATGCCCGCAGGCCTGCAGGAAGATCAGGCCGGTGAGTGTCGGGGTGCGGTAGCCGGTGGCGATGCCCACGACCACCCAGGGGATGAACGAATAGACCCAGATCTCGGCGAAGGCCGCGCGCGTGCACCACAGCGTGTAGACATAGTTGGCGAACAGGAAGAGCGCCGCGATCAGCCATTCGGCGGTCTGCGGCCGGCGCGGGCTGCCGCCCTCGCGCTGCGCGAGCACCAGTGCCTGCAGGCCGAAGGAGAAGCCGAGATACAGCGCGACCAGGGTGAGCTTGAAGGCGACGGCCGCCGGAACGCCCAGGAGATTGAGCAGCGTCGGCGGCAGGTAGGGCAGAACGCTGTAGAAGACAAAGACCGGCAGCACCTGCCCCGTCGTCGGGTTGGTCAGCAGCATGCCGAGCTCGCCGTGCCGGAACTGCTCGGTCAGCGCCACGATGCGGTAGGTGTGGGTGTAGGTGTCGTCGCCCCAGGAGAAGACGACGTTCAGCATCACGATGGCGGCGGCGAGCCAGAAAGCGGCCTGGCCTTGCTGACGCAACAGTGCCCGCAGCAGGCCGATGGCGAGAAGGATCAATGGCACGAAATAGAGCGTGCACACCACCGGGTGGTCGAACGCGAGCTGAGCAACGCCGCCGAACACCAGCGACAGCTTTTCCTGGATCACACTCCACATGACAACGCTCTTCCCCGCGACTCCCCGCACGCACTGTAACACAGAAGCGATCTCACTCGGGGCCGCTGCCGCGGGCCATGGCGCCGGTGAAGTGCAGAAAGTTGCCGGCTGTCGCCTGTCTCAGCGATCCCTCAGCTTGGGATCGATCGCATCGCGCAGGGCGTCGCCGAACAGGCTGGCGCCCAGCACCGTGAGCACGATGGCCAGCCCCGGGAAGATTGCGATCCACGGCGCGGTGGTGGCGTATTCCTCCGCACTGCCCTGCAGCATGAGACCCCAGGCCGCGACCGGTTCCTGCACGCCGAGACCGAGGTAGCTCAGCGACGCCTCGGCAAGGATCGCCTGGCCGACGAAGGCGGACAGCAGGATAAGAAATGGCGCCAGTACGTTGGGCACCATGTGAACCAGCACGATCCTGGAATGACGGAAGCCGAGCGCCCGGGCGGCGTCGACGAATGGCACCTCCCGCACCGCGAGCGCGCTCGCGCGCACGACGCGGCCGCAGCGCGGGATCAGCGGAATGGTGATCGCGATCACGACGTTGAACACGCCGGTGCCGAACACCGAGACCACGGCGAGCGCGAGGATGATCAGCGGGAACGCCATCAGCACGTCGAAGACGCGCTGCAGGGCGAGATCGAACCAGCCGCCGAAATAGGCGCTGGTGACGCCCAGCACCATGCCGACGATGCCGCCGCCGACCGCCGCGCCGAACCCCACGATCATGGCGGTGCGTGCGCCGAATACCAGGCGAGAGAAGATGTCCCGGCCGAACTGGTCGGTACCGAGCAGGTGCGTGAGGCTGGGCGCCATCATCATCGAGGCGAAGTCGTTCTCCTCCGGATCGAACGGTGCGATCAGGTCGGCGAGCCCGCCGGCCAGCGCGAACGTCACGACGATCACCAGTCCGATGGTGCCGAGCGGCTTGCGTCGGAAGAAGTCGATGGCGCGGTTCAGCGGCGAGTTGCGGCGCAGCAGCGCCTCGACGTCGGTGGTGTCCGGGCCCGGACTGGGTGCAAGTACTGTCATGGCGGACTCACGAATACCGGATGCGGGGGTCGAGCCAGGCGTAAAGCACGTCGACCACGAGGTTGGTGACGACGAAGATCAGCACGACCAGCATCACCAGCGCCTGCGCGAGCACGTTGTCCTGGTTCTGCACCGCCTGTACGAGCAGCCGGCCGACGCCGTTGAGGTTGAACACCTGCTCGGTGACCACCAGGCCGCCGATCAGGAAGGCGAACTCGATGCCGATCAGCGTCACCACGGGCAGGAGCGCGTTCTTCAGCGCATGCCGGTTGATGATGACCTGCTCGACCAGGCCCTTGGCGCGGGCGGTGCGGATGTAATCCTCGCGCATCACCTCGAGCATCGCCGAGCGGGTCAGCCGCATCGTCACCGCCGAATAGCGGTAGCCGACCGTGATCGCAGGCAGGGCGACCATCGAGAGATTGCGGATCGGATCCTGGAAGAACGACACGTAGTCGATCGGCGGCAGCCACGGCTTGCCCGTGGCCATGGCGGTGACGTTGAGCACCAGGATCAGGGACATGATGCCGAGCCAGAACGACGGCGTGGCGATGCCCGCGATCGCCACCACGCGCACGACGTGGTCGAGCATCGAGTTCTCCTTGAGCGCCGAGATCGTGCCCAGCGGGATCGCCAGCAGGACGGCGATCACGGTGGCAAGCAGCGCCACCTCGAGCGACACCGGCAGGCGGATCATGATCTCCCGCGTCACTGGATAGCCCGACCACATCGAGATGCCGAAATCGAACGTGGCGTAGCTCTTGAGGAAGTCGAAGAACTGCACGATCAACGGATTGTCGAGCCCGAGCTGGCGGTGGCATTGCGCCAGCGAGGCCGGGTCGAGATGCGCGCCGCCCGAGCCGAGGCGGATCACGCAGACGTCGCCCGGGATCAGCCTCATCAGGATGAACACGAGGGCCGCCGCCCCTGCCAGCGTGGGAATCGCCAGCAGGAGCCGGGTCACGATGTAGCGATGCATGCGCCTCGCCTCTCCCGGGTTGCGCGCCGGACTACTTGTCGAGCCAGACGTTCGCGAGGTCCTGGTTCAGGTAGTGACTGGGGCTGACCTTCCAGCCCTTCACGTACGAGTGTCCCAGGACGATGCGGTACCAGTAGGGCAGCACGATCTCGTGCACCTGCGTGTCGAGTGTGTGCTTCTCGTAGGCCCGCATCGCCGCCCGCAGCTTCGCCGGGTCGGTCTCCTTCTGCATCGCCTCGTAGAGCTTGATCGACGTGTCGTCGTCGTAATAGCCGTAGTTCTCCGGATAGACCTTGTGCGGCAGGTACTTGCCGGTATCGAGCACGGGATTGACGACGCTCTGGCAGTTCGCCTCCATCGCCACGTCGAAGGTGCCGGCACGCATGTTGGAGAACCACGGACCGGTCGGCACGACCTTCTGCTCGACCTGCAGGCCGATCTTCTTCCATTCGCCGATCACCCAGGTCCCCACGAACTTGTAGGGCTGGTCGACGTTGCGGTTGAGCAGCTCGAACTTGAGCCCCTCGGCGCCCGCCTCCTTGAGCAGCCGCTTGGCCTCGGCGCGCGACTTCTCGATGTCGGGCCAATAGCCCACCATCTGCTCGAGTTCGGCCTTGTTGGCGGCGAGCGGCGAACCCGGGAAGACGATGCCGCCCACGGTGCGCACGGTGGCGATCTTGGCCAGCGCCGGCGCGCCCTTCCACTGGTCGATGGCGAGCGCCAGCGCCTTGCGCACGCGCACATCGTCGAACGGCTTCTTTTTGTGGTTGGGCGTCAGGATGTTGCCACAGTTCCAATCGCTGTCCTGGACCCAGATCTTGTCGCCGAGCTCCTTCGTCAGCTGGTCGCGCGCCGACGGCGGCAGGCCACGGAACTCGACCGAGCCGCGGTCGGCGCGCAGCGCGTCGACCCGCACCGACTGCTTCTCGGCGAAGATGCCGACAATGCCGTCGAGATAGGGCTGGCCCTTGTGGTAATAATCCTTGTTGCGCTCGCCGCTGATCGACTGGCCGACCTCGTACTTCGTGAGCTTGAACGGGCCGGAGCCCATGATGTTCTTCTCGTACCAGTGCGGATCCTTGTCGAGGATCTCCTTCTTGTAGATCCAGGTATAGGGATCGGCGAGTGCCGGAAGGAATGCCGCCGTGGGGTATTTCAGCTTGAACACCACCGTCGAATCGTCGGTCGCCGCCACGCTGTCGACCATTTCGTAGTAGCTCTGCCGGGCGCTGGTGATGCCCTTGGGCGGCTTGACGATGTACTGCCAGCTCTGTGCCACGTCCTGCGCCGTGAGCTTGCTGCCGTCATGCCACTTCACGTCTGGCCGGATCTTGAACGTGTAGGTCTTGCCGCCGTCGGTGGGCTTGGGCATCTCGGTGCAGAGATCGCACACGAACTCCGTCGTCGAGGCCGGATTGTCCGGCGGGACCCTGATCAGCACGCTGTAGTAAGGCGCGGCGGTGTGGATCGTGGCGTAGGTCGTCTCGCGATGCGCGTCGAAACTCGGCGGCGCGTCCGCGGGGATGATGTAGGTCAAGGTGCCGCCGCGTTTGGGGGTCTGACCCCAGGCGGGAATCGACGCGATCGAAAACGCTAGTCCCAGGCCCAGACCGAGTCCGACGGCCTTTACTCCCGTTCGTACGCTCATCGCCTCCTCCATTGTTTCCGCTCGTCGCGGTTTTGCCGACCACTCCCCGTGTTACGCCACCAGTACGCTGGACAACTCCCTGGTTATCGAACCTCGCTACAGAACTTCGCTGCACGCCACCCAGTGGCCCGGCCGCAATTCGCGCAAGCCCGGGCGCGCCTGCTTGCAGCCCTCGACCGCCCTGGGGCAGCGCGGATGGAACACGCAGCCCGACGGCGGGTTGATCGGGCTCGGCACCTCGCCGCGCGCCGGCCGGAACTCGCGCCCGGCCTCGACCCTGGGGTCGGGGATCGGCACCGCCGACAGCAGCGCCTGGGTGTAGGGATGCATCGGGTTGTCGAACAGTTCGTCCGACGGCGCCATCTCGACGATGCGGCCGAGATACATCACCGCGACCCGCTGGCAGAGATGGCGCACCACGCTGAGGTCGTGCGCGATGAAGAGATAGGTGAGCTTGAACTTCTCGCGCAGATCCTCGAGCAGATTCACGACCTGCGCCTGGATCGACACGTCGAGCGCCGACACCGCCTCGTCGCAGACGATGAATTCCGGCTCCAGCGACAGTGCGCGCGCGATGCCGACCCGCTGACGCTGGCCGCCCGACATCTCGTGCGGATAGCGGTCGACGAATTTCGGATCGAGCCCGCACACCGAGAGCAGCTCGCGTACCTTCTCCTTGCGCCGCCGTCCGTTCGGCTCGACGCCGTGGACGCGGATCGGCTCGTCGATGATGTCGCCGACCTTCATGCGCGGATTGAGCGAGCTGTAGGGATCCTGGAAGATCACCTGCATGCGCCGGCGCAGCGCCACCAGATCGCCCGGCGGCATGCGGCCGATGTCGCGGCCGTCGTAGAGGATCTCGCCCTGGGTCGGCCTCTCCAGCCGCAGGATGCAGCGGCCGGTCGTGGTCTTGCCGCAACCGCTCTCGCCGACCAGGCCCAGCGTTTCGCCGCGGGCGATCGAGAAATCGACGCCGTCGACCGCCTTGACGTCGCCGATCTTGCGGCTGAACACGACGCCGTCGCTGACCGGGAAGTGCATGGCGAGGTTGCGCACCTCGACCAGGGGCTGCGGCGATGGTGCGGTCACCGCCTGGTCCCTCACGCGGCGCGCTCCTGGCGGGAAAGCTCGCCCTCGGCCGCGAGCTCGGCGCTGCGGAAGCAGGCGGCAAAGTGCCCGGCCTCGCCCACCGCGCCGAGCGTCGGACAGGACTGTGCGCAGGCGGCAACCGCGAAGCGGCAGCGCGGCCGGAAGGCGCAGCCGCCATCGAGCCGCGTCAGGTCCGGCGGCTGGCCCTCGACCGGGTCGAGCCGGGCGCGGCGCGGCTGGTCGAGGCGCGGCACCGATTTGAGCAGCGCGATCGTGTAGGGATGGCGCGGGTCGTGATAGATCGCCTCGGCGCTGCCCGACTCCACGATGCGGCCGGCATACATCACGTTCACGCGGCTCGCGTAGCGCGCCACGATGCCGAGATTGTGGGTGATCACGATCAGCGCCACGTTCAGCCGCTGGCTGAGCGACTTCATCAGTTCGAGGATCTGGGCCTGGATGGTGACGTCGAGCGCCGTGGTCGGCTCGTCGGCGATGATCAGCTTGGGGCTGCAGGCGAGCGCGATCGCGATCATCACCCTCTGGCGCATGCCGCCCGAAAGCTGGTGTGGATACTGCCGCAGGCGGCGCTCGCCATCGGCGATGCCGACCAGCTCGAGCAGTTCGAGGGCACGCTTGCGCTGGGCCTCGCGGTCGGCGTTCTGGTGGCGCTCGAGGGTCTCGGTGATCTGCCGGCCGATCGTCAGCACGGGGTTGAGCGAGGTCATCGGCTCCTGGAACACCATGCCGATGTCGCGGCCGCGCACCTCGCGCATTTCCGCTTCCGAGAGCGTCCGGAGGTCGCGGCCGTCGAAGATCACCTCGCCCGCGGTGATGCGGCCGGGCGGATCGGGGATCAGGCGCAGGATCGACAGGGCGCCGACCGACTTGCCGGAGCCGCTTTCACCCACGACGGCGACCGTCTCGCCCGGATCGACCGTGTACGAGACGCCGTCAACGGCGCGCACGAGTCCGGCACCGGTCCGAAACTCGGTATGGAGTCCCTTTACCTCCAGCAACGGCGGCATGCGGTCTCTCCACGCTGACGCCAAACGACTACGGCGGGACCATTGCTCCCGCGAAAGCGCATGCCGACAGCATTTTGTCTCTAAGACGAAGCCTGTTTCCTCGATCGCACTGCCGCTTGAGACGGGTGCAGCCTCTTTTGGGCCGTGCAGATGTTATGCAACGGGCCTGCGAGCCGCAAGCACGACGAAGGTCGCAACCAGTGCCGAAGTCCCCAGAACGACCAAGGAGTAAGTGTAGCTGCCGCTCCAGTCGCGCAGCGCACCCGACAGCAGCGGACCGATCGCCGCCCCCACGACCTGGAAGGTAAGCGCCGTGCCCCGGATCGCCCCGTAGCTCTCACGCCCGAAGTAATCGGCCCAGGCCACCGGCAAGACCGTCATGATGCCGCCGATCCCGAATCCGAACACGCCGGCGGCGATGAAGGCGACGGCCGTCGAATCGACGCCGATCAGCCCGAAGGTTCCGACGCTCATCAACAGAGCCGCCACGACCAGACTCGCCTGGATCGGCCAGCGCCTCGGAAGGAATCCGATGGTCAGGCTCGCAAGCGCCGACATCGCCGAGAACACGCTGATCACCGTCGCGGCCAGGATCGGCGAGAAGCCGCGCTCGATGAGATGCGGCGCCTGGTGCAGGCTGACGCCGGCCTGCACCGGGAAGACCAGCAGCGTGTAGAGCGCGAGCAGCCAGAAGGCCCCGGTGCGCATCGCCTGGCCGCGCGTGAAGGTGGGCTCCTTGATCGGCGCGGCGCCCTTGGGCTGCACGCGGTCGGGCACGAGGCCGAGATCCTCGGGCTGCCGTACCAGGAACAGCCAGGCCGGCAGGAAGCCGACCGCCAGCACGGTCGTGCCGATCGCCACCCAGCCGTCGCGCCACGAGCCACCCTGCATGGCGTATTGCGCGAGGATCGGCATCGCGACCAGGCCCGACATCTGGAACAGCGTCGAGATCGAGTTGGCGCGCGCGCGGCCGACCACGAACCAGTTGGTCAGCGCACCCGACAGGCCGAGCTCGTAGGGCGCCGCCCAGACCATGCGGGCAAAGCAGAACACCAGATAGAAGAAGAGCAGCGAGTGCGTGAGCGACAGCGCCAGGGTCGATATCCCGGTGCCGAGCACGGCGAGACAGAGAATGAGCCGGGCGCCGCGGCGATCCATCACCGGCCCGAGCAGCGGGGCGGCGAAGGCCGCGAGCACGCCGCCCAGCGAGACGGCGCCGGCGATCGCCGCGCGCGACCAGCCGAACTCGGCCGTCATCGGCACGATGAACACCGACAGCGTCGCCACGGCCGGGCCCTGCCGCGCGAAGCCCGACAGGCAGAGACAGCCCAGCACCACCCAGCCGTAGAAGAACGGCAGGCGTGGCGCGAGGTATCTCGGCAGAAAAGGCGGTCGAACGATTCCGGGCGGGATCGGCGCGGCGGGTGGCCGGCCGCGCCCGGTCTCGTTCGACGCCGAACTCATCCGCGGTTCGGCGGATAAGGCCTGCTCGGTCCGACCGCCGCGGTGCCCTCGATCAGGCTGAGCACGTCGCGCAGTTCGGTGAGCGTCGTGGCCGGCACCGCGACCGGCTCGCCGGTGGCGAAGGCGACCACCGCCTGGCCGAGCTGATGCACGGCCCGGGTGATGCGGCTCGCCACCAACAGAGCCAGCACCAGGCTGACCAGGATGAAGAACACGGCGGCGACTGCGAGGATCATCGCCGTGTGCCACATCGGGGCGTTGACGACCGTGGCCGGCACCGCCACGCCCGCCGTCCAGCCGCTCAGCGGCGACCGGTAGAATGAGTTGCGCACGTCGATGCCGTCGCGGTCGATCACGTCGAACAGTCCGGATGGCGCCTCGCCCATGGCCGCCGCCGCCATCGGCGGCTGCGCCGGCTTGCCGACATAGAGATTGGCATCGCGATAGCGTGCGACGAGGATGCCGGAGCGATCGACGATGCTGCCGCCCCACCCTGGACGCAAGCCCGCCTCGGCGAACAGCGCCTGCAAACGCTTGGGCGAGACGCCGCCGCTCAGAACATAGGCGACGCGGCCGTCGACCACGACCGGCACCGAGACGAAGAAGAGTCCGGGCTTGGCGGCGGCGACTTCCTTGAGGTCCGAAAGGTAAAGGGCGCGACCGCCGATCACCTCGGGCACGCCGGCATCGGCGCCGGAGACCAGCAGGTCCCGGGCCTGCGGCGGCACGACGAGTTGCGGTGCGCCGGTACGATCGAACAGCGCCAGCACCTCGAAGCCGCGCTCGCGCGCCAGGGCGGCAGTCACCTCCACGACACCGGCCTCGCCGGAGCGAAAGCCGGGCGAGATCGACAGGCCGTTGAGGAACCCCCCCAGGATGCCGATCTCGCGGTCGAGCAGGTTGGCAAGATTGTTGGCGACGTCGAGCCGCTCGGCCTCGATGGTCTGGCGGGCAGCCGATCCGTAGTACCAGGCCAGCACGCCGGCCAGTGCCAGCATCGGCAGGATCACCGCCGCGATCAGGCGAAGCAGGTGGGTACGGATCGAGAAGCCATAGGACGGGCCGGAGGCGCGTGAGGGCGGCTGGGCTTCGATGCTCATAGGCTGGCGCGGAGCAGGCTCCGCTCTCCCCTGTTCAAGAAGCGACTTGGGTCAAAAGACTGGGGCGACCGTGCCACAGCGATTCCCGCGCAAGCAAGCCGGCTCGGGGGAATGGCAGCATTAGAAGGGCTTGGGGTCCTTGCCGTCGGCCGGCCAGATCCAGTCGTAGCGGAACACCGCCGACCCCTCGGGCACGTTGCCGAAGGCTATTTTCATCGTCAGGGGCATCGGCCCCCTGATTTCGATCGTGTCGCTTTCGTTGGCGCCGGCTTTCAGGAGGCGCATGGCCTCCTGTTCGGTGGCGCAGTTGGCGACGATGGGCGGTTTCACCAGCCCCTGGGCGGTGGTCACCTTGGCGAGAAATGGCGGCATGTGCTGAACGCTCTGCTTGTATCATCTTCGCTGCGGCAGACGGGGTCAAATGCAGGCTCATCACGATTTCGCGGCGTGTGGAATTCACCGTCCGGATGCGCTATCGCTAGCCGTCTGTTGGGGAGCGCTTCATTGATCACCACCCGCGTAACGGCGCCGATTTTCCTCTCGCTGCTGGCGGTTTCCTTGGCCGGCTGCAAGCCCGAGAACAAGCTCGTGGCCCCGCCGCCCGCCGAAATCAGCGTCGCCGTGCCGCTCAAGCAGGCCGTCACCCCCTTCATCGTCCAGACCGGCAACACGGTGGCCTTCAACACCGTCGATCTGGTGGCCCGGGTCGAGGGCTTCCTGATCGCCCAGAATTACGTCGACGGCTCGGTGGTGAAGAAGGACGACCTGCTCTACCAGATCGATCCGACGATCTACCAGGCCAAGGTCAACCAGGGCCTCGCCGAGGTCGAATCGGCCAAGGCACAGCTCTTGAACGCGCAGGCCGAGTTCTCCCGCCAGGAGACCCTGCTGCGCCAGAACGTCAGCGCGCAGAACACCTACGACCAGGCCAAGGCCAAGCGCGATTCGGCGGCCGCCAACGTCGACAACCAGACGGCCAGCCTCGCCATCGCCCAGGCCAATCTCGGCTATACCAAGGTACAGTCGCCGTTCGACGGCATCGCCACCACCCACCTGGTCTCGGTCGGCGAATTGGTCGGCAGCTCGACCCCGACCAAGCTCGCGACCGTCGTCCAGCTCGACCCGATCTACGTCACCTTCAATCTCAGCGAGCAGGAGGTCCTGAAGATCAGGGGCACGGTCGGCAGAGGCAAGCCGCTGACCCCCGATCAGCTCGCCCAGATCCCGATCGAGATCGGGCTGATGAACGAGGAGGGTTTCCCGCACAAGGGCAACGTCAACTACGCCTCGCCGACGATCGACACCCAGACCGGCACGATCATGGTCCGCGGCCTGTTCAAGAACCCGACGCGCGCCCTCCTGCCCGGCTTCTTCGTTCGGGTGCGCGTGCCGACCGCCGACACGTCTGCCGACACGCTCACCATTCCCGACCGCGTGGTGGGTGAGGATCAGTCCGGCAAATACGTGCTGGTGCTCAACAAGGACAACGTCGTCGAGCAGCGCCGCGTCACCACCGGAATCCTGCTGGTCGGCGGGCTGCGCGCGATCGAGAAGGGCCTCACGGCCGACGACCGCGTCGTGCTCAGCACCACCGGCCAGGCGGTGCCCGGCGCCAAGGTGGTTCCGAAGCTGACGACCATCGCCGTCCCCCCGTCGTCCAACTAGACGGCGGAGCCTCGGTCCATGATCTCCAAGTTCTTCATCGAGCGGCCGGTGCTGGCCAACGTGCTGGCCATCGTCATCGTGCTGATCGGCAGCGTGTCGCTGTTCACCCTGCCGGTGGCGCAGTACCCCAACATCGTGCCGCCCACGGTGCAGGTGACGACCAACTATCCCGGCGCCTCGGCGATGACGATCATCAACGAGGTGGCGCTGCCGGTCGAACTGCAGGTCAACGGCGTCGAGGGCATGATCTACATGCAGTCGACCAGCACCGACGCCGGCACGTACACCCTCACCGTCACGTTCGAGATCGGCACCGACCTCAACTTCGCGCAGGTCCTGGTGCAGAACCAGGTGAGCGCCGCCCTCGCCTCGCTGCCGATGGCGGTCCAGGCGCAGGGCCTGACGGTCCAGAAGAAATCGACGTCGATCCTGGAGATCGTGTCGCTGTTTTCGCCGGACGACCGCTATGACGGCCTCTACCTGAGCAACTACGCGACCATCAACCTGGTCAACGAGTTGTCGCGCGTGCCGGGCGTCGGCAACGTGACGGTGCTCGGCGTCGGCAAGTATTCGATGCGCATCTGGATGGACCCGGACAAGCTCTACTCGTACGGGCTCGGGCCGAACGACGTGATCCAGGCGATCAAGTCGCAGAACCAGTCGGTGACGGCGGGCCAGGTCGGCATGCCGCCGGCCGACAAGGGCCAGAACTTCCAGTACACGCTCGACATCGAGGGCCTGCTGCTCAATCCGGAGCAGTTCGGCCAGATCGTCGTCAAGGCGTCGAACGCCGACGGCGGCAAGATCCTGCGCATGAAGGACGTCGCCCGGATCGAGATGGGCGCCCAGACCTACACCCAGGACTCGCGCCTCGACGGCAAGCCGGCCGGCAGCATCGCGATCTATCAGCTGCCCGAGGCCAATGCGCTGAGCGTCGCCACGCTGGTCGAGAAGAAGATGCAGGAGCTGAAGAAGGCCTTCCCGCCCGGTCTCGACTACAGCGTGCCGTTCAACACCACCATGTTCGTCCATGCCTCGATCCAGGAAGTCTTCATGACCCTGCTCGAGGCGGGCCTGCTGGTGCTGATCGTGATCGTCATCTTCCTGCAGGACTGGCGCGCCATGCTGGTGCCCGCCACGACCATCCCGGTGACGATCATCGGCGCCTTTGCCGCCATGGCGGCGCTCGGATTCACCATCAACCTCTCCACCATGTTCGGCATCGTGCTGGCGATCGGCATCGTGGTCGACGACGCCATCGTGATCGTCGAAGGCGTGGCCCGCCACATCGAGCGCGGCATGTCCTCGCACGACGCGGCGATCAAGGCGATGGACGAGCTGTTCGGCCCCGTCATCGGCATCACGCTGGTGCTGATGTCGGTGTTCATCCCGGCCGCCTTCGTGCCCGGCCTGACCGGCAAGATGTTCGCCCAGTTCGCCCTGGTGATCGCGGCCACCGCCTTCATCAGCGCCGTCAATGCCGCGACCCTGAAGCCGACGCAGTGCGCGATGTGGCTCCGGCCCGCCGTGCCGCCGGAGAAGCGCAATATCTTTTTCCGCGGCTTCAACAACGTCTACGGCCGCATGGAAGGCGCCTATTCGCGGCTGATCGGCGCCATGGTCACGCGTAGCGGCGCCATGGTCCTGGTGGCCCTCGCGATCGCCGGCCTCGGCGGCTGGGGTGTGGCGCGCCTGCCCGGCGCCTTCATTCCCAACGAGGACCAGGGCTACCTGATCATCGCCCTGCAGATGCCGGACGGTGCCGCGCTCGGCCGCACCACGGCGTCGCTCCAGAAGATGTCGGAGATCGCCCGCGCGACACCGGGCGTGAAGCAGGTCGTGCAGATCGCCGGCCTGTCGATCCTCGACAACATGACGCCGCTGGCCAGCGCCGGCACCGGCTTCGTCATCCTCGACGACTGGGACAAGCGCGGCAAGAACAAGGGACAGGATGTGCGCTCGATCGCGCTGCACATCATGGCGACCGGCTTCAGGGAATTGCAGGACGGCACCGCCTTCGTCGTCGCGCCGCCGCCCATCCAGGGCATCGGCAACGCCTCGGGCTTCCAGATGCAGATCGAGCAGCGCGACGGCAGCTTCGATCTCAACAAGCTGCAGACCGCGACCGATGCGGTCGTCGCGATGGCGAAGACCCAGAGCTCGATCACCAACCCGGTCACGACGTTCCGTGCGAGCATGCCGCACATCGCCGTCGAGGTCGACCGCACCAAGGCGGAAGCGCTGAAGGTCCAGGTCGGCGACGTGTTCGACACGCTGTCGTCCTATGTCGGGTCGGCCTACGTCAATCGCTTCAACAAGTTCGGCCAGAGCCTGCAGGTCTACGTCCAGGCCGATTCGCAGTATCGCGCCCGGCCCGACGAGATCCTGAAGCTCTACGTCCGCAGCACGGACAACAAGATGGTGCCGATCGGCGCGCTGGCGACGCTCAAGCCGGCGCAGGGCGCACCGATCGTCCAGCTCTACAACCTCTATCCCGCGACCTCGATCGTCGGCACGCCGTCGCCGGGTTTCTCGAGCGGCGAGGCGCTCGACTTGATGGAGCAGATCGGGGCCGTGACCCTGCCGCCGGGCACCACCTACGAATGGACCGCGATGTCCTACCAGGAGAAGGTCGCCGGCAACCTGATCATCTACATTTTCGCGCTCGGCGTGACGCTGGTGTATCTCTGCCTTGCCGGCCAGTACGAGAGCTGGATCGCCCCGCTCAGCGTCATCCTGGCGGTGCCGCTGTCGCTCACCGGGCCGGCGATCGCGCTCTCGGCCGTCGGCCTGCCGAACAACCTCTACACCCAGATCGGCATCATGCTGCTGGTGGCGCTCAGCGCCAAGAACGCCATCCTGATCGTCGAGGTGGCGCGCGAGGAGCGGCTGCTGCACGGCAAGGGTATCGTGGAGTCCGCGGTCGGCGCCGCGGTCACCCGCTTCCGCCCGATCCTGATGACGTCGTTCGCCTTCATCCTCGGCGTGGTGCCGCTGGTGACCGCGACCGGCGCCGGCGCCGCGGCGCGCGTCTCGCTCGGCCTTTGCGTGTTCAGCGGCATGATCGCCTCGACCGTGCTCGCCGTGGCTTTCGTGCCGTCCTTCTTCGTGGTGATGCAGCGCTTCGAGGAGTGGCGTCAGGCCGGCAAGAAGAAGCCGACGGCAACGTCCCCGGCCGCGCCGCCGGCCGCCCCGCCGCACGCGCCGGCCAGCGGCACCGCCGACTGACCGGACCCGGCGTCAGCCCAGGCCGCGCACCACCATTGCATTGAGCCGGCGGGCGAAGTCCGCCGGATCGGTCGGCACCTCGCCTTCCAGCATCTGCGCCTGGCCGAGCAGCAGGCGCGCGATGTCGCCGACATCGCCCTCTCGCTTGTCCTCGACCGCGCGGCCGAGCGCCTTGACCAGCGCATGCCCGGGATTGAGCTCCAGCACCGGCCTGGGCCCCTGCTGCTTG
>JBGAIW010000089.1:0-16749 GCA_044225265.1 Reyranella sp.
GCACGGTTCCAATTTCAGAAACCGCCAGCAACCCGCACCCATCCTCCTCCCCATTCAAATGGGGAGGTGTCGCCGTCACACGGCGACGGAGGGGTCAGGAGCCACGCGCGAGTTGCCGCCTATGACCCCTCCGTCCGCGATGACGCGGCCACCTCCCCGTGTGAACGGGGAGGACGGCACCGTGCTTTGCCTTGCCAGCGGGGGTTAGCGCAGTTAGCGCACCCAACGCGAGCGTGGCTCGCGTTGGCGGATGCGTGGGCCTAGTCGCGCTCTGCCGTGCCGGTCTGCGCGTAGCGCCGAAGGCCAGCGTCCGCGCGGCTCCCATTTCAGACTCATGATTCTTGCGAACGTGCGCAAGCGGCGCGGTGCGAGCCCTAGGCTTCAGCGGCTTCGCCGCTGACCGGAGCGCAGGGCGCTCCTAGCCCCACGGGCTCGCCCGTGCGCATCACGGACGGCGGTGCCTATTGGGGTTCGATTTTGGCAATGCGCACGTACTCCGCCCACTTTGCTCTTTCTTCCCGGTCCTGCGCCGCGCACTGCGCCAGGTCGTACCTGAGCGGCGTCAGCGAGAACTCGTCGACCAGCCGCTTGTTGATTTGGGCTGAGAAAACCGCCTCGACGATCATGGCGTTGAGCTTCTTCTTGATGTCCTCCGGCACCGCCTTCGGCACCGCCATCGCCAGCATGCCGGTGCTGACGAAGCCCGGATAGGTCTCGGCGAGCGCTGGCACGTCGGGATAGTTCTTGCTGCGCTCGGGCAGCGAGATCGCGAGCGGGCGGGCCTTGTTCGCCACCACCTGGCCGCGCGCCGCGGTGAGGTCGACGAACATGAACTGGATGGCGCCGGCGTAGAGATCGCTCCAGGCATTGCCGATCGCCTTGTAGGCGACGCCCTGCCAGTCGACGCCAGCCTTGTCGGCCAGCACCGCCGACGGCACCTGCGAGCTGGCATTGAAGTAGCCGTAGTTCAGCTTGCCCGGGTTGGCCTTGGCGTGCGCCACCAGCCCGGCCAGCGACTTGAACGGGCTGTCGGCCGGAACCACCAGGAAGGCGCCGCTGGTGCCGATGATGCCGACCACCGAGAAGTCCTTCTCCGGGTCGTAGCCCGGGCTCTTGTACATGTGGACGTTGGCGGCGTTGGTCGAGGTCGTGGCCAGCATCACCGTGTAGCCGTCGGGCGCCGAGCCCTTGACCGCCAGCACGCCGACGATGCCGTTGGCGCCCGGTTTGTTCTCGACCACGAACGGCTGGCCGAGCTTGTCCTCCAGGTATTTACCGACCAGGCGCGCGGTGATGTCGCCCGAGCCGCCGGGTGCGAACGGCACCACGATGTGGACGGTGCGGGCCGGCCAGGCCTGGGCCCTCGCGGGCAGGGCGGCGAGGACGGGTGCGGCGAAAGCGGGCGCGGCAAGCATCGCGCGGCGAGATAGCGTCATGCGAAATGAAGTCATGGCGCATGAGTGTATTGATTCCGGCGCGCGTGGACATAGCCGGTCGTGCAGCCCTACCTTGCGTCACATGTCCGACTCTCGCACGCCAAAATCAGGTCGTCCGCCGCTCGACGGCATTCGCGTCATCGATTTCACCCGCGTCATCGCAGGCCCGCTCGCCTCGCAGATCCTCTCGGACATGGGCGCCGAGGTCATCAAGATCGAGAACCCCGACGGCGGCGACGACACGCGCAAGGGCGCGGGGCCGCGCGCCGGCGGCGCGGCCGGCGAGAGCCATTTCTTCATGACCTACAACCGCGGCAAGAAGAGCGTCGCGCTCGACTTCACCAAGCCCGACGGCCAGGCGGTCGTGCACAAGCTGCTCGCGAACGCCGACGTGGTGCTGCAGAACTTCCGGCCCGGCGTGCTCAACCGCTACGGCCTCGACTACGACAGCCTCAAGACCAAATACCCGCGCCTGATCTATCTCTCGATCAGCGCCTACGGCCAGACCGGGCCGCTCAGCGACCGGCCGGGTTACGATCCGGTGCTGCAGGGCGAGTCCGGCATGATGAGCGTCAACGGCGAGGCCGACGGCGAGGGCCTGCGGCATGCCATCGCCGTGGTCGACACCATGACCGGCATTCACTCGGTGGCGGCGATCAACGCCGCGCTCTACGCGCGGACCTCGACCGGCAAGGGCCAGCACATCGATCTCGCACTGTACGACACCGCGCTCGCCTGCCTCGGCAACATGGGCTCCTACTACCTGATCGGCGGCGACGAGCCCAAGCGCGCCGGCAACAGCCACTTCGCGTCGGCGCCCAACGGGTCGTTCGACACCAAGAACGGCAAGATCTACATGGCGGTCGCCAACCAGAAGCTGTTCGTCGACACCTGCAAGGCGATGGGCCATCCCGAATGGGCGACCGACCCGCGCTTCGCCACCGTCGCCGACCGCGTCGCCAACAAGCCGGCGCTGACCAAGCTGATGGTCGACGTGCTCAAGACCGACACCAAGGAAAACTGGACGCAGAAGCTGCGCCACCTGCCGGCCGGCCCGATCCGCACCATGAAGGAAGCGCTCGACGAGCCCGAGGTGAAGCGCCGCGGCATCCTCAAGACCTACAAGCATCGGCGGGTCGGCGACGTTCCCCTGATCGGCTCGAACTATCACTTCTCCGACACGCCGGTCGACGACACCCGGCCGCCGCCGTCGCTCGGCGAGCACACCGACGCCGTCCTGCACGACCTCGCTGGCCTCGGCGACGCCGAGCTCAAGGCGCTGCGCGAGAAGAAGGTGATCGGCTGATTCCGGTGGGCTGACGCCGCGTGTAAAGCCTCACCCTGAGGAGCGCTGCGAAGCGGCGCGTCTCGAAGGGTGTGAACGAGCACCCTGTCCCGTTGTCCATCCTTCGAGACGCATCGCCCTCATGTTCTTGTGCTCCGCGCAGGGGCGATGCTCCTCAGGATGAGGTCGTTGGTGATCCTCGCAATCCCCTGACGGAGGGGTCAGAGCGACCCGCTGCGCGCCAGCTTGACGTAGCCCGCCGCGCGCAGCTCCGCCTCTTCCTGGAAGGCGCGCCGTTCCTCCGGGTTGGGCTTGGCGATGGCATGGGTGACGAGTCGCTCCGTCACCTCGCTGCAGGCGATCGCGATGTCGCGCGCGATCGCTTTGGGATCGGACGTGCGGTCGTCCATCTGCTGCGCATTCTTCACCAGACACGTCGTCTGCTCGGCCCTCAGGGAGTCGAGCTTCTTGATCGCGACGTTGGTCGGAAGGGTGCAGGCGCCCAGTCCGATCGTGGCCGCGATCGCCGCAAGCGGCAGGCGACAGCTGAGGGAGACCGTCCGAAAAAGATTCATGCGTGCCTTGGGGGCTGTTCGGGTTGGACCTGATACGCGCAGATCGGGGCTCCCGTCCCTTCGGGCAAGGGTGCCTTGTCGCCGCACCCCGCCGGTCCGGTCGGTGCCCGGGATTTGGCATTGAGCGTGCGTGCAACCATGACCTTCGTCTTATTCCGGACGTAACCTGCCGCGCGCATGCTTCGCCCTTCATCCTCATGCGTGAAGGAGATGCCGATATGCCGACGATCGCGACGAAAGACGGAACGGAGATCTTCTACAAGGACTGGGGCAGCGGGCAGCCGATCGTGTTCCATCATGGCTGGCCGCTCAGCGCCGACGACTGGGACGCCCAGATGATGTTCTTCCTGGGTCACGGCTACCGCGTGATCGCCCACGATCGCCGCGGTCACGGCCGCTCGACCCAGACCGCGACCGGCAACGAGATGGACACTTACGCCGCCGACGTGGCGGCGCTCGCCGCGCATCTCGACCTCAGGGGCGCGGTGCATGTCGGCCACTCGACCGGCGGCGGCGAGGTGGCGCGCTACGTCGCGCGGCATGGCGGCAATGGCCGCGTCGCCAAGGCGGTGCTGATCGGCGCGGTGCCGCCGATCATGCTCAGGACCGCCGCCAATCCCGGCGGGTTGCCGATCGAGGTGTTCGACGGCTTCCGCGCCGCCCTCGTCGCCAACCGCGCGCAGTTCTTCCATGACGTGCCGGCCGGGCCGTTCTACGGCTTCAACCGTCCCGGCGCGAAAGTGAGCGAGGGCGTGATCTGGAACTGGTGGCGCCAGGGCATGATGGGCGGCGCCAAGGCCCACTACGATTGCATCGCGGCGTTCTCGGAGACCGACTTCACCGAGGACCTGAAGGCGATCGACGTGCCGACCCTGGTGATGCACGGCGACGACGACCAGATCGTGCCCTATGCCGATTCCGCGCCGCTGTCGGCCAAGATCCTGAGGAAGGGCACGCTGAAGACCTACGCCGGCCTGCCCCACGGCCTGTGCACGACGCATCCGGAAATCGTCAACCCGGACCTGTTGGCGTTCGTAAGGGGTTGAGGCGACCGGCGCATTCCTCCCCATTCATATGGGGAGGTGTCGCGGTAGTCCGCGACGGAGGGGTCATCGTCGGCTTCGCGAAGGCTCCTGACCCCTCCATCGGCGCAGGATGCCGACACCTCCCCATGTGAATGGGGAGGAGGGGCTCTCCACATGGCCTTCGGCCGCGACCTGCGTTACCAATTGTCGTCCATGCACGGCCCGGCGCCATCCGTCCCGACCGCCGCCCTGACGTCGGGGCGCGACATCCGGCTCGATCTGTTCCGGGGCCTGGCGCTGTGGTTCATCTTCGTCGACCACATCCCGGTCAACGTCGTGAGCTGGTTGACGGTTCGCAACTACGGCTTCAGCGACGCCACCGAGATCTTCGTGTTCATTTCGGGCTACACCGCCGTCATCGCCTACGCCCGCATGATGAAGCGCGAGGGCTGGCTGCGCGCCGCTGCGAAGATCTACCGCCGCGTCTGGCAGCTCTATGTCGCGCACATCCTGCTGTTCGTGGCGTTCACGGCGCAGATCGTCTGGGTGTCGGTTGCACGCGACATGCCCTCGCTGATCGAGGAGATGGAGCTGATGGGTCTGGGCGAGAACCCGTACCAGGCGATCCTGCAGGCGGCGCTGCTCAAGTTCAGGCCGATCAACCTCGACGTCCTGCCGCTCTACATCGTGCTGCTGGCGGTATTTCCCTTCGTGCTGCCGGCCATCGTGCGTCGGCCGTTCGCCGTGATGGGCGTGTCGCTGCTGCTCTATGCCGTCACCTGCCGCTTCAATTGGAACCTGCCCGGCTATCCCGACCACAAGGTCTGGTACTTCAATCCGATGGCCTGGCAGGTCGTGTTCTATGTCGGCGCCTGCTGCGCCGTCCTGGGGCCGCAGATCGCCCGGCTCGACCGCTTCCGGCTGCCGCTGTCGATGCTCGCCGGCCTGTACCTGCTGTTTGCCGCCTTCATCGCCCTGTCGTGGCAGTTCAACGCGCTCGGTCCCCTGGTGCCGGGCTGGGTCGCGCGCCTCATCTATCCCATCGACAAGACCAACATCGACATCCTGCGCTTCGTGCACTTCCTGGCGCTGGCCTGGCTCGTCCGTGCGGCCGTCCCCGCGCAGGCGGGCTTCCTGCGCTGGCGCGCGCTCGAGCCGCTGCGCCGGTGCGGCGAGCATTCGCTGCTGATTTTCTGCATCGGCACCTTTTTGGCGCTGACCGGGCAAGTTATTGTCAGCCAGTACGAGGAGTCGTTCCTGTCGCAGGTTCTTGTCAGCATCGCGGGCATTGCGATCATGTGCGCCGCTGCCTATGTGGCGTCCTGGTTCAAGGGCGGCGGCGCGGGGCCGCATCCGCAGCCGGCGGTCGCGGGAGCGGCATCGTGAGGCTTCTCGCCGCTGCGCTCGCCGCCTTTCTGGCGGTCCTGCCGGGCATCGCCGCGGCACAGTCGATGACGCTGTGCCGCGCCAAGCCCGAGCTGCTCGATCTCGGCAACCCGCTGGCGATTGCGCGCAAGGCGGTGGCCGAGCGCAAACAGCTCCGCATCATGGCACTCGGGTCGTCGTCGACGGCGGGCTACGGCGTGTCCAATCCGGCCTTTGCCTATCCGACGCAGCTCCGCATGGGACTGGAGAAGGCCCTGCCGAGCATCGACTTCGAAGTCATCAACCGCGGCATCGGCGGGCAGGATGTCGAGGAGATGGCGGCCCGCATGCAGGAGGAGATGCGCGGCAACCTGCCGTCGCTGGTGATCTGGCAGACCGGCACCAACGCGGCGATCCGCCAGATGCCGCTCGACAAGTTCGAGGGCTGGCTGCGCGGCGGCCTCAAGCTCGGCAAGTCGCTGGGCGCCGATTTCGTGCTGATGAACCTGCAGTACGTGCCGGCCGTCGTCGCCGTATCCGACAAGGAAGCCTACGAGAAGATCATGGCGGCCGCCGCCCGGGAGTTCGATGCCGGGTTGTTCCGTCGCTACGACATCATGAAGGGCTGGTACGAGGACGGCATGCCCTATGCCCAGTTCGTCCAGCTCGATGGTCTGCATCTCAACGATTTCGGCCAGAAGTGCATCGGCCGTCTGCTCACCCAGTCGATCCTCAACTCCCTGACCCGACCTTGATAGGGATCCAGCCATGCCCCGCCGTTTCGTCGACCTGTCGATCTACCTCGAGAACGACGTCATTTCCGATCCGCCGCCGTTCGGGCCGAAGATCCAGTATCACAAGCACGAGGAGACGGCCGGCCAGATCGCGGGCTTCTTTCCCGGACTGAAGAAGGAAGACCTGCCGGACGGGCAGGGCTGGGCGGTCGAGAACGTCAATCTCTCGACCCACAACGGCACCCATCTCGACGCGCCGTATCACTTCCATCCGACGATGAACAAGGGCGAGCGCGCCATCACCATCGACGAGGTGCCGCTCGAATGGTGCTTCCAGCCCGGCGTGAAGCTCGATTTCCGCGACAAGCCCGACGGCCACGTCATCACGGCCAGGGAAGTCGAGGCCGAGCTTAAGCGGATCGGCCACGAGCTGAAGCCGCTCGAGATCGTCGTCGTCAACACGCGCGCCGGCTCGCGCTACGGCAACAACGACTACGTCAACGCCGGCTGCGGCATGGGCTACGACGCCACGATCTACCTGCTCGAGAAGGGCATCCGCCTCACCGGCACCGACGCCTGGAGCTGGGACGCGCCGTTCTACTTCACCGCCCAGAAATGGGCGAAGGACCACGATCCCTCGATCATCTGGGAAGGCCACAAGGCCGGCCGCGACATCGGCTACTGCCACCTCGAGAAGCTGCACAACCTCGAATCGCTGCCCGGCGACGGCTTCACCATCGCCTGCTTCCCGCACAAGATCCGCGGCGCCTCCGCCGGCTGGACGCGCGCGGTGGCGATCTTCGAGGAATAAGAGCGTCCCTCCCCATTCAGATGGGGAGGTGTCGGCGTCTTACGCTGACCTGGCGCCTTCACAGGCGCCGTGGGGGTCATGGGCTGGGAGCGCGGCACCGCGTGCGAAGCCCTGGCTTCGCCAGAGTGCCGCTCTTCCTTCATGCCGATGAATCCGTGAGCGCCACGGAGTGGCGCGCTCCCAGCATCAAGCCCCCGCCGGCCGTCGCGCGAACAGCAGCGCGACGCCGAGACAAGCGATCATCGCGCCCGATCCCTGACGCAGACGGCTCAGCAGCGCCGGCCGCGACGTCGCAAGCGTGCGCGCCCGGGCGGCGAGGAACACCACCCCGACATCGACTGCCGTGTTGAGCACGACCGAGATCGTGCCGAGAGCGACGAATTGCAGCCACACCGGGCCGGATGACGGATCGACGAACTGCGGCAGGAAGGCGAGGAAGAACGCAGCTGTCTTCGGGTTCAGCGCCTCGACCGCGATGCCCTCGCGGAACGCGCGGGCCGTGCCGGAGCGGGTGACGGATGCGGGCTGCAGGCTGCCGCCGTCGCGGATGGTCTTGATCCCGAGCCAGACGAGATAGAGCGCGCCGGCGATCCTGAGCAGCGCAAAGGCTTCGGCACTCGCCATGATCAGCGCCGACACGCCGGCCGCGCCGGCCAGCACGTGCACGAAGCCGCCGATGCCGGTTCCGAGACTCGACGCCAAGCCTTCGCCGCGGCCACCGGCCAGCGTGCGCGCGGCGACGTAGAAGATGCCGGGACCCGGCGACAGCGCGATCAGCGAGGCCGCCAGCAGAAAGAGAAGGAAGCTCACGATCGGCGGGATCTATTCTGAACCGTGCGGCGCCCGTGAGGGCGCTTTTCGCGCGGGGCGCGAAAACGCCTGATCAGCCCTTCGGGCTTCCAGCGCTACACACCGCCGGACGCTACGCTGGCGCGTAGCGCCTACGCCAGCGGTTCGGGCTCGCCCGGCGGCAGCGGCATCTCGAAGACGTTGAGCGTCATCGACACCAGCATGTAGTAGCCGCAGACGCCGACCAGATCGACCACGCCCTGCTCGCCGAACGCCTTGATGGCGCGGTCGTAGTTGGGTTTGGCGACGCGGTTGGTCTCGAGATACTCGGTGACGAAGTCGTAGACGATGCGCTCGACGTCGCGCGTGAAGGGCGGCGACTGGCGGGTGCGGACGGCCTCGACGATGTCGGCCGACAGGCCGGCCTTCTTCGCCAGCGCGGCATGGGCATAGAACTCGTACTGCGCCTTGAAGTGCCGTCCGACGAGGCAGATCGCCAGTTCGCTGAGATCGGCCGGCAGCGAGTTGTTGAAGCGGCAATATTCGCCGAGCTTCTGCGCGCGGTCGGCCAGCGTCGGGCTGCGCAGCCACGGCTCGAAGGGCCCGCGCAGGCCGCCGCGCGGGCCGGACACGATGGCGTCGGCCACCTTCTTCTGCTCGGGCGTGAGCTTGGCGAGATCGAGCGGCGCGAGACGCGGCATGGGACGTTTCCTCGTTGTGTCCGGTGAACGGCTTCAGAGCGGGCAGCCGGCGTCGGCGATGCGGCTCTTGTTGGGATCGCTGAAGATCGCATCGACCATGGCGATGCCGGCGCTCTCGGCGCTGTTGGGCTGGGTGTAGCAGGACGCCGTCGCCGCCCACAGCACCTTGCCTCCGTTGACGTCGTAGAGGGTGAGGGTCACGCGCATCATCGGGCCGGCGGCCTGGCCCATGATGCCGCCGCTGTCGCGCCGGCCGATCCGGTTCTGCGGCAGATCGAGGCGCGGGTTCGAGCCGGGGCCTTCGATCGCCGGGACGCTGGTCGTGGGCGCGGCCTCGCTCGGACGGGCGCCGATGCTCAGGTCGAAATAGACGACGTCGAGCCGCATGACGTTGCCGCCGGAGAAGCCGACCTCGTTGCCGAGGCGCGACAGCCGCACCATGACTTCGCGGCGGATATTGCGCGCGACCGAGGAGTCGTTGACCAGCTGCACCGCGGTCTTGGCCTTGGGGATCCGGTTGAACGCCTTGACCTCGAGCTCGCCGACCTTTGGCCCCTGGCCCGGCACCTGGAAGTTGGGCCCGGTCTGGGTATAGCCCTGCCCGGGCGCCACGAAGGTCTGGGCCAGGTTCTGGGCCAGTGCCGGCGCGGCGTGACCGAGGGCCGCCAGCGCGAGCAGCGCGATGACCGTACGCATTTAGATTCTCCCCCGGGATCCGTCGTCAGGCCGCGAGCCGGCGCCAGCCGGGTTCGTCGCGGTCGAGCATGCGCTTCAGCGATTCGAAATGCAGGAAGGCCTGCTGCGCCTCGCCCGCGATCTGGGCGGCGGTGTAGGCGGCGAGCTTGTCGTCGATGTTGGCGAGCTTGCGGCCGGTCTGCATCGCCAGCACCTGAACCATCGCGGCGCGCTCGAGGTAGTAGAGATCGTCGTAGGCCTGGGCGACCGTCGGGCCGCTCACGATCACGCCGTGGTTGCGCAGGAACAGGATGTCCTTGGTCCCCATGGCGCGGCACATGCGCTCGCCCTCGTCGTTGCTCAGCGCGACGCCGCCGTAGGTGTCGTCGTAGGCGATGCGGTCCCAGTAGCGGAAGGCGTTCTGGGTGCACATCTCGATGCGGCCGTTCTCGATCGAGGTCAGCGCCGTGGCGTAGGGCATGTGGGTGTGCAGCACCACGGTGGCCTTCGGGTTGCCGGCATGGAGGCGGGCGTGGATGTAGAACGCCGTCGGCTCGACCGGGTACTTGCCCTCGAGGATGTTGCCGTCGCCGTCGGCCATGACGATGTCGGAGGGCGTGATTTCCGACCAGTGCAGTCCCTGCGGGTTGACCAGGAACAGGTCGGGGCGGCCGGGCACGGCCATGCTGAAATGATTGCACACGCCTTCGTTCAGGCCGTGCCGCGCGGCGGCGCGCAGGGCGGTGGTGAGATCGACGCGAGCCTGCGTCACGGGGTCGTTGGCCAGCATGGCGGCGATGATGCTGGACCGGCCGCGGGCGGGAAAGCGAAATCGCCTAGGCGGGGACGATGGCGGCGGGCGCGGGCCGGGCGGAGATTTCGCGGATCAGCTTGCTGCGCACCGCCTTGCCGAAATCCTCGAAGGTCGCGGCCACGACCATGAACGAGCCCGGGCCGCCGATCACGTTCTCCTCGTAGTACCTGTCGAGCTGCGTGTCGGGCGGGCGGCCGAAATTGGTGCGGTTCATCATCACCGGCAGGCCGTTGACGACGATGCCCTGGGCGACCAGCTTGTCGCGCACCAGCTCGGCCGGCGGGCCGTCGTTGGTGCGGCCGTCGCCGGAGATGTCGATGACGCGCCGCCGCGAGGCGTATCCGGAATTTTCGAAGCGCTGGGCGGAGAAGGCGAGGGCGGCGCCGACCGCGGTCCAGCTCTGCGACTGGCGCGGCGCCTCGGCGAGCTTCTCGGCGAAGCGGCGGATCGCCGGCCGGCTGTCGATCAGGGTCCAGTCGATCACCACGGTCTGGTAGTGGGTGCCGGCCCATTCGAGATAGTTCAGCGCGATGCGGCGGTGCTCGCCCGACAGGACGGCGTCCATCACCTTGTCGTGGGTCAGCGCCTCGATGTAGCCGCGGCGCTGCAGCTCGGCCTCGACCTCGTCGATCGAGCGCGAGACGTCGACCGCCAGCACCAGCTGCAGGTCGACCTCGGTCGCCGCCCGGGCCGGCGCGGCGGCCATCGTGGCCAGGGAACCAGCCAGGGAACCAACCAGCGCGGTCCGTCGCTTCATGCCGGGCCTCCTTGCAAGGCGTGAACCATACGGCAAACAAAAACGCCGGAGGAAGCTCCCCCGGCGTTCATGCCCGATGCATCGCTCGACTGCTGGCGCAGTCTCAAATCCTAGTTGTCGTCGTCGAAGCCGCGCTTGCGCGGTTCGTAGTCGCGCTCGCGCCGGGGCGGACCGCCACGGTCGCGCCGCGGCGGCCTGCCGCCGTCGCCGCCCGGAGCGCCGCCGCCGGCATTCGGGTCGTACCCGCCGCCGCCACCGCCGCCGCCCGAGTAGTCGGCGCGCCGGTCGCGCATCGGTCCGCCGTCGCCGGCTCCCCGATAGCCGCCACCACCGCCGCCGCCATATCCACCACCGCCGCCGCCACGGTATCCACCGCCGCCGCCGCCATATCCTCCGCCGCCACCGCCGCCGGGGCCGCCGCCATAGGGCGGACGCGGGCCGCGCGGACGGAAGCCGCCGCCATCGCGGCCGCCGCCTCCGCCAAATCCGCCGCCACCACCGCCGCCGCCGGGCTGGCGCTCGACGGCTTCACGCACGGCGATCGAGCGACCGTCGAGCAGCGATCCGTTCATCGCCTGCATCGCCGCCGCGCCCTGGTCGTCGGTTTCCATTTCCAGAAACGCGAAACCACGGCTCCTGCCGGTCTCGCGATCCACGATCACTTTCGAGGAGGTGACGTTGCCGAACTGGGAGAAGGCTTCTTGCAGACGCTCGGACGTGACCGAATAGGGCAGATTGCCCACAAACAATTTACGACTCATTAAAGGCTCTGGGCTGGAGAGTGAGGATCGAGCGGAGTCCGGCGCGCGCTTGCTGGACGGGAAGGTCCAGGCGATTCGTTGACTTTTGACAGATGACCAAGAGACTCACGGGGAAGACGTTGACCGGTATCGCGCTCCGCGACCTTTGACGAAGATTCGAGATGATACTCTTCGGGCAGTGTCGCTATGCCGCAGTTATGCGCTGATTCAGTCTCTGAGTCCACACTTGCCGCGTGCCGCGCTAGCATGTTCGCCAGCGCGTCACACGAACGACACGTCGAGCGGAGGAACGCCGCCAACCACGGGCAGCGGTGAACGAAAATCATGCAGGTCGGCCGTAACAACATGTTGGTGCCGCCCCGCATCTCACCCACGAACTAGAGTAAGGACGATTACAACATGTCGACGACTCATCCGCGCCGCAGCGGCGCGCAGGTCCTGATCGATCAGCTGCGCATCCACGGCGCCGACACGATTTTCGGCGTGCCCGGCGAAAGCTATCTGGCGGCGCTCGACGCGCTCTATGCCCAGCGCAACTCGATGCGCTACGTCATCTGCCGCCAGGAAGGCGGGGCGGCCAACATGGCCGAGGCCTACGGCAAGCTGACCGGCAAGCCCGGCATCGCCTTCGTCACCAGAGGCCCCGGCGCCACCAACGCCTCGATCGGCCTGCATACCGGCTTCCAGGATTCGACGCCCATGATCCTGCTGGTCGGCCAGGTCGCCCGCGAGACCACCGACCGCGAGGCCTTCCAGGAAATCGACTACCGCCACATGTTCGGCCAGATGGCCAAATGGGTGACCCAGATCGAGGACGCCCGCCGCATCCCCGAGCTGATCAGCCAGGCCTTCCACCGCGCGATGAACGGCCGGCCCGGTCCGGTCGTGGTCGCCCTGCCGGAAGACATGCTGGTCGACGAGGTCGAGGTCGCCGACGCCGGCCCCTACAAGACCGCCCGCGGCGCGCCCTCGCCCGACGACATGGCCAGGCTGCGCGCCCTGCTCGAGAAGGCCGAGCGCCCGATGGTGATCGTGGGCGGCGGCGGCTGGAGCGCCCAGGCCTGCGCCGACATCAAGGCCTTCGCCGAGCAGAACGGACTCCCGGTCTGCGCCTCGTTCCGCAACCAGGACCTGTTCGACAACCGCCACCCCAACTACGCCGGCGACCTCGGCGTCGGCGTCGGCCCCGCGCTCGGCAAGCGGCTGAAGGCCTCCGACCTGATCATCGCCGTCGGCCCGCGTCTCGGCGAAGCGACGACCGGCGGCTACACGCTGTTCGACCTGCCCGTCCCGAAGCAGAAGCTGGTGCACGTGCATGCCAGCGCCGAGGAACTCGGCCGCGTCTACCAGGCGACGCTGCCGATCAACTCCGGCATGCAGGCCTTCGCCGCCGCGGCCAAGGCGATGAAGCCGGTCGACTCCGCGCGCTGGAAGAACACCGTCGCGGAGAGCCACGCCGAGTACCTCGACAACATCAAGCCCGGCCCGCTGCCCGGCGCGGTGAACATGGGCGAGGTCATCAAGTGGCTGAACGGCCGCCTGCCCGACGATGCGATCGTGACGAACGGCGCGGGCAACTACGCCGCCTTCCTGCACCGCTTCTTCCAGTACAAGGGCTTCAAGACCCAGCTCGCCCCCACTTCGGGAGCCATGGGTTACGGTGTGCCGGCCGCGGTCGCGGCCAAGATCGCCGAGCCCGGCCGCATGGTCGTGTCGCTGGCCGGCGACGGCTGCTTCCTGATGAACGGCCAGGAGTTCGCGACGGCGGTCCAGCACGGCGCCAACATCGTGATCGTCGTGGTCGACAACGGCATGTACGGCACGATCCGCATGCACCAGGAGCGCGAGTACCCGACGCGCGTGCACGGCACCGAGCTCAAGAACCCCGACTTCGCCGCCTACGCCCGCGCCTTCGGCGGCCACGGCGAAACCGTCGAGAAGACCGAAGACTTCGCGGCGGCCTTCGAACGTGCGCTGGCGGCGGGCAAGCCCGCCATCATCCACGTCAAGACCGACGCCGAAGCGCTGACCTCGCGCATCACACTCACCGGACTGCGCGAGCAGTCGCTCGAACGCCTGCGCCAGCAAAAGCACTAGAGGCAATGGATCCGGCGAACATCTCGTCGCCGGCAAACGATCGGGGGATGAACGCATGCGCGACTATCTGGCCTGGCGGCTTGCCTTCGGGGTGACGACACCCTCGACGAACACTGTCGTCCAGCCCGAGTACGACGACATGAGACCGGCGGGCGTGACCAATCACCTGGCGCGCATGGTCATCGCCGACAATCCGGTGACCTCCGACGCCGACTTCGAGCGACAACTCGAGGCCATCGACAAGTCGCTCGAGGACGCCGTCGCGCGGGTCATGGATGCCAAGCCCAACGCCTTCATCCTCGGCATATCGGCGCTGTCGGTGTGGGGTGGCACGATCGAGTGGGGCGAGGAACTGAAGCGCCGCGTTCGCAAGGTGGCCGGCCGGGACATTTCCGTCACCATCGCCTCGGATGCCGTCGTCGCCGGACTCAAGGCGCACGGCATCAAGCGAAGGATCGCGATCATGGAGCCGTACTACCCGTGCATCGAGCCGCGGCTGAACGCGGTGCTCGGTGCGCACGGCTACGAGGTCGTTCGCTATTGCCACATGCGCGGCAAGAGTCCGGCCTCGTACTCCGTGCTGACGGCCCAGGACATGATCAAGGCGGCGCGCTCGATCGACGGCTCCGACGTCGAGGCGATCGTGGCCTTCGGCGCGAACCTGCCCTTCGCCAGGCTGGCCGACGAGGCCGAGCGCTGGCTCGACAAGCCGGTGCTGCAGATCAATGCCACGACCTACTGGCATGCGCTGCGCACCAACGGCATTGCCGACAAGGTCTACGGATATGGCTCCCTGCTGGCGCGGTTCTGAGAGGCCGGAACGGCGGACTTGCGCCGGGCGTTTTCTGTCGATATAGAGGCGCCACTACCGTGGAATTTGAGCCGACCGGCTTGCGGCCACGTTAAACCTCGCTAAAAGGTCGGAGCGCTCGAAAAGCCCCCGACTTCACGGTCGGGGGCTTTTCGCATTGGAGACGGAAATGAGCAGGAATGATTGGCGGCCGCAGACCAAGGCCGTGCGTAGCGGGCAGGTCCGCAGCAATTTCGACGAGACGTCGGAGGCGCTGTTCCTGACCTCGGGTTATGCCTACCCGAGCGCCGAGGAGGCCGAGAAGACCTTCAAGGGCGAGAGCACTCACTACCAATATTCGCGCTTCGGCAATCCCACCGTCAGGATGTTCCAGGACCGGCTCGCCGCCCTCGAGGGCGCGGAGGCCTGCATCGCCACGGCGACCGGCATGTCGGCGGTTTTCTATGCGCTGCTCGCGCTGCTCAAGGCAGGCGACCGCATCGTCGCGGCGCGCCAGCTGTTCGGCTCGTGCCATTACATCGTCAACGAGCTGCTGCCCCGGTACGGCATCAAGGGCGAGTTCGTCGATGGCGGTGACCTCAAACAGTGGGAGAAGGCGCTGTCGACGCCGGCCAATGCCGTGCTGTTCGAATCGCCCTCGAACCCGATGCTCGACATCGTCGACGTCAAGGCAGTGTGCGACCTCGCGCACAAGGCGGGCGCCGCCGTCGTGCTCGACAACGCCTTCGCCACGCCGATCCTGCAGCGCCCGCTCGAGTTCGGCGCCGACGTCGTGGTCCACTCGGCGACCAAATACATCGACGGCCAGGGCCGCGCGTTGGGCGGCGCGATTCTCGGCAAGCGCTCCTTCATCATCGACAAGCTGCAGCCGATTACCCGCAACACCGGCCCGTCGCTCAGCCCGTTCAATGCCTGGCTGTTCGTCAAGGGCATGGAGACGCTCGGCCTGCGGATCGAGCGGCACTGCGCCAATGCCGCCAAAGTGGCCGAGGCGCTCGCCAACAATTCGAAGATCGGCCGCGTGCTCTATCCCGGCCGCAAGGATCATCCGCAGCACGCACTGGCCGCGAAGCAGATGTCGGGTTTCGGCGGCGTCGTCACCTTCGATATCAAGGGCGGCAAGGCCGCGTGCTTCGCGGCGCTGAACAAGCTCAAGCTTGTCGACATCTCCAACAATCTCGGCGACGCCAAGAGCCTGGTCACGCATCCGGCGACGACCACGCACATGCGCATCGGCGCGGAGGAGCGCGCCAAGCTCGGCATCAACGACGGCACCGTGCGCATCTCGGTCGGCCTCGAGGACGTGCAGGACGTCATCGAGGATCTCACCCAGGCGCTCGCCAAGTAGGCGCGCCATGTCGCTCGCATCCGCGCTCTGGACGGCGAACGACGACTGGGCGCGCCGCATCCTCGCGCACGGCTTCGTGCGCGGGCTGGGCGACGGGACGCTGCCCGTCGACCGCTTCAAGGGCTATGTCGCGCAGGACGCCTATTTCCTCGAGGCGTTCGCGCGGGCCTATGTCTTCTGCCTCGCCAACGGCAGCTCGCGCAACGATCTCTACGGCTTCGGCGAGCTGATCGCCGGCGTGCTCGACGAGCTGAAACTGCACAAGGCCTATGCCGACCGCTGGCAGGTCGATCTCGCGGGCGTGACGCCGGTGCCGGCCACGCGCGCCTATGTCGACTTCCTGCTGGAGACCGCGCGGCGCGGCCGGCTCGGCGAGACGATCGCGGCGATGACGCCCTGCATGCGGCTCTACGCCTTCCTCGGCCAGGCGCTCGCCGCCGGCACCGTGGCGCCGCGCTACGCCGAGTGGGTCAAGACCTATGCCGATCCCGGCTTCGAGGCGCTGGCCGTGCGGCTCGAGGAACTGCTCGACGCCCACGCGGCCGACAGCCCCGCCGTGCGCGCCAACTACCGCCGCGCCATGGAACTCGAATACGGCTTCTTCGACGCGAACTGATTCGACGTTAGAGCGCTGCCAGCCGTTCCATCGAGCGGTCGAGCGTGCCGTGCAGCTCCGACGTGAGCTTCGCGCCCATCGCCGCGCGCACTTCCTGCTCGGCCGCGGCCCACAGCGGCACGGCGCGCTTGAACAGGGCGCGGCCGGCC
>JBGAIW010000090.1:0-16710 GCA_044225265.1 Reyranella sp.
CCCCATCGCGTGCGCAATATGCTCGCGCAGAACGTCTTCAAGGTGCCCGAGAGCAAGATGCGCGTGATCGCCCAGGACGTGGGCGGCGGCTTCGGCACCAAGGGCTGGCAGTATGTCGAGCATCGGCTCACCCTGTGGGCGGCCAAGAAGCTGATGCGGCCGGTCAAGTGGACCTGCGAGCGTTCCGAGGCGGTGATGGCCGACGAGCACGGCCGCGACAATGTCGGCGAGATCACGCTGGCGCTCGACAAGGACAACAAGTTCGTCGCGCTCAAGCTCGAGATGCTGGCCAACATCGGCGCCTATGTCGGCTCCGACCGCAATCTTCTGTCGCCGTTCGGCATGATCGGCACCGTGCTGGGCGTCTATCGGATTCCGACCGCCTACATCAACGTGGTCGGTGTGCTCAGCAACACCAACCCGACGGCGCCGTACCGCGGCGCGGGCCGCCCCGAGGCGATCTACCTGATCGAGCGGTTGATCGACGACGCGGCGCGCGAACTCGGCGTCGACCGCGTCGAATTGCGGCGCAAGAACATCCTGCCCGAATCGGCGCTGCCTTATCAAAGCCCGGTCGGGCCGTTCTACGACTGCGGCAAGTTCGAGGAGAACATGGACATGGCGCTCAAGCTCGCCGACGTCGCGGGCTATGCCAAGCGCGCCGAGGAGTCGAAGAAGCGCGGCAAGCTGCGCGGGCTGGGCATCGTCAATGCGATCGAGCAGGCGGCAGGAACCGCCCAGCCGGAATATGCCGAGGTTCGCTTCAATCCGAGCGGCACGGCGGCGCTGCTGATGGGTACCAAGGCGCAGGGCCAGGGCCACGAGACGATGTTCAAGCAGATCCTCAACGAACGGCTCGGCATCGATCCCAACGACGTTCAGTACATCGACGGCGACACCGACCGCGTCGCCTTCGGCATGGGCACCAATGGCTCGCGCTCGACCGTGCTCGGCGGCTCGGCGCTGCACCTGGCGGCGGGCAAGGTGGTCGAGAAGGGCCGAAAGCTCGCCGGTCACCTGCTCGAGGCGGGTGAGCAGGACATCGAGTTCGCCGACGGCAGCTACCGCGTGAAGGGCACCGACCGCAACGTGTCGCTGAAGCAGGTCGCCATGGCGGCCTTCAATCCGACCAAGTGGCCCAAGGGCTTCGAGGGCGGGCTGTACGAGAACGCGACCTATCTCGGCCAGAAGGACACCTATCCCAACGGCTGCCACATCTGCGAGGTCGAGATCGACCCCGACACCGGAGAGGTCCGGCTGGATCGCTACGCGGTGGTCGACGACGTCGGCACGGTGATGAACCCGATCGGGCTGAAGGGCCAGATCCATGGCGGCGTGGCGCAGGGCGTCGGCCAGATCCTGAGCGAGCAGGTGGTTTGGGACGGCGAAAGCGGCCAGTTGCTGACCGCGAGTTTTCTCGACTACGCCATGCCGCGCGCCGACATGATGCCGAGCATGGAGATCAAGTCCAACCCGGTGCCCACGCAATACAATCCGCTGGGCGCCAAGGGCGCGGGCGAGGCGGGCACCGTGGGTGCCATGCCGGCGGTGATGAACGCCGTCATCGATGCGCTGGCGCCGCTCGGCGTCAGGGACGTCGCGATGCCCGCGACCGCCCAGAACGTGTGGCGCGCGATCCAGCAGGCCGGAAAGTAGGGGAAGGACGAGCGAGATGAGCGTACTGGAGGGCAAGCGTCGCGAGGTTCGCCGGGTTATCTGGCAGGGCAGCGAGCATTGGTGCGAATTCAGGGACGGCAGGATCGAATTCGCCGACGGCCGCTCGTGTGCGGAGAAAGACGTCGTCCATCTGCCGCCCTGTTTGCCGACAAAGATCGTCTGCGTGCACGTGAACTACATCTCGCGCTACTATGAATTCAACAACACGCGCGTGCCGCCCAAGACGCCGACCTACTTCCAGAAGCCGCTGACGGCGCTCAACGCCCATGGTGGCGAGCTGATCCGGCCGGCAGGCTACAAGTACGTGAACTACGAGGGCGAGATGGCCGTCGTGTTCGGCAAGGCCACGCGCAACGTCACGCGCGAGGAGGCGTGGGACTGCATCGCGGGCTTCGCGCCGGCCAACGATTTCGGCTGCCACGATTTCCGCGATACCGACGCGGGCTCGATGCTGCGCGTCAAGGGCATGGATGGCTTCTGTCCGATCGGCCCCGGCGTGGTGTCAGGTGTCGATGTCCGCCAATCGGTGCTCCGTTCGTACCGCAACGGCAAGATGGTTCAAGAGGGCGCGATCAGCGAGCAGATCTTCGATTGTGGCTACCTGATCGCCGATCTGGCGCGCCACATGACGTTCCTGCCGGGTGACATCCTGCTGACCGGAACACCGGCGAATTCGCGTCCGCTGGATGTCGGCGACACGATCGACGTCGAGGTGAGCGGCGTCGGCCGGCTCTCCAACAAGGTTGTCGAGGTGCCGGCGCCGCGGTCGAACGACGGCTTCCCGGCCAGTCCCGACAGCGAGGGCGTGCGGCGCGTGGCGTTAGGCAACGAGGAGCGCCTGCCCGACAAATTCAAGGCAAGCAAATAGGAACCGGCGGAGGGTCATATGGAAGGGATCAAGGCGGCTGAATTCGGGTTTCCGCGCATGGAGGCGCCGGATCTCGACGCGATGGAGGAATTCCTCACCCACTTCGGACTCGTGCGCGCCGACCGCACGCCGACCGCGCTCTACATGCGCGGTGCCGACGGCCGGCATCATCTGCACGCCGCGCACAAGGGCGGCACGCGCTTCATCGGCTTCGCCTACCATGTCGCCGATGAGGACGACCTCAAGCGCGCCGCGAAGCTGCCGGGCGCCTCGGGCATCGAAACGCTGGACGAGCCGGGCGGCGGCAAGCGGGTGCGCCTGACCGAGCCCAACGGCTACCAGATCGAGGTCATCCACGGCATGCAGTCGCTGGCGCCGATCAAGGTGGCGCGCGACGAGCTGAACAGCGCCCGCGAGCCGGTGCGTCGCGCCGGGAGGGTGATGCGCCTTTCGAAGTCGCCGACGGCGATCCAGCGGATCGGCCACGGCGTGCTGTCGACCCCGAAGGTGAAGGAGACGCTGGCCTGGTTTTCTGCGTGCACAACGACAAGGTAGGTCTGAACCACGTTTCCTACGAGGTGCAGGACATCGACAGCGTCTTCCAGGACCACGAGTACATCAAGCGGCTGGGCAAGTACGACCACATGTGGGGCATCGGACGGCATCTGCTGGGCAGTCAGGTCTTCGACTACTGGTGCGATCCGTGGGGCCGCGTGCACGAGCGCTGGGCCGACACCGACCGGCTCAACGCGGCCAACGGTGGCAACCTGCTGAGCGCGGAGGAGGGCTTCCAGTCGCAGTGGGGCGACCGTCCGCCCGATCGCTTTCTCGGGCATGCCAGCCCGTGACGGCGAGTTGCCCGTCGAATATCCGGAGTTAGCGACCAACCGAGGAGGGACCGTGTCCAAGCCACCTGCAGCGGTGAACCCCGCGCGCGAACATGTCCGGGCCGTCGTGCCCAAACTCATCGATCTCACCGAGAAGGTGGTCTACGGCGACGTCTGGGAGCGGCCTGGCCTCTCCAAGCGCGACCGCAGCCTGATCACCTGCGCCAGCCTGGTGGCGATGAACCGCACCGAACAGCTGAAGGGCCATCTCGCCCGTGCCCTCGACAACGGCGTGACGCGAGACGAGATCGCCGAACTGATCACCCACATGGCGTTCTATTCCGGCTGGCCGACCGCGATGTCGGCGGCAGGCGTCGCCAAGGAAGTCTTCGAAAAGGGAGAAAAGAAGTGAAGCTTTGTTATTTCAACGATTTCCGCCTGGGCGTCGTGAAGGGCGACCAGGTGGTCGACGTAACGGATGCGGCGAAGGACCTGCCGCACCGCGACACTCGCGACCTGATCGCCGGCGTAATCGAGCATTGGGGCACCTACAAGGGCAAGCTCGAAGCCGCGGCGAACGCCGGCAAGGGTGTGGCGCTCTCCAGTGTCCGGCTGCGCGCGCCGGTGCCGCGGCCCGGCAACATCGATTGCATGGCGGTCAACTACATGGAAGACGGCACGCTCAAGGAAAAGCCGGCGATCAACGCCTTCCACAAGGCGTCGAGCTGCGTGATCGGCAACGGCGACACGATGGTGCTGCCCGACGTGCCGGCAACCATCTTCGAAGGAGAGGCCGAACTGGCGCTGATCATCTCCAAGCGTGCGGTCAACGTGAAGGCGGCCGACTACAAGCAGTACATCTTCGGCTACACCTGCTTCATCGACGGTTCCGCCCGCGGCCTGCCGCCGCCGGGCAACGTGTTCTTCCAGATGAAGTCGCGCGATACCTTCTGCCCGCTCGGTCCCTGGATCGTGACGGCTGACGAGATCGCCGACCCTCAGAAACTCGGAATCGAGCTCAAGAACAACGGCACGACGATGCAGAAGTTCAACACCGACGACATGGCGCACCAGATCCCGCGCGTCATCGAATGGCTGAGCAGCATCCATCCGCTGGAGCCGGGCGACGTCGTTGCGACCGGCACCAATCACCGCGGCCTGCATTCCTTCATGGATGGCGACAAGGTCGAGCTGACCATCGAGAAGGTCGGCACGCTCCGGTTCAACGTGAAAGACGAACTCAAGCGCACCTGGGCGCGCACCACGCGCTCACAGCACAAGGACAAGGGCGGCGAGGGGCCTCACACGCCTCAGACCGGCGGCAAGTACGCCAAGTAGGCGAGAGACTAAGGCCGCATGTCGAGCTTGGCCTGGATGCTCTGCATCCAGGCCTCCCGCGACATGAAGCGCGGGCGGCTGCGGCACATCGCTTCGGTGCGCCGCAGGATCTCGTCGTTGGACTGGTCGAGGTCGAGCGGCTCGCCGCAGGGCTGCGGCGTATAGAACGGCGTGTCGCAGTACATCTCGACGGGATTGCCCTCGGGATCGCGGAAGTAGAAGGCCCAGGCATTGCCATGGTCCGTGATACGCACTGGCGCGATGCCTTCCTTGCGCAACGTCTCGCGATAGCCCTTCAGGGTGTCGATCGAATCGAGCCGAAACGAGATCTGGTTCACCGGGTTGTAGGTGACGTCCTTCGACCGTCCGTCGAACAGTACGAACTGGTGGTGGCACTCGGGGTTCTGAGTCATGAAGACGACATTGGCGCCAGAGCGTGCCTGACCGCGGTCGCTGATCACGAACCCCATGACGCGAGTATAGAAGTCGACCATGCGGTCGAGATCGACGGCATGAATGCCGAAATGGGTGAGTTGCGCGTTGAGCACGGCCATTGTCGCAGTCTCCAGGCTGGGCTTCGGCGCGCCTGCGCCGGCACGCAGAAATTCTAGCACGGAGGGGCGCCGTCACCCGATGCGGCGCCCCTTGCCGCAACTCCCCAGCGAAACGGGGAGGTGCGGTGGATGGACACACGGTCCCGTCAGGCGAACGCGCCAACGGCGCTCGTGATACGTGCCAGCTGCGGCCCGGTCACCAGAGACTTCAGGATTCGCTGGAAGTGGGGGTGGCCGGCGCCCGACAGGATGTACTGCCAGCGATAGGCCTTCAGGAAATGGCGGCCGATCGCCTCGGTTTCCGCCGCCTCCAGCCGGCGGCCGCAGGCGGTGGCGAAGTACGCCGCGTCCGAGGCCGCCTGGACCTGCAGGAGGGCGTCGACCGCCGACACCAGGTCGATGAAGTCGTCGACGCCTCGGTCGCGCTCCTCGTGGCCGAGCGTGGCGTCGAGGCGCTTCAACTCCAGCTCGTCGAGCACCGCGTGCTGACGCTCGTCCTTCCAGTGATGGAGGAAGACGTCCTTGAACAGCGCTGAGAGCTCGTGGTCCGGGTCGATGCTCTCGCGGTAGTGCAACTGCACGAACAGCTCGATGTGCAGGGTCAGCATCAGCACCGACCATGTACTGCGCGACAGCACCGCGCGCGCCACGGCGTCGGGATCGACGTCGAAGCGGTAGCCGGACGGCATGACCGCGGCGATCATCTCCTCGATCCGCCGGAACATCGCCTGGTGCTTGATCTCCTCGTCGCTGAAGCGCACCAGCGCCTCGAGGGCGTGCTGATCGCCCAGCGTATGGTCGCGTCCGACTTCGATCAGCTTGGCGGTGATGAAGCGTTCGACCAGACCGAAGACGTTGGCGTAGGTGCGGCCCTGGATCTGGCTGTACAGCCGCGCTTCGGCGTCCGGCAGTGCGAGCTCGCGCACCAGCGACAGGCCGTCGGGAAGGTACTTGGCCTGGGTGTCGAAGCGGCGGCCGCGGATGACATCGCGGTCGATGTCCCAGCGCCCCGCCTTGGAGGCTTCGATGCAGCGCAGGTACTTGGCGGTGTCGGCAGACGGGGAAATGGCGTTCATTCTTCCCTCCGGATCGTTGAACCGTCCACCCGGACGATCCTTCTGCCGCGCTATGTACGATCGCCCCTGCTGGGCAGCCATGATCGCAGCGCCGGAAGGAATGATCGGGACGCCGAGGTTTCCGCCCCATTTGCGCCACGAAGGAAGGGGCGCCGAAACCGGCGACAGAAAAAGGGCGCCGCGGTCTCCCGCGGCGCCCCTGATCGGAGACGTCTCCTGCTGTCCGATGCTTAGTTCGTGAGGGCCGGCTTGGCTTGCGCCTCGATGGTGATCGCCCGGGCCTTCTTCTCCTCCGGAATTTCGCGCACCAGCTCGATGGTGAGCAGGCCGTTGGCGAGCTTCGCGCCCGCGACCTTCACGTGATCGGCGAGCTGGAAGCGGCGCTCGAAGTTGCGGCCCGCGATGCCGCGATAGAGGTACTCCTTGCCCTCGTCGGCATTCGGCGCGCTCTGGCCGGTGACCAGGAGCTCGTTCTCCTTCTGGGTCAGGTTGAGCTCGGCCTCGGAGAAGCCGGCGACCGCCATGACGATCCGGTAGGCGTTGTCGCCGGCCTTTTCGATATTGTAAGGAGGGTAGCCGTTACCGGCGTTTTGGCCCGCGACGTTATCGAGCAGGTCGAAGACCCGGTCGAAGCCGACGGTGGCACGGTAGAACGGCGAATAGTCGAATCCACGCATTGTAGTCATCCTCCAGTGAGCGATGTCTGATGTCGCCGCCCCGGGATGGGCACGGCTGACATCCGAGATTTAGGAACCGCCCGGCGGCCTTCAAGGGGGTGGAAAAGCCCCGAAAAGCGAAAAATTCTCTCCCGCGACGGCGGCGCAAAAGGATTTGCCGGAAGCCGGAAAACCTTCGGCAAACCCCGCCATGGTTAATGTGCGAAGACGGGCCAGATCGAATTCGTCTCGATCGGGAGTCCCGTCATGCTGCAGTTTCTCGACCACCATCCCACCGCTTCGCTCTGGCTGATTGCTATCGGGCAGGGCGCGGCGATGCTCGGCCTGAACGTCCTGCTGCGCTACCTCGTCTCCTGAGCGGCCACGTCAGGGGACTGCGTCCATGAAGTACTTGCCGCTCTTCTTCGACCTCGCCGGCCGCAAGGTGGTGGTGGTCGGCACCGGCGCGATGGCCGAGCGCCGGATCGCCCTCGCCAGATCGGCCGGCGCCGACGTGCGCCAGGTCGAGAAGGTCCAGTCTGCCGACCTGCGGGCCGCCGTGGCGGTGCTGGTCGCCACCGGAGATCTGGAACGCGACACCGAGGCCCAGCGCGTCGCCAAGTCGGCCGGCCTGTCCGTCAATGTCGCAGACCGGCCGAACCTCAGCGATTTCATCATGCCTGCGATCGTCGATCGCGGCGATGTCGTGGTCGCGGTCTCTACCGGCGGCGCGTCACCCTCACTTGCGACCCTTTTGCGCGCTCGCATCGAGGCGCTGCTGCCCGAGCGCATCGGCGTGCTGGCGCGGCTCGCCCAGACGTTCCGCGCCCAAGCCAACACCCTGATCGTGCAGCCGACCGAGCGTCGCGGCTTCTGGCGCCGCCTGATCGAGGGCCCGGCGGCCAAGCTCGCGTTGGCCGGCGACGATGCCGGTGCGCGCCGCGTTGCACTCGCCGAACTGAATGATGCCCGCCGCGGCGTGAAGCCGGTCGGTATCGCCCACATCGTGGGCGCCGGGCCGGGCGACCCGGATCTTCTGACGCTGCGCGCGGCGCAGCTTCTGCAGGAGGCCGACGCCATCCTGCACGATGCGCTGGTGCCGCCGGCGATCCTGGCACGTGCCCGCCGCGATGCCGAGTTCGTCGCTGTCGGCAAGCGCGCCGCGGCGGCCACGGGCCTTGGCCAGCGCGAGATCGAGGCCGAGATGGTCCGCCGTGTGCGCGCCGGCCAGACCGTCGTGCGGCTGAAAGCGGGCGATCCCTTCGTGTTCGGCCGTGGAGCGGAGGAGGCCGACGCGCTGCGAGCCGCCGGCCTGCCGTTCTCGGTGGTTCCCGGCATCACCGCGGCGCTGGGCGTCGCGGCCTCGGTGGGGGTGCCTCTCACAGACCGCCGCATTGCCTCGTCGGTCACCTTCCTGACCGGTCATGCCGCCAGAGACGGTTCTGCCGAGGGTCATACCTACGTCGTGTACATGGGCGCGCGCGAAGCCACCGCCGTACGCGATCGCCTGCTGGGCGCCGGTCTCCACCCCAAGACGCCGGTCGCCATCGTCGAGAACGGAACGCGTCCCGACGAACGCGTTTCGAAGGGCTCCCTTATCGACCTGGCGCGGCTCGCCGCCGGCCACACCACGCGCGGCGATGCCGGTCCCAGCCTCATCATCGCAGGGCACGTAGCTGCGTTCGCCCAATCCCGCTCCGAACCTCTACTGGCAAGGGTTTCCTGACATGGCCAAGAACATCAGCGGCGACCTGCAGGTCGTCTCCGCCAACCGCCTGGGCGATGGCGTCGTGGTCTTCCTCGACGATGCCGGCGAATGGTCGCCCGAACTTGCGCGCGCCGCAGTCGCGCAAGGCGAACGCGAGGCCGCGATCCTGCTGCATCGCGGCCAGGTCGAGGGGGTCGGCGTCATCGAGCCGTTCCTGGTGGCCGTCTCCGAGGACGACGACGGCACGTTGGAGCCGATCTCCCTGCGCGAGAAGATCCGCGCCTCCGGCCTGACCTTCGGCACGATCGCGGCGGAGGCCGTGCGCTATGCCTGATACCCATTTCTACCGCTACGACCAGTACGACCGCACGCTGGTCAGCGAGCGTGTCGACCAGTTCCGCGACCAGGTGCGCCGGCGTCTTGCGGGCGAGCTCACCGAGGAGCAATTCAAGCCGCTGCGGCTCACCAATGGCCTCTACCTGCAGCTCCATGCCTACATGCTGCGGATCGCGATCCCGTACGGCACGCTGAGCGCCCGCCAGCTGCGCAAGCTCGCCGAGATCTCGCGCAAGTACGATCGCGGCTACGGCCATTTCACGACGCGGCAGAACCTGCAGCTCAACTGGATCAAGCTCGAGGACGCGCCCGACGCGCTGGCGGCGCTGGCCGAGGTCGACATGCATGCCATGCAGACCAGCGGCAACCTGATCCGCAACGTCACGGCGGATCACTTCGCCGGGGCGGCGATCGACGAGATCGAGGACCCGCGCATCTGGTGCGAGATCGTCCGCCAATGGTCGACGCTCCATCCCGAATTCAGCTTCCTGCCGCGCAAGTTCAAGATCGCCATCACCGGATCGCCCAACGATCGCGCCGCGGTGCGCGTGCACGATGTCGGGCTCCGGCTGTGGCGGAACGACAAAGGCGAAGTCGGCTTCGAGGTGATCGTGGGCGGTGGCCTCGGCCGCACGCCGATGATCGGCAAGACCCTGCGCGAGTTCCTGCCCAAGGACGAGCTGCTGGCCTATCTGGAAGCCGTGTTGCGCGTCTACAACCGCTATGGCCGCCGCGACAATCTCTACAAGGCACGCATCAAGATTCTGGTCCATGAGATCGGCGTCGACAAGATGCGCGCCGAGGTCGAGGCCGAGTACGTGGCCAACAGGGAAGGGGCCCTGAAGCTCGCGTCCGAGACCATCGAGGCGATCGCCGCGCAGTTCGCGCCGCCCGAACTTCTGCCGCGCAAGCCGGTCTCCGAGACCGTCGAGCGCATGAGGCTCGAGGAGCCGGCCTTCGCACAGTGGCTCAAGTCTAACGTCGCGCCGCACCGCGTGCCGGGCTACGCCATCGTCACCGCGTCGCTGAAGCCAGCGGGCGCGCCGCCGGGTGACGCCAGTGCCGCCCAGATGGAGGGCGTGGCCGATATCGCCGAGCTGTGGAGCGAGGGCGAGATCCGGGTCAGCCACGAGCAGAACCTGGTCCTGCCGCATGTCGCGCTGGAGCATCTGCCGTCGGTCTGGAAGGCGCTGGACCACCTGGGCTTCGCCGAAGCCAATCTCGGCAAGATCACCGACATCATCGCCTGCCCGGGGCTCGACTATTGCGCGCTCGCCAACGCCCGCTCGATTCCGGTGGCGCAGCGCATCTCGAAGCACTTCGCGAGCATCGAGCGCCAGCATGATATCGGCGACCTGAAGATCAAGATCTCGGGCTGCATCAATGCCTGCGGTCATCACCATGTGGGCCACATCGGCATCCTGGGCGTCGACAAGAACGGCACCGAGCTCTACCAGCTCAGCCTCGGCGGCGACGTCGATTTCGGCAAGACCGCGATCGGCTCGATCCTCGGACCGGCGGTCACGGCCGACAAGGTCGTCGAGGCAGTCGATTCGCTGGTCGCGACCTACCTCGACCATCGGGAACAGGGCGAGCGCTTCGTCGATACCTACCGGCGTATCGGCGCCGAGCCGTTCAAGGAGCGGGTCTATGTCGCTGTTTAGGCTCAATCCTTCCGCGCCCGAGTTCCCGGCGCTGACGCTCGCCAACACCGACGAGGTGATGGCGGTGAAGGATCGCGTCGCCAGCGCGAAGCTGGTCGTGTTGAACTTCCCGAAATTCACCGATGGCCGCGCCTACAGCCAGGCACGCCTGCTGCGCGAGCGCCTGGGGTATGCCGGCGAACTGCGCGCCACGGGTGCCGTGCTGCGCGATCAGCTGCCGTTCCTGCTGCGCTGCGGCTTCGATTCCTTCGAGAGCGACCAGGCCGGCTTCGGCGAGGCCCTCGCCAGAGCGCGTATGCTGTTCAGCGTGGTCTATCAGCCGGTTGGTGACGGCCGTGTCACCGCGGGCGAACTTCGACTGCGCCAGCTACGGGTGGCCTTGCCGCTCGCCGCGGAATAGGCGGCAGCAGGCCAGGCAAGGGGCCTGCCTGCCAGCGGGCGGCGACGGCGAATGCCAGCATCAGCATGGACGGCAGGAAGACGCGTAGCTCGTTAATCTTGCCGAACAGCAGGCTGGGAAGGGCGAGCAGCGCCGCGAGTTGCAGCAGGCGCCTCTTCAACGGATGCGACCAGTCGACGATGACCAGCAGTATTGCCAGGGTGGCCGGCAGCAATCCCAGCCACGAAAGGGGAGTGAAGGCATCGACCGCCTCGATTAGGGTGTCGACGTTGTCGAACAGCATGAACCAGTTGCCTGAAGTGCTCCAGCCGGCGACCGCCGCACGCAGGAAGACCACGACGCCATAGGCCGCGATGCAGATGGTGGCACCCTCGACGGCGCGACGCAGCCAGCCTTGCTGCCGGCTGGAGAGAAAAAACCAGATGATGCCCGCATACGCCGCTGATTCCCGGTTCGCGGCGAAGACGATACCGATGGCGAAACAGGTGAACAGCCTGTTGTTGCGCGCCGCCGCGACCGCAAGTGAAAGGGCGCAGATATCGAGTGCGTCGCTCGGCTCCTCCCAAGGAAACGAAAAGCTCACGATAGCCGCCAGCGCCAATAAAACCATGGCCAGGCGTACGTCGCCGGCGCTCTCAGGCCAGTCAGGTCCGCAGGCGATTGCGAAGCTGCCGAATGCGGCCACGAATGTGACGATTCTCAGCAGCAGATACCACTCGCCGGCATCGAAGATTGGCACCCAATCGACAAGGAGGGCGTGAAGTTCCGGGATCATCACGCGGTTGTAAAAGGGCAAGTCTGGGAGAGCATCCGGGCCGAATATCAGCGGCCGGCCCTGCAGGATCAGGGTGAGATTGGCAATCGCATCGCTGCGCGTATCGAAGCGTAGGTCGAGCGAAGCCCAGGCAACGATCAATCCCAGGCCAAGAGCCAGAACGACAATGGACAAGGTGCTAGTGGTCCGGAGTGGGCGATTATCCATGTCGGCCTACATATCAGTGCCGGCCGACGCATGGAAAGTGATGTCGGTGGCGCCCTTGTGTTGCCGAGGGCCTAGCTTTCCGGCTGATCCGCCAGCCAGCGTCGCGCTTCCCGCTCGTCGAGGAAGACGCGCCCGGGCCGGCCCGACGGCTTGCCGAGATTGAGAAAGCGCGCCGCCAATTCCTGGGATTGGGGGTCGCCTGCGACGATGGCCAGCGGGCCGCGACGCTCGAGGTGGGTAGAATAGGCGCTGATACGGGCGGCCAGCGACATGACCTCGGCGTTGAGATCGACGGACTTCGGAACGGAGCGGCGGCCGTCGAACAGCTTCCGGTAGGGGATAGCCCCCTGTACCACCAACGCATCGAGGAACTCCTCGACGTCCTTCAGGGTGACGTCGCCCTCGGCCAGCGCCTCGACGTGGCGCTTGGCATGATCGATCTTGAAGCTGATGGGCATGCGGGATCCTGCCGGGATCAGGTGCCGGCGCCGGGCAGCTCGCCTGGGCGCCGGGATGGTGCGCGCAGCCCGTCCTCGATCGCGATCCGGTCGAGCCAACGGCGAGCATCATCGACCCGGCGAAACAGCATTGCGGGACGGCGGGCCATGCCGAGATTCATGAAGCGTCGCAGAATTTCGACGATGCGCTCGCTTTGCGCCACCAGCGCGAGAGGCCCGCGCGGATCGTGCAGGGCGTATGCGCTGACCCGCGCGCCTAAAATCATGACGTCAGCGTCAGAAAGCTCAGCGATTGCACCACTGGCGTCGAACAATTTGGGATAGGGCATGGCCTTCTCGACCACCAGCCGATCGAAGTAGTTCAGGATCTCGTCCATCGTGACGAGGCCCCGGGCTTCGACATGTACGAAGCGGTTGCTGTGATCGATCGTGCAGCGAATGGGCATGGTCGGCGGGACTTAGCCCGATGCGGCCATCCGCTGCAAGCGGTTGCGAATCGATCCGTACGGCTGTGTACGCACTAGTTTCGCGCGACTTGCGCGGCGACGCACAGCCACTGTCCTCCGCGCTTCGCCCAGATGTCGGTGTAGCGGCCGCCGCCGGGCTTCCCGTCCGTCCGGGTATAGCTGGTCCGGGCATGGATGATGGCGAAATCTCCCATCAACCTCACATTCACGTCATGGCATTGCAGGCCGGAGATCGCGGGTTTCGGTGCGATCTGCGCGAGGAAGCCTGCTTTATCGACCAGCGAGCCGTCCGGATTGGTATTGAGGAAATCCTCGGTCAGCATCTCGCCGAACCATTTCGTATCGGACTCCTGGACCGAGCGGATGTAGCCCGCATTGAGTCTGGTCAGCGTCTCGATGTCGCTCATCGCGATTCTCCGTCAATTGATGGGCAGTCGATAGACCCGCCGCGCATTCTCGGACTCGATCCGACTGGAAATGTCGGCAGGCAGCAGGTCGAGCCAGGTGGGCTGCAGTGCTTCCGGCCCGGCGAAGGGCGCGTTCGCCGGCGCTTCGGCACGGTCGGACTTCACGTTCATGAAGAGATTCGCATGGCAGCGCAGTAGGCCCTCCTTGAGCGCCGTCGTGCGCTGGCTGCCGAGATCCCAGCCTGTATGGCTCCACACGAGTCATGCCTGGCGGTTGTAGTCCAGAAGCCGCTCGAAGGCGGCGATGTTGGTTGGAACCCTGTCGGGTTTGGACGCCTTGGTCCGGTCGGGCGGGAAGGGCATGTCATGGGGCACCGCCTCCATGTGTAAACGCGCGGCATCCGGTGACGTGCGCCGAGGTTGGCCAGCGCCAGCAGATGCATGTGGGTGTCGATGAAGGGCAGGCCGGGCTCGGCCGAAGCGCGGGTCGCGGCCATCAGTCCGCCGGCGCCGAAAGCCGTCAGAAAGGCCCGCCGTCTCATAGATCGAGCGTGACACCTTCGTGTCGTAGAAGCCACTGCTTGCGCGGCAGGCCGCCGCCATACCCCGTGAGACTTCCGTTCGAGCCGATCACGCGATGGCAAGGCACTACGATGCTGATTGGATTCTGTCCATTGGCCAGTCCGGCGGCGCGCACCGCCTTGGGCTTGCCGATGCGCCGGGCCAGTTCCGCATAGCTGATGGTGCCGCCGTCCGGGATCTTGCGCAGCGCTTTCCACACCGAATTCTGGAACGGCGTACCCGTGGTCGCGACCGGTAGCGTCTTGAGGATGCCGACTTCGCCCTTGAAGTAGCGGCGCATCGCCTGCGTGAGCCCACCGGGATCGCGCTTTGGAGTCAGCGCATAGCGGCCCTTGCCGTAGTAGCGCTCGAGTAGCTGCTTCATGCGCTTCTCGTGATCTGTCCAGTCGATGGTGCGCAGGGCGTCGTTGCCGTCGGCAATGACGACCAGTTCGCCGATCGGTGTCGGCAGCCGGTCGAAGAAGAGAACGAGGCTCTCAGGCATGGCCGGCGATCCGCAGATGCTGCTCGGCGTAGGCGTGCCAGGGCCGCCAGGCCGAGGGCGCGTTGATGCGCAGATCGGCCGGCGGCGTGTCGTGGTCCCAGTCACCGGGGGCGCGCAATCCCGGCCGCTTGGCGATCAGCGGCGCGAGCTTGGGATCGCGCGCGAGGTGCTGGTCGATGGTGACGATGTCCGCGCCGAGATCGAACACGCGCTTCACCCGCGCCACGATGGCGGGAAGGGCACGCACCTCGGGAAACACGATGGTCACGGCGACGGCGTTGCGTTCGGGCAGGTGGGTGACCGCGACCGTGCCCTTCTTGCCGTCGAGCTCGATGCGGCGGTGCCACACGCCTTTCTCGACCCGCTCGACCGTCTTGCGCGCGCGCAGCTTCAGCGCGTCGACCATGCCGTCCCAGTCGTAGGGCGGCCGGTAGGAGAGCCGCAGCGTCACGCCTTCTTGCGGCACGGCGTTCGCCACTTGCTTGCGCCGCAGCGAGGAGGGCGGCCGGCCAAACAGCTTCTGGAACGTCTCATTGAAGCGCCGCACGCTGCCGAAGCCAGCCGACATCGCCACTTCGGTCATCGGCAATTGCGTGTCGTGTATGAGCTGTTTGGCGAACAGCACGCGCCTGGTCTGCGCCACTGCGACCGGGGAGGCGCCGAGATGCTGACTGAACAACCGGCGCAGCTGGCGGCCGCCGACGCCCAGGCGCTCGGCGAAGGCTTCAACGCCGGCCTCGCTCTCGTCGAGCGCTCCTTCGGCGATCAGCTTCAGCGCGCGCGACACGGTGTTGGACGAGCCGCGCCAGAAGGCGAGTTCCGGCGCGATCTCCGGCCGGCAGCGCAGGCAGGGGCGGAAGCCTGCCTCCTGTGCCGCCGCGGCCGAGGCGAAGAAGCGGCAATTCTCGAATTTGGGCGGCCGTGCCGGGCAGATCGGCCGGCAATAAATTCCGGTCGAGGTCACGCCGACGAAGATCCGCCCATCGAAGCGCGCATCGTGGCTCTGGAAGGCCCGGTAGCAGGCCTCGCGATCCATCAGTTCCATGTCTCCGATCCTTCCACGCGCGCGCGAGGCTCGCTGGCGGTTTTCGGACTTCATAGAGCGGTCACCCGACAGGTAGTGACAGCGGCGAGATCGCGTCGCCGGCGCGCTGGGCATAGTCGATCTTCGGGACGTCGCGGAACATCTTCGCCTGCGCTTCCGCCATTTTCGCGGCCGCCGCCTTCGAATCGAGATGCATCGGCTCGCCGTCGGCCAGGATCACCTCGCCGTCGACCAGCACCGTGCGCACCGCGCGATCAGCGGCGTGGAACACGAACGAACGCAGAGGATCGCGTGCCGGCTGCATCAGCGGATGGGCGAGATCGACCAGCACGATGTCGGCCGCCATGCCCGGTGCCAGGGCACCGATGTCGTCGCGGCCCAGCGCCTTGGCGCCGCCGAAGGTCGCTGCCTCGAAGGCGCTGGCGGTGTCGATGGTGCGGATGTCTTCGCTCATCAGGCGGCCGGCATGGATCGCGAGCCGCATTTCTTCCACGAGATTGTGCGGAGCGCAGTCGGTGCCGAGCCCGACATTGACGCCGCGCGCGCGGTAGCGGCCGACATGGTCCATGGCGAGTCCGTAGCGCGCGAAGGGTTGCGGGCAGTGCGCGACCGAGGCGCCGCTCTCGGCGATCAGGTCGAGATCCTTGGCGGTGTGCCAGCGGATCTGCGGATGGTCGTCGAGAAGGATGCAGTGCGCCAGCAAGGTGCGATCGTCGAGCAGGCCGAGATGCGCGGCCCACTGGATTGGCGTCATATTGTGGCGGCGGATCATCTCGCGCACCTCGACCACCGACTGGCAGATGTGGGTCGAGAAGAGGCGGCCGGTCTCCTTCGCATGCTTGCGCCCGGCCTCGAACAGTTCGCGCGTCACCGTGTCGATCTGGGCCGGGAACACCATCGAGGAGAGCCGGCCGGAGTTGTGCGCCTCTGCATCGTCCATGATGCGCTTGGCCTTCTCGAATTCCTGCTGGCCGCGCGCCTCGTCCCATTTCCAGGTCACGGTCTGCGGCGCGCTCATGCCCCAGCGCGCCGAGGCGAAGGTCGGCGTCGCATAGAAACGCATGCCGCTCTTCGCCATGGTCTCCAGCCAGCCATCGAATGGCACGGTGATGTCGCAGGCGGTCGTGGTGCCGCAGCGGAGCATTTCGGAGTAGGCCATGGTCGCGGCCGGCACGCGGCCT
>JBGAIW010000091.1:0-16591 GCA_044225265.1 Reyranella sp.
CTCGCCTCGCTCGACCAGGCCGAGAAGCGCGACACCGGCAAGGGCGAGTTCTGGTTCGCCGTGATCACCCGCAAGGGCGGTCCGACGGAGGCCGCGCTGCCGGGCGTTCTCGATGCGGCGCTGAAGGCGCTGCCCTGGCCCAAGTCGATGAAGTGGGGCAGCGGCACCCTGCAGTGGGTGCGTCCGCTGCAGTCGATCGTCGCGCTGTTCGACGGCAAGGTGTTGGCCGGCGAGGTGACGCCGGGCGGTTCGATGGCGCCGGTGAAGTTCGGCGACAGCACGGTCGGCCATCGCTTCCTGTCCAAGGGCGAGATCAAGGTCACGAGCTTCGCCCACTACCAGGCCAAGCTCAAGGCGGCGCACGTTGTGCTCGATCCGGCCGAGCGCAAGAAGATCATCCTCGACGGCGCGCAGAAGCTCTGCGCCGAAGCGGGCGTCACGCTGAAGGCCGATGAGGGCCTGCTCGACGAGGTCGCGGGGCTGGTCGAATGGCCGGTGCCGCTGCTCGGCACGATCGATGCCCAGTTTATGGACGTACCGCCCGAAGTGCTGATTGTGTCGATGAAGACGCACCAGCGCTACTTTGCGACGACCAATACCGACGGCAGCCTCGCCAACCGCTTCGTCGTGGTCGCCAACACCGTGGCGCACGACGGCGGCAAGGTGATCGTCGACGGCAACGAGCGCGTGCTGCGCGCGCGGCTGAGCGACGCCAAATTCTTCTGGGACCAGGATCGAAAAGTCCGACTAGAAGATCGGCTCCCGGCACTGCGAAACATGGTGTTTCATGCCAAGCTCGGCTCCCAAGCTGATCGGGTGCGTCGCATTGTCGATCTAGCGATCGAGATTTCGAAGTATGTGCCCAATGCTCAACCGTCACTGGCGGCTGAGGCGGCAAAGCTCAGTAAGGCCGATTTGGTAACTGGTATGGTCGGCGAATTTCCGGAGTTGCAGGGCGTCATGGGCGGCTACTATGCCCGCCATGATGGTCTCGCTTCTGAGATCGCGATCGCAATAGCTGATCAATATTCCCCAGCAGGACCGACTGATCGTTGCCCAGATGAACCAGTGGCCATTGCTGTCGCGATTGCAGAAAAGCTCGAAACGCTAGGTTCGTTGTGGTCGACCGGCGAACGCCCCTCAGGATCAAGAGATCCGTATGCGTTGAGACGAGCCACGCTCGGTATTCTTCGCATCATGGTTGAGCGCAACATACGCTTCGACTTGGTGCTGCCGTTGTTCCAGGCGATTTTGCTGCCTCGAACATTAGTCAAGATGGCCGAGTATCGTGCGACATTGGATGAAATTGCCAATTTGGCGAATAGGATCGGACCTAGTCCCGGTCTTAATATCGCGATGCGCGATCTTGCAGTTCCAATTGATTGGTCCGTGAAGCAAGGAGGGATTACTGCGCCCGAGTATTTCAATGAGGTCGTGGCCGAATTTGGTGAACTCCTGAAGTTCGTGCGTGAGCGAATTCGAATTCAAGCGCGAGACCGCGGTGTTCGCCATGATGTGATCGATGCCGTGATTTCGATTCCGGGCGACATTGACCCTACAAGACTGTTCAACCTCTCCCAAGAGTTGGAGAAGTTTCTGCAAACGTCGGCCAGTAAGGACCTCCTAACGGCTTATGGCCGGGCTGCGAATATTGTTCGAGCGGAAGTGAAAAAGCACAAAGAGCTTGCTGAAGATTTGGCGCATCCGCCAGAGATTGCGAAGTGTGAGAAAGTTGAAGAGAAGGTTCTGTTTAGAGCTCTCCAAATCAGTCGATCTCACTTCGAGAAGGCACTTCAGGATGAGCGCTTTGGAGATGCCGTGTCAGAGCTTTCAAGTCTGCGCGAACCCGTCGACGCTTTCTTCAATAACGTCACAGTTAACGTCTCTGATAAGCCTGATTTACGTCTGAATAGACTACGGCTTCTCAAACAAATTCAGTCCACCATGGATTCGGTGGCCGATTTCTCGAAGATCGAGGGCTAAGCATGGCCAAGTGGGTCTACAGTTTCGGAAACGGCACGGCGGAAGGCCGCGCCGAGATGCGCAACCTGCTGGGCGGCAAGGGCGCCAACCTGGCCGAGATGTCGAGCCTCGGTCTTCCGGTGCCGCCGGGCTTCACCGTCACGACCGAACTCTGCACGTTCTATTACGCCAACAAGGAAACCTATCCGGCCGAACTGAAGGACGAGGTCGAGGCGGCCCTGGCCGGCGTCGAGAAGGTGGTCGGCGCCAAGTTCGGCGATCCCATGAACCCGCTGCTGGTCTCGGTGCGCTCCGGCGCCCGCGCCTCGATGCCGGGCATGATGGACACCGTGCTCAACCTCGGCCTCAACGACAAAACGGTGCTCGGCCTCGCCAAGTCGTCGGGCGACGAGCGCTTCGCCTGGGACAGCTACCGCCGCTTCATCCAGATGTTCTCCAATGTGGTGCTCGATGTCGGCCACCACTATTTCGAGGAGGCGCTGGAGCTCAAGAAGGAGGATCTCGGCGTCCACATGGACACCGACCTCAAGTCCGACGACTGGCGCTCGGTGGTCGGCGAATACAAGAAGATCGTCGAGAAGCGCACCGGCAAGCCGTTCCCGCAGGACCCGCGCGAGCAGCTGTGGGGCGCGATCGGCGCGGTGTTCGGCTCGTGGATGAACCAGCGCGCCATCACCTATCGCCGCCTGCACTCGATTCCCGAGAGCTGGGGCACCGCGGTCAACGTGCAGGCCATGGTGTTCGGCAACATGGGCGAGGATTGCGCCACCGGCGTCGCCTTCACGCGCGACCCCTCGACCGGCAGCAACTATTTCTACGGCGAGTATCTCGTGAACGCCCAGGGCGAGGACGTGGTCGCGGGCATCCGCACGCCGCAGCTCCTCACCGTGCAGGCCAAGCAGGCGCAGAAGTCGGACGCGCCGGCGATGGAAGAGGTGATGCCCGAGGTCTACGGCCAGCTCGCCAAGGTGCGCGAGACGCTCGAGAAGCACTATGCCGACATGCAGGACATCGAGTTCACCGTCCAGCGCGGCAAGCTCTACATGCTGCAGACGCGCAACGGCAAGCGCACGGCCAAGGCCGCGCTGCGGATCGCCGTCGACATGGTGCGCGAAGGACTGATCGACAAGAAGCAGGCGGTGGCGCGCATCATACCCTCGTCGCTCGACCAGCTGCTGCATCCCACGCTCGATCCCAAGGCGCCGCGCAAGGTGATCGCCAAGGGCCTGCCGGCGTCGCCCGGAGCGGCGTCGGGCAAGATCGTGTTCTCCGCCGACGAGGCCGAGAAGCGCGCCCATGGCGGCGAGAAGGTGATCCTGGTGCGGCGCGAGACTTCGCCGGAGGACATCCACGGCATGCATGCCGCGGAAGGCATTCTGACCTCGACCGGCGGCATGACCAGCCACGCCGCCGTGGTGGCGCGCGGCATGGGCAAGCCCTGCGTCGCGGGTGCGGGCGACGTCCGCATCGACGCCAGTGCCGGCACGCTCTCGGTGCGCGGCACGACGGTCAAGGCCGGCGAGACGATCACGCTCGACGGCAGCACCGGCGAGATCATGCTGGGCGTGGTGCCGACGGTGCAGCCCGAGCTCTCCGGCGACTTCGCCGAGCTGATGAAGTGGGCCGACGAGTTCCGCACGCTCGGCATCCGGACCAACGCCGAGACCCCGGCCGACGCCGCCCAGGCGCGCAAGTTCGGCGCCGAGGGCATCGGCCTCTGCCGCACCGAGCACATGTTCTTCGACGGCGACCGCATCACCGCGGTGCGCGAGATGATCCTGGCCGACGACGAGAAGAGCCGGCGCGCTGCGCTCGCCAAGATCGCGCCGATGCAGCGCCAGGACTTCATCGAGCTGTTCGAGATCATGGCCGGCCTGCCGGTCACCATCCGTCTGCTCGACCCGCCGCTGCACGAGTTCCTGCCCAAGACGCAGGCCGACATGGAGGCGCTGGCCAGGGATCTCGGCGTCGAGCCGCGCGAGGTCGAGGCACGGGCGAACAAGCTGCACGAGACCAACCCGATGCTCGGCCATCGCGGCGTGCGCCTCGGCATCTCCTATCCCGAGATCTACGAGATGCAGGCACGGTCGATCTTCGAGGCCGTCGCGGCGGTGCAGAAGAAGGAAGGCAAGACCGTGATCCCCGAGATCATGATCCCGCTGATTGCCACCAAGAAGGAACTCGACCTGATGAAGGCCGTGGTCGACCAGGTGGCCGAGGAAGTCAGCCAGATGTCGGGCCAGAAGCTCGAATACCTGGTCGGCACCATGATCGAGCTGCCGCGCGCGGCGCTGCGCGCCGGCGACATCGCCGAGACCGCCGAGTTCTTCTCCTTCGGCACCAACGACCTGACCCAGACCACCTTCGGTCTGAGCCGCGACGACTCGGCGTCGTTCCTCGAGAAGTACCAGCAGCGCGGCATCTTCGAGCACGACCCCTTCGCCTCGCTCGATGTCGAGGGCGTCGGCGAGCTGATCGACATCGCCCGCGAGCGTGGCCGCAAGGTGCGCAACAGCCTGAAGCTCGGCATCTGCGGCGAGCACGGCGGCGATCCGGCCTCGGTGTTCTTCTGCCACAAGGCCGGCCTCGACTACGTCTCCTGCTCGCCCTACCGCGTGCCGATCGCCCGTCTTGCGGCGGCGCAGGCAGCCTTGGGCGGGCCGCTGAAAACAGAGTGAAGCCTTCTTCCCCATTCACATGGGGAAGTGCCCGCGTCTTACGCGGGCGAAGGGGTCATAAGCCTTGCGACCGATGCCCATGACCCCTCTGGCCCTTCGGGCCACCTCCCCATCTGAATGGGGAGGCGGGCTTTGACGATCGACAAGCGCGGCCTCGCGGCGTCCCTGGTCGAGCTCGAGCGCGATCCCGAAAGCGCCGCCAGCCTCGCCCTGCTCGACACGGCCTGGCGGTCGCCGAAAGCCCACGTCGTCGGCGTCACCGGCCCGCCGGGCGTCGGCAAGTCCTCGCTCTGCGCGGCGCTGGTCGCGGCCTGGCGCCGGCAGGGCAGGACGGTCGGCGTCATCGCGGTCGATCCCTCGTCCAGGACCACCGGCGGCGCGCTGCTGGGCGACCGCGTCCGCATCGTCCACGATTCCACCGACAACGGTTCCTTCGTGCGCTCGATGGCGGCACGCGAGCGGCTCGGCGGCCTCGCCGACCAGACCATCGCCGCCATGGTGCTGATGCGCTCGCTGTTCGACTGCGTGCTGATCGAGACGGTCGGCGTCGGCCAGTCCGAGACCGACGTCGCGGGCGTGGCCGACACCGTCGTGTTCTGCGTCCAGCCCGGCTCGGGCGATTCGCTGCAATTCATGAAGGCGGGCATCGTCGAGATTCCCAACCTCGTCGTCGTGACCAAGGCCGACATGGGCGCTGCCGCCGAGCGCGCGCTGGCCGATGTCGCGGGCGCCCTGTCGCTGGCCACTCCCGACGGCGACTTCAGGACCCTTACGCTCGCCGTGTCGTCCAGGACCGGCAAGGGGATGGACGAATTTCTCGCCGCGCTCGATGCCCATCGCGCCCATCTTGCGGACGAAGGCCGTCTCGTGGTCCTGCGTCACCGCCAGGCGGCGGGCTGGATCGTCGAGGCCGTCCGCGAGCGCTTCGGCAAGCGCGGGCTGGCCCGGCTGCAGGCGCTTGGCTTGGATGTGCCCAGCTTGGATGTACGTGGCCTGGATGTACTGGGCGCGGGCGGCCAGCCCTTCACGCGGCTGGCCGAACTCAGCGCGAAACTGGAGACGAGCCGATGACCCACCCCGCCGATCACCCGACCGACGGCACCTGCATCTTCTGCAAGATCGTCGCGGGGCAGATCCCCTGCTTCAAGCTGCATGAGGACGATACCACCATCGCCTTCATGGACATCAACCCGGTGAATCCCGGGCATGCCCTGGCCGTCGCGAAAGGCCACTGGCCGACGGTCGAATCGATTCCGCCGGACGTGCTGGCCGACGTCGCGCGGACCGCTCAGAGGGTCGCGAAGGCGGCGTTCAAGGTGCTGAAGCCCAACGGCGTGAACCTGCTGCAGGCCAACGGTCCGGGGGCGGGGCAGAGTGTGCCGCATCTGCACATCCACATCATGCCGCGGGTTCAGGGTGACGATGTTTCGCTGAACTGGGAGTACAAGCCCGGCGACATGGCCGCCATCAAGGCGGTCTACGAGAAGCTGAAGGCGGCGATGTGAGACTATCGCGGTGAGCGCTGGCAGCTTCTCCAGGTGATGCGCGAATCGGTATTGCGATATTGACAATACACGCGCGGCACACTACGTTGCGGCCATGCGCCGAAAGCGCGACGACCACTCCCGTCGATTGGTCAGATACGCAACATTGGGACGATTCATCAATTTTTGAATCCCTCGAGGACGGCTAGACGAGTAGGCGAATATCGCAACGTATTCAGGGATTTGAGGCGACCTGTTGAGGGTTTCTTGAATCGGTCAATTTTTTTGCGGCGAATCATGAAATGCGCCGAGGACCTGGAAGCGTGGTTTGGACGTGATGGAGACCCGGATCCGACAAGCGCGGGGGCCATCGGAGACGCCGGACAAGCCGAAGGGCGGAGGGCCGGATCGATGATGGCGCGCTGCAAAGCAGCGCGCACGGCGAGCGCGTGGAGCTGGGCGCGCAGTGCCAAAGGCCGGCGCCCGCACGCTTCCGCATTCAGGCGATGAGCGTCCTCCGGAGGAATCGCCCTTGTTCCAATCGGGCCAACGCTCAAGTCGATTCCACCGAAGGATTTTTTGTTTTCGAGAGACGTTGACTGTCGACTCGCGAGGAATGGCTTCGTTGCATCTCGGCCTGCATCGGAGTCGATTCTCCGCGAGGATTTTTGAATTGCAGGACACTGACGGCCGCGGCGCAAGAGGAGACGCGGCAGCAACCACAATTACTGGCGGTGGTTACCGAAAGTAACCGTTAGATTCCCGTCAGATTCCTGCCGGCGATCAATATCTTGTCGCTGCCGGGGCGCGGGGCTTGCGCGAAGGCTCGCGCGCCGCGCGTCAGGCGGCGACGACCTGCGTCGAGCGGCCGGCCGGCACGCTGAACCATTCGCGCTCGTCCTGGCGGAACTGTTCGCGCACGTAGTCGATCACGGTGCGAATGCGCGCACCCTTGTTGGTTTCCTCGTGGCTCACCAGCCAGATGTCGCGAACGATGTTGAGGTCGATCGGTGCCGCCACGAGGTTCGACATCTTCGCTGAGTAATCCGGGAAGACCGAGATACCGTAGCCGACCGCGACCGCTTCCATCGCGGCGTAGGACGAGTTGGTGCGCAGCACCACCGACGGGCTGCGCTCGACGATGTCCGACCACGGCTTCATCGCCGGCAGGGCGTGCAGCACGGTGTGGTCGACGATGCGGTGTTCGCGCAGATCGTCCATCTTCTGGGGCAGGCCGTACTGCTCGATGTAGGAGGGGGCCGCGAACACCGACATGTTGAACTGGCCGACCTTGGCCGCCACCAGCTGGTTGGAGGTCGGGCGGAAGAAGCGGATGGCGAGGTCGGCCTGGCGGGTCGCGAGGTCGAGCACCGTATCGCCTGCGATCACCTGCACGATGATGTCGGGGTGGCTGCGGCGCAGCCGGTCGAGCCGCGGCACCAGCCAGTGCGCCGCCAGACCCTCGGTCGAGGCGACGCGCACCACGCCGGACATCTCGCGGTCGAGACCGGCGAGGTGGCGCTCGATCGCGGTGGCGTTCGACAGCATCGATTCGGCCTGGACCAGCACGCCGCGCGCCGCCGGCGTCACTTCCATGCCGTGGCGGTGGCGGTCGAACAGCTTGGCGCCGAGCCGGCGCTCGAGCGCCTGGATGCGGCGGCCGACCGTCGTCTGCTTGGTGTTCAGCTGGGTTGCGGCGGCGCTGAAACTTCCCGTCTTGGCGACGGCGAGGAAGAACCGGACGTCATCCCAGTCGCCGAGAATGTTCGGGACTTTGGTCTTGCGCGGAGTGGGCGTTACCATCGTAACAATCGATACAAAACGGTTGGGTGCTCAAAGTTTACTTTAAGAGATGCACATGGTTTATCTTATACCATTAATTGTGCGATGTCGTTTTTTGTCTCATTTATAGGGTATTAGCCGGTTTTTTCAAGAAACGGCTGGACCTTAGCGGTGGGTATCTAGTCCTCGTATTCGTTAGTCGATCTATCCGTAGTGATTTCCGGCGATTGACGCTTGTGTAACGAGGCAGGGTGCAACCGTGGCCGCCATCGGCTCGGCAGACAGGACGACGGCGTTGCCGGCCTGGACCGGCAAGATCGCCCGTTGGGGACGCAGTCCTTCGACGCGCATGGCGGCGTTCGGCGGCCTCGTTTCCTACCTGAGCTATGCATACGCGCACGGCAGTTGGGCTAACCCGGCCCTGATCGCCGTGTCAATGTTCGTGGGGGGCTTCCTCCCGAGCTACGCCAAACTCAGCAACAAGGCCGAACTCTGGGCCAACAACCAGTTCGGATACGTGACGGCCGGCAAGCTCGGCAGGTTCATCCCGCAGTACGCGTTCAACCTGGCTGTGTTCTGGATCTTTCTATGGGGTGGGGCAGTCAACGTCGGGGGCATGCAGTCCGTCGGCGGCGCAGCCGGCGCAGCCCTCGCCACGACCGCGATCTCCCAGGGCGCCCAGTATCTCGGCATCTATCTGTTCCAGCGCGGCATCGGCGATCCCAACCGCAATGTCCTGGTCGGCGTCGTCGTCAACCTGTTGCTCTCGGCCTTCGGTACGGCCGGACTGCCCTGGGCCCGCGAGGCCTACCTGATTGCCGGCATCCTGCTCGGTGCGTTGTTCTTCGGGATCGGCGTGCTGTCGGATCTGCGTTCGGTGCTGGCGCCCAAGGGCGGCATCGGGCTGTATTTCGGCACCTTCAATCCGTTTCACAACACCCACCTGCAGATCGTGCGGCGGGCGATCGAGGAGCGCGCGCTCGACAAGATCGTCATTCACCCGACCCTGGTGCCGCGCGTCTATCTCGACGCCTTCCGCAAGGGCCAGATCAAGGTGGCGCGCCTCGAGAACGGCTTCCAGATCTACGAGAAGACCGAGAAGGCCGACGTGGCGGTCGACTATTTCCCCGGCGGACGGCAGTTCCTGCCGCCCGAGACCCGCAAGGCGCTGATCGAGCTGGCGGTGGCCGAGGTCGGGCTCGCCGGCAAGGTCGAGGTCGCCTACTGGCCCGAGGTCTACAACAGCAAGGGCTTCCAGGGCGTGATCGCCGAGGTCAGGCGCCGCCATCCCGGCGTGCGCCTGCACGGCCTGCACGGCACCGATTTCGGCGGCATGACGGTGCGTGGCATCTACGACGAGTGCGGCTGGATCTATCCGTGGCGCATCCTGCGCCGCGACAACGTTTCGGCGACCGCGATCCGCGCCGGCGCCAAGGGCATGACTTCCAACGTCGTGACGGATGTCATGACGCAACTGACGGAAAATCTTCCGGTGGTGACGGCTGGGGGCCGCCGCTTCCGGAATGACAACGGAGTCTTGAGCGAGGGGGTTTGAGCATGTCGGAGTATCAGCCGCCGCCGGGGTCCAATCGCCCCGTCGTGACGATCAAGCTCGCGTCGACCTCGGACGAGCTCATGCAGTGCTTCGCGCTGCGCTCGGCGGTCTATATCGGCGAGCAGCAGTGCCCGTACTGGGAGGAGTTCGACGGCAACGACTACACCGCGACGCACCTCATCCTGTACGTCGACGGCGAGCCCGCCTCGTGCATGCGGCTGCGCTGGTTCGGCACCTTCGTGAAGTTCGAGCGCGCCGTGATCCTGAAGCGCTACCGCTCGATGGGCCTGTTCGTGCCGTTCACGCAGTGGGCCATGGAGTTCGCGCGCAAGAAGGGCTTTACGCGCGTTTACCTCCACTCACAGCACCGGCTGTGGCCGATCATGGAGCGCCAGGGCTTCCGCAAGGTCACGGAGGAGATCTTCAATTTCTCCGATCACGAGTACGGCGCCTACTACATCGATCTCGATGTGCTGCCGGACGCGCCGACCATGCACACCCATCCGCTGGTGCTGAACCGGCCGGAGGATCATCTCGAAGCGCCCGGCATCCTGGAGCGGTCCGCCGAACGGGGGGCGACCAATCCGCATGCCGAATGGACGGAGCGCCGGGCCTAGCTGACGACACGGGATCACGAGGGGGAACTGACATGAGCGTTATGACGCGATCGATCGACGGCGAGCCGGTGACCACCAAGCTCGCCATGAAGATGGAAGACTCGATGCAGGCCTTCGCGGTGCGCGCCGCCTGCTTCATCGGCGAGCTCGACGTGCCGTACTCCGAGGAGTTCGACGGCCACGATTTCGGCGCCACCCATGTCATCGCCTATGTCGGCGACGAGCCGGTGGGCGCAGTCCGTGTGCGCTGGTTCCAGTCGTTCGCCATGCCCGAGCGGCTGGCGGTGATCCAGCGTTTCCGCGGCCATGGCATCGGTCAGTTGCTGCTCGAGCGCTGCCGCAAGCTCGCCGAGAGCCGCGGCTGCAACATGCTCTACGTCCAGATCCTGCCGGGCGACGTGAAGTTCTGGGAGAAGCAGGGCTGGCGCCGGCTGGTGCCGGAAGAGGCGTCGTCGGGAAAGAAACCGATCGTGGCCATGGTCAAGGCGGTCGATCCTTCGAAGCCACTGCCTTCGGTCGAGGCGCCCGAGGCCGTCGTCCTGCGCCGCGAGCAGCAGCTCGACGCCACCGGCCTGCCGCTCGGCCGCGCGACGAACTGAACGGCGCCCGAAAAGTCGACGAGGGGACACTCCACCAAAGACGTCGCTCGGGTTCGCCGCTATGCTGGTCTCGATCGTTTGGGGCGATCGGTTCCGGAGGCGAATCTCGCGGGGGCGATTGCGACGTCGAAGTCCGTCCGCGCATCGGCCGGGTTCATGGGAACCGCGGCCGGTGTGCGGACGAGGCTTGAATAATGGAGCGGGGGGTATGGGGGTCTTTCAGATCGTCGTCGAGCCCAAGCTGCGTCGGCGGCGTGGGCGGCAGTCGTCTTCGGCCAAGAAGCGGGCGGCGGCGCTGTTCCGCATCTGGCATGGCGTGCGCGAACTTCTCGACGAAGCCGAGCGGCTGGGCGACAGCGAGCTGGTCCACTTCCTCGCCGTGGCGCAAATGCTGGTCGAGGAGAAGACCGCCGAGCTCGAGGCGGACGTTCCGGCCTTCAAGTCGATCGATACCAGTCTGCCCAACTAGAACATTGCTGCGCGAGCTGCTGAACGCGTACCTGCGCGACCCCGCCTCGGCCTGGGTGTGCGGCGGCTTCGGCGCGCTCGCGGAGTTCACCTACGATCCGGGCGAAGAGGTTTCGTTGCTGACGGGTGAGACGGTTGGCGCAGTTAGCGCACGCGGTGCGTTCCGGCTCGATCTTACGCACGACCTCAAGCCGGTCGCCTACGAGACGCTGAGCAAGACCAGCAAAGGCTGGGGCCAGGGCCTCGTGCTCTGCCTGCCGGCCGCCGAAGCGCGAATGGGTGTGCGCACCGTCGTCACCGAGCTCGGCCCCGACCGCGAGGCGCTGCGGCCGGAAGATCGCGACGCCATTCTGTTCGACCTCGGCATCGGCAAACCGCAGTCCGACATCTGCGTGCGCACCTCCGATCCGGCGGCGCTCGAGGCGCTGCGCGCCGCCTGTGGCCGGCCGTTCTTCGCGGCGCCCTCATCGGACCCACATGGTCCGTTGCCGCCGCGCATGCCGGCGCTCAGTCCGCACCGCGTATTCCGCAGCAAGGCGGCCCGCATCGAGGTCTACCAGCCGATCCCGCCGCCCGACGGCAAGACGCCGGAAGGGCCGCACACGCACGTGCGGGAAAAGTTGGTGGCGCACCGGCGCAGCCACGCCGCCACCGTGCCCGTGCCCGAGGGCTACGTGCCGGTGCTGTGGCTGTTCCCGGCGCATCCGCTGGAGACGGGGACGTTCGACCGGGCGCGGCACGAGGCTTTCCAGGAGCTGATCCGGCTCTACGGCGAGGCGACGACGCATGCAGGTAAGCGCGCCGTCGAGAACGGGCTGAGCGAGATGGATCTGCCGAGCCGCGCTGCACGCTACGCGTTCCGCATCGCGCAGAAGCAGAAGCGCTACTTGTGACGTCTACTTATGGCGGGGATCGAGCGCGTCGCGCAGGCCGTCGCCGAGCAGGTTGAACGACAGCACGGCGCAGAAGATCGCGAAGCCCGGCCAGAACGCCATCCACGGCGCCTGCGAGATGAAGCGCTGGGCGGTGTTGAGCATGCTGCCCCACGACGGCGCCGGCGGCTGCTGGCCGAGGCCGAGGAAGGAGAGCGCGGCCTCGGCGATGATGGCGCCGGCGATGGCGAGCGACATCTGCACGAGCAGCGGCGGCACGATGTTGGGCAGCACGTGGCGCAGCGCGATGCGCCAGTGCGGATTGCCGACGGCGCGCGCGGCCTCGACATAGTCCTCGACCTTGGCGCCCATGGTCTGGCCGCGGGTCAGGCGGATGAACACCGGCGTCGCGGTGATGCCGATCGCGATCATGGCGTTGGTCAGGCTGGGGCCGAGGAAGGCCGAGAGCGTGATGGCGAGGATCAGGAACGGGATCGCCAGCATCGCGTCGACGATGCGCGACAGCACCGAGTCGATCCAGCCGCCGGCATAGCCCGCGAGCAGGCCGAGCGGCACGCCGATGCCGACGGCGATGCTGACCGAGACCAGCCCGGCGCTGAGCGAGGCGCGGGCACCGTAGATGATGCGGGCCAGCACATCGCGGCCGACCTCGTCGGTGCCGAACCAGTGCGCCCAGCTCGGCGGCTTGCGCACCAGGCTCCAGCTCGTGGCGGTAGGGTCGTAGGGCGCGAGCAGGGGCGCGAAGACCGCCATCAGCACGAACAGCACGACGACGACGAGCGCCACCATGGCGCCTTTGCGCCGGCGCAGGCGGCGCCAGGCGCGGGCCCAGGGGTTCTCCTCGGGCGCGGCTTCGCCGGCGAGGGGGATGGCTGTGGAAATCGTCATCCGCCGCTCCTCATCCTCTGAGCCTCGGATTGACCAGCACGTAGGCGATGTCGGCCAGCAGGTTGAGCAGGATGTAGACCGTGGCCGTCACCAGCACGACGCCCTGGACCACGGCGTAGTCGCGGTTGAACACCGAATCGATGATCAGCTTGCCGAAGCCCGGGATGGTGAAGACCTGTTCGGTAAGCACCGCACCCGACAGCAGCGCGCCGAAATCGAGCGCCAGCAGGGTGATCACCGGCGTCATGGCGTTGCGCAGCGCGTGCTTCAGCACGACCCTGCGCTCTTCCAGGCCCTTGGCGCGGGCGGTGCGCACGTAGTCGGCGCTCATCGCCTGCAGCATGGCGCTTCGCGTGTGGCGCATCAGGACGGCCGCGAGCGCGTTGCCCAGCACGAAGGCAGGCATGATGGTGGTGGCGAGGCTCGCCTTCCAGTCCTCGCTCAACAGCACGTAGCCCGAGGCCGGCAGCCAGCCGAGCGTCACCGAGAACAGGAAGATCAGCAGGATGCCCAGCCAGAAGTTGGGCGTGCTGAGGCCCCACAGCGCGAACAGGTTGGCGCCGTAGTCCCAGCCGGTCTCCTTCTTCACCGCCGAGACGATGCCGGCGGGAATGCCGATCAGGATGGCGATCAGCAGCGCCATCGCCGCGAGCTGCAGGGTGACCGGCAGTTTCTCGCGCACCAGCGAGCCGACCGAGGCCTTGAGCCGCATCGATTCGCCCAGGTTCCCCGACAGCACGCCCTTCATCCAGTAGACGTATTGCACCGGAATCGGCTGATCGAGTTTGTATTGCTCGCGGATCTCCGCGAGCACCTTGGGATCGCGTTCCTCGCCCGCCATGATCAGCGCCGGATCTCCCGGCAGCAGCTGCTGCAGGCCGAAGATCAGCATCGACACCACGATCAGTGTCGGGATGATCTGCAGCAGCCGCTGGACGAGATAGCCGAGCATGGTTGGCGCAGTTTCCGCAGGTCTACTTGGCGAGCTTCAGGCCGACGACGCGGACCAGGCCGTCCGGCATCTGCCTGTAGCCCTCGACCTTGTCGGAGAGCGCGACCAGCACCTGCGGGTGATACAGGTAGATGATCGAGCCGTCGGCCAGCTGCTTGCGGGTCACCGTCTCGTAGGCCTTCTTGCGCTCGGCCGGATCGCTCTTGCTGCGGGCCAGCTTGTGCGCGGCGTCGACCTCGGGGTCGCAGTACTTGCCGTTGTTCTGCGGCGCGTTGCAGAGATGGAAGACGAACGAGTTGCCGTCGGGGTCGCTGCGGCCGCTCCAGCCGATCAGGAAGAGCTGGAAGTTGCCGTCCTCGGCCTGCTTCAACGAGGTCGCGAACTCGGTCAGCCGGATCTTCAGGTCGAAGCCGGCCTCGGCGACCATCGACTGCAGCACCTCGGCGACCTGCCGGAACTCGGCGCCATTGGGCACCATGAAGTCGATGGCGAGCGGGCCGGTGACGCCGGCTTCCTTCATCAGCGCCTTGGCCTTGGCGACGTCGCGCTTCGGCACCGGCATGGCGGACTGATAATACGGGTTCTGCGGGCTGACCCACTGGTTGCCCGGCACGAACTCGCCGTTGAACACGACCTGGTTCAGCGCCTCGCGGTCGATCGCCAGTTCGAGCGCCCGGCGCACCTTCGGATCCTTGCCGAGCGGGTTGTTCGCCTTGTCGCCGTTGGCGAGGTTCACGGTCAGGCCGACATAGCCCAGGCTGACCGCCTTGATCAGCTTCAGCTTCTTGTCCTCGCGCACCGCCTTGATGTCGGTGGCGAGCACGCGCTCGATCATGTCGAGCGCGCCGGACTTGAGGTTGGCGAGCCGCACCGTTCCGTCGACGATCGGCAGGTAGGTGATCTTGTCGATGAAGACCTGGTCCTTGTTCCAGTAGTCGGCGAACTTCTCGACCACGATGCGGCCCTGCTGGACCCGCTCGACGAACTTGTAGGGACCGGCGCAGACCGGATGCAGGCCGAACTTGTCGCCGGCCGCTTCGGCGGCCTTGGGCGACACCATCATGCCGGCGCGGTCGGTGAGCTGCGCCAGCAGCGGTGAGAACGGCTCCTTCAGCACCAGCTTGATGGTCAGCGGATCGACCACCTCGACCTTGTCGATCGAGCCGATCTCGGGCTTGCGGAACGAGCCCTTCATGTTGAGATGGCGGTCGAGGCTGTACTTGGCGGCGGTGGCGTCGAAGGCCTCGCCGTCCTGGAACTTCACGTTGGGCCGCAGCTTGATCGTGACTTCCTTGCCGTCGGCCGACGTCTCGTGGCTGAGGGCGAGCTGCGGCACGACCTTCAGGTTCTCGTCGATGTCGAACAGCTTGTCGCAGATCGAGGCGAAGACGATGCGGCCGACATAGGTGCGTGCCAGGGTCGGGTCGAGCACGTCGGGATCCTCGGCGAGGCCGATGCGCAGGTTGCTCTGGGCGAAGGCGCCGCCGGCCGCCGTCATGGCGGTGAGGGCGGCGGTCAGCGCGAGCGTGAGTGCCAGTCTCTTCATGTTGCCTCCTGTGTTGCGACGAAGGCCGCCTGCAGGCGGTCCAGCCGGATCCTGTCCTTGTCTTGGCCGGTGTGTCCGGCAATCGCCGGGGCCGGCGGAAACTCGCGCCACCACGGACAGGCGGTGGCGTGGCCCGTGCCGTTACCCGCATCGTCGACGAGCGCCGGCTCGTCGCGCTTGCAGCCTTCGCGGGCGAAGCTGCACCGCGTGTGGAAGCGGCAGCCCGCCGGCGGGTTCATCGCGCTCGGAATGTCGCCCTCGAGCAGGGCGCGCTCGCGGATCGCGGTCGGGTCGGGCAACGGCACCGCCGAGAGCAGCGCGCGCGTATAGGGATGGCGCGGCTGGCGGAACAGCTCCTCGGTCGTCGCCGTCTCCACGATCCTGCCGAGATACATGACGGCGATGCGGTCGGCGATGTGCTTCACGACCGCGAGATCGTGGCTGATGAAGATGTAGGCCATCCCGAATCGCTGCTGCAGGCTCTTCATCAGGTTGATGACCTGCGCCTGGATCGAGACGTCGAGCGCCGACACCGGCTCGTCGGCCACGATCAGCCGGGGTTCGACGGCGAGGGCGCGCGCGATCGCGAGGCGCTGGCGCTGGCCGCCGGAGAATTCGTGCGGATAGCGGCGCGCATGATCGGGCCGCAGTCCGACCAGTTCGAGCAGTTCGGCGACCCGGGCGCGGCGCTGCTGCTCGTTGCCGATCAGCTTGTGCAGCATCAGCGGCTCGCCCAGCATGGCGCCCACCGTCATGCGCGGATTGAGCGAGGCGTAGGGGTCCTGGAAGATCACCTGCATGCGCGAGCGGCGGCGGCGCATCGCCTCGGCGTCGAGCGCCAGGATGTCGTCGCCCTCGAAATTCACGCGGCCGGCGGTCGGTTCGATCAGCCGCAGCACCAGCCGGCCGACGGTCGACTTGCCGCAGCCCGATTCGCCCACGATGGCCAGCGTCTCGCCGGCCTTCAGCTCGAAATCGACTCCGTCGACGGCGCGGACGTGTCCCGCGACCCGGCCGAACGCGCCCTGCTTCACCGGGAAGTGCTTGGCGAGGCCGCTCACTTGAAGAAGCGCCGTCATGGCTGGGAGCGCGCCACTCCGTGGCGCTCATGGATTGCCGAGAGACGAAGGAAGAGCGGCACGGAGT
>JBGAIW010000092.1:0-16230 GCA_044225265.1 Reyranella sp.
GGTAGATGATCGAGTTGCCGTCGGGGTCGATGCGGCCGCTCCAGGTGTTCTGGTAGAGCTGGAAGTTGCCCTGTTCGCCTTCCTTGAGCGCGGTCGCGACCTCGGTGACGCGGATCTTGAGGTCGAAGCCTGCCTCGGCCGCCATCGACTGCACCACTTCGGCGACGGCGCGGACCTCGGGCGTGTTGCTGACCATGAAGTCGATCGGGATGCGGCCGGTGACGCCCGCCTCCTTGAGCAGCGCCTTCGCCTTGGCGAGATCGCGCTTCGGCACCGGATACTTCGATTGATAGTAGGGGTGCTGCGGATTGACCCACTGGTTGCCCGGCACGAACTCGCCGTTGAACACCACCTGGTTGATCACCTCGCGGTCGAGGCTGAGCTCAAAGGCCTGGCGCACGCGCTTGTCCTTGCCCAGCGGGTTCTCCGACTTCGGGCCGTTGGCGACGTTGACCAGCAGGCCGAACCATCCGATCGACACCGCGGTGCTGAGCTGCAGGCGCTTGTCCTCGCGCACCGACTTGATATCGGTGGCGAGCACGCGCTCGGTCATGTCGAGGCCGCCGGAGCGCAGGTTGGCGAGGCGGATCGTGGCGTCCGTGATCGGCAGCCAGGTGACCTTGTCGATGAAGACCTGATCCTTGTTCCAGTAGTCGGCGAACTTCTCGCCGACGATGCGGTCCTGCTGGACGCGCTCGACGAACTTGTAGGGGCCGGCGCACACCGGCTTGAGGCCGAACTTGTCGCCGGCGGCCTCGGCGGCCTTGGGCGAGACCATCATGCCCGCGCGGTCGGTGAGCTGGGCCAGCAGCGGCGAGAAGGGCTGCTTGAGGTTGAGCCTGACGGTCAGCGGATCGACCACGTCGACGGTGTCGATGACTCCGATCTCGGGCTTGCGGAAGGAACCCCGCATGTTGAGATGGCGGTCGAGACTGTATTTCGCGGCAGCGGCGTCGAACGGCTCGCCGTCATGGAATTTCACGCCGGGCCGCAGCTTCAATATGACGGTCTTGCCGTCCGCCGAGGTTTCGCTGCCGAGCGCCAGCTGCGGGATGATGTTCAGCTTCTCGTCGATGTCGAACAGCTTGTCGCAGATTCCGGCGAAGACGATGCGCGCGGTGTAGGTGCGCGACAGGCTGGGATCGAGCACGTCGGGGTCGTCGCCGAGCCCGATGCGCAGATGGCTCTGCGCCATTGCCGGTGCGGCACCGAGCGCCAGGGCCAACGATAAGACGCTGAAGCGGACGATCCCACGCATGAGTCCCTCCCTCGTGACAGGCGGGAGAAGCATTGCACGCGCTGTGCCAGATGGGCGAGTCGGCGCCGGGCGTGCGCGATCACAAAATTGCGCTTGCCGCCCGTTCCGCTCAGAATTCTGCGGTCGAATGTAGGCATGCTTAGGAATTGATCCGATGAATGTGGTCAGGAGATTTGCCTGCCTAGTCTTGCTGCTTTTCTCGTGTGGTTGCTCTGCCATCAAAGCGGACACCAGGAAGGACTCCGTTTCGAACAATATCGGCACGGCCACCATGACCGAAGACGGGACCATCAGGCTTGAGTTGATGGCCGAGAGCGAGGACGGGACTATTGGAGACGCCGTTTTCGTCTACAAGCCGGGCGATCGGATGTACGACGAAGTGATGAAGCACCTGGGTGGACTGAAGCCAGGCGAGGCGAAGCCCGTTCCGCCCTGGCCGGCGCGCAAATAGAATAGCGTCATCGGGCGCAGGCCCGACGCTCGGGACGGCGGGGTAAGCAGCACTGTGGCGAAGCCAGCTTCGCACACGGTGCCGTGCTCCCAGCTAGGCCGCCGGCCTATAAATCCGGTCGAGGTCGGCTTCGTCGTAATTGTATTCGGTCGAGCAGAACTCGCATTTGACCGAAACGAGCCCGCGCGTGTCGCGCAGGTCGGCGAGTTCCTCGCGCTTCAGGGAGCGCAGGACACGGTCGATGCGGTCGCGGCTGCAGCGGCAGCGGGCCACGAACGGCTTGGAGTCGAAGCGCCGCGGCTTGTCCTCGTGGAACAGGCGGTAGATCAGCGTCTCGCCCGGCAGATCAGGGCCGAGCATTTCCTGGGCCGTCGCCGACGCCATCAGGATCACCGACTTGCGGAAATCCTCCTCGCGCTGCTCGCGGTCGACCCCAAGTCCGTCACTCGCCATGCGGCCGGCATCGATCTCCGGCATCTGCTGCACCATCAGGGCGGCGGCGTGCCAATGCCCCTCTTTACCGTTGGCTCCGTCCTTCTCCTCGCGACGCGCCTCGATCTTGATGCCGGTCGGCAACTGCTCGGACTGCCGGAAATAGGTGTGGGCGCAGTCGGCCAGGGTGACGCCCTCGAGCGGCACCACGCCCTGGTAGCGCTGGGTGTTCTGGCCCTGGTCGACGGTGAAGGCGAGACGGCCCCGGCCGAACAGCTTCGGCACGTAGCCGTCCGGCGCGTCGTGCTTGCCCGCAAGCGCGATCGCGAGCTTCCAGGAATCGAACTGGGCATAGCCCCTGATCGCGCCGTCGGTGGTGAGGTCGGTCACCAGCAGGCGGATCGGGCCGTCGCCGGTGATCTGGAGCGTGAATATGCCGTCGTATTTCAGCGACGTCGCGAGCGTCGCGCACAGCACCATCGCCTCGGCGAGCGGCCGCGCCACGGCGAGCGGATAGCCGTGGCGTTCGATGATGGTGTCGAGTGCGGGTCCCAGCCGGACGAGCCGTCCACGCACGCCCAAGGCATCGAGTTGGAAGGGCAGGACGTGGTCGGTGTCGGAGGCGATGGCGCCTGCCGACACCGCGCTCACGAGAGGCACCAGGCGAGGATGCTCTTCTGCGCGTGCAGGCGGTTCTCGGCCTCGTCGAACACGACCGACTGCGGGCCGTCGATCACGCTCTCGGTCACCTCCTCGCCACGGTGGGCGGGCAGGCAGTGCATGAAGATCGCGTCGGGCTTGGCCTGCTTCATCAGGCGGTCGTCGACCTGGTAGGCGCGCAGCAGGTTGTGGCGTCGCGCCGCCGAGGGGCTGTGCGGGTCCTCGTCGCCCATCGACACCCAGGTGTCGGTGACGACGCAATCGGCGTTCTTCACCAGCGCCTCGGGATCGTGGCCGATGGTGATGCGGCCCTTCGATTTGGCGGCCCAGTCGACGACATCCTGCGGCGGCTTGAGCTCGGTCGGGCAGGCGATCTTCAGTTCGAAGTCGAACTGCACGGCGGCGTGGATCCACGAGGTCGCCATGTTGTTGCCGTCGCCCGACCAGGCAACCGACTTGCCCTGGATGGAGCCGCGGTGCTCCTCGTAGGTCATGACGTCGGCCATCAGCTGGCACGGGTGCGTCTTGTCGGTGAGCCCGTTGATCACCGGCACGGTCGCGTACTTCGCCATCTCGAGGAGTTTCTCCTCGACGGTGGTGCGCATCATGATGATGTCGACGTAGCGCGACAGCACGCGCGCGGTGTCGGCGATGGTCTCGCCGCGGCCGAGCTGGGTATCGCCGCGGCCGAGCATGATGGTCTGGCCGCCGAGCTCGCGCATGCCGACTTCGAACGACACGCGGGTGCGGGTCGAGGGCTTCTCGAAGATCATCGCGAGGGTCTTGCCCGCCAGCGGCTTGTCGTGGCCGCCGTTGGCGCGCTGCTTCTTCATCGCCTTGCCGTGGTCGAGGATCTGGCGAAGCGTCTTGGGATCGACCTGGTCGAGGTCGAGGAAATGCTTCGGGGTACCCATGACGTTACTCGGCCGCTTTGGCGGCGGCTTCGAACGACTGGGCGGCCTGGCTCAGGATCGCGATACCTTCGTCGAGCGCGGCCTTGTCGGCGATCAGCGCCGGGAAGATGCGCACGACGTTCTCGCCCGCCGGCGGGACCAGCATGCCGAGCGACTGGAGCTTGTTCACCATGTCGCCGGCCGGCACCGAGGAGACGCACTGCAGGCCCTGCAGGAAGCCCATGCCGCGCTGTTCGGCATAGACCTTGGGATGCTTCTTCACGAGGGCCTCGAGTTGGCCCTTGAGGTACTCGCCCTTGGACGCGACGGCCTCGATGAAGCCGGGCTTGAGCAACTCGTCGAGCACGGCATTGGCGACGCCGGTGGCGAGCGGGTTGCCGCCATAGGTCGAGCCGTGCGTGCCGGGCACCATGCCGACCGCCGCCTTTTCGGTCGCCATGAAGGCGCCGATCGGGAAGCCGCCACCCATGCCCTTGGCGATCGCCGCGACGTCGGGCTTCACGCCCGACCATTCGTAGCCCCACATCTTGCCGGTACGGCCGAAACCCGTGTGGATCTCGTCGTAGAACAGCAGCAGGCCGAACTCGTCGCAGATCGCGCGCAGGTCCTTGAGGAACTGCGTGGTCGTCGACCGGATGCCGCCCTCGCCCTGGATCGGTTCGACCAGGATGCCGGCGGTCTCGTCGTCGATCAGGTCGCGCACGACGTTGGTGTTGTTGAGCGGCGCGTGCTTGTAGCCGGGGTTCGGCGGGCCGAAGCCTTCGAGATACTTCTCGTTGCCGGTGGCGGCGAGCGCGTTCAGCAGGCGGCCGTGGAACGCCGCCTGGAAGCAGATGATCTTGTAGCGCTTGGGCTTGCCGTTCATGAACTGATACTTGCGGATCAGCTTGATGCCGCCCTCGATGGCTTCCGCCCCCGAGTTGCAGAAGAACATCGTGTCGGCGAACGACACCTCGGTCAGCCGCTTGGCCAGCTTCTCGCCGTTGCCGATGCGGAACAGGTTGGAGGTGTGCCACAGCTTCTGGCCCTGCTCGGTCAAAGCCTTGACCAGGGTCGGGTGGCAGTGGCCCAGCGCGTTCACGGCGATGCCGGAGGTAAAGTCCAGGTAACGTCGGCCGTCCGTCGCGTAGAGATAGTTGCCCTCTCCGCGTTCGAACACGACGTCCTTGCGACCGTACGTCGGCATCACAGCCGTAATCACGTGGAACCTCCTCCAAAAGAATAAGCCCGCTCGGGACACCGGCTCCGGATTGGATGAGCCGGGGTTGAGCACTATCGGGGGGAGGCCCAGATCCGTTTTTTGAGGGTCGGAGCCTATCTTATCGGCTCACCCGCAGGGGTGTGTCCTCCCCATTCGAGGGGGAGGTGAGCGGTCCTCCGCGGCGGAGTCAGAGGGGCCGAGCGCCATGACCCCTCCGCCCGCGTAACGCACCTCTGACCCCGGGACTTCCTCCCTGCGGGGTTCACACGGGGAGGTGCCGCGGCAATCCTTATTTGCGGGCTGTTGGCGGGGCCAGACCACGGCGATGGATCGTCTTTTTGTTACGGATCGTTACGTTTTCGACGTCAAACCGCGCCTTGAGAGCGCTGAATCGCTCTGCTAGGACCCCGCTTCCCCTCCAGAAAAAGACGTATGGACCTGCTTCCCACCCGCAATTCCCAGCTTGCCTTGCGCCGCGCCGACTTCCGGTCGGTGCCGGAGATGCTGGATTACGCAGCCCAAGGGGAGACCGGGGTCACCTTTTATACGGCGCGCGGCGAGACCCTGGCGCGCCTGCCGTGGCGCGAGGTCCGGGAACGCGCCCACCGGGTCGCCCGCAAGCTGATCGGCGCCGGCTTCGCCCGGGGCGAGCGACTCCTTATTACCGCCGATACCTGGCCCGGCTTCTTCGACACCTTCTTCGGCTGCCAGTATGCCGGACTGATCCCGGTCCCGGTCTCGATCCCGGTCGGCATCGGCGGCAAGGAAGCCTATCTCGACCAGCTGCGCCGCCAGTTCGCCGCTTCCGGCGCGGTGGCGGCGGTCGGGCTCGACGATCTCGCCGGGTTCCTGGCCGATGCCGCGAAGGAGTTCCCCGCGGTCCGCCTGCACGGCGGTGTCGGCGTGATCGACGCGCTGCCCGAGCCGAGCGTCGAACTCAGGCCGCTCGGGCCGGACGATCTCTGCTACATCCAGTTCTCGTCGGGCAGCACGCGCCATCCGCACGGCATCCAGATCATGCAGCGGGCGCTGATGGCCAATCTCGCCGGCATGACCGGTCCGGCCGGGCTCGACGTCGTGGTCGGCGACCGCGCCGTGAGCTGGCTGCCGCTCTATCACGACATGGGCCTGATCGGATTCCTGATGGCGCCGCTGTCGTCGCAGCTTTCGATCGACTACCTGACGCCGCGCGACTTCGCGCGCCGGCCGATGCAGTGGCTGAACATCATCTCGAAGAATCGCGGCACGATCTCCTACAGCCCGAGCTTCGGCTACGACCTCGCCGTCCGCCGCGGCGCCCTGCAGGTGCCGCCCGACCTCGACCTGTCGTGCTGGCGCCATGCCGGCATCGGCGGCGACATGATCCGTCCCGACGTGCTCGACCGGTTCACCGGGGCCTTCGCGGGCAAGGGCTTCAGCGCCAACGCCTTCATTCCGAGCTACGGCATGGCCGAGGTCTGCCTCGCCATAACCTTCAGCCCGCACGGCACCGGCGTGCGCACCGACACGATCGACCGCAAGGCGCTGGCCGACGAGCAGCGCGCGGTGCCGGCCGCCGATCCGTCCGACAACAGCCGCGCCCGGCGCTTCGTGGTGTGCGGCAAGGTGCTGCCGGGCCATCGGCTCGAAGTCCGCGACGGAGAAGGCAAGGTGCTGTCGGACCGCGCGGTCGGCCGCATCTTCGTGAAGGGCCCCAGCATCATGCCGGGCTACTACGGCGAGCCCGAGGCCAGCCGGGAAGTGCTGACGGCCGACGGCTGGCTGGATACCGGCGACCTCGGCTACGGGCTCGGGGGCGAAGTGGTCGTCACCGGCCGCGCCAAGGACCTGATCATCATCAACGGCCGCAATGTCTGGCCGCAGGACATCGAGTGGGCGGTCGAGGCCAAGAAGGTCGTGAAGAACGGCGATGCCGCCGCGTTCTCGATCGACACGCCCGACGGCGAGCGCGTCGTCGTGGCGGTACTGGCGCGGGTCTCGGGCGAGGAGGCGCGGGCCAACCTGGCGCGCGACGTCGCGGGCGCCGTGCGCGAGGCGGTCGCGGTGGACTGCGACGTGGCGCTGGTCGCCCCGACGATGGGCCTGCCGACCACCTCGTCGGGCAAGCTCAGCCGCGCCCGCACCAAGGCCAACTACCTGGCCGGCCTCTACGCTCCCAAGCCCGCGGCGGCCTGAGGCTCCCTTGAACAAGCTGGTTGCGGTCACCGGCGCCACCGGCTTCGTCGGACCGCATCTGGTTCGCGCGCTCGCCCGTCACGGCTGGACCGTGCGCCTGCTGGTGCGCCGCTGGTCGCCGCTGCCCGATCTCGCGGGCGTGCAGGCCGAACTGGTGCTGGGCGATCTCGCCGACGAGAGAGCGCTCGGCAACCTGGTCGACGGGGCAGGGGCGGTGGTCCATGCCGCCGGCCTGATCAAGGCGCGCACGGCGGCTGACTTCATGGCGGTCAATCGCGACGGTACGGCGCTGCTGTCGCGACTCGCCCCCGCCGCGCGGTTCCTGCTTCTGTCGTCCCTGGCGGCCCGCGAGCCCGGCCTGTCGGCCTATGCCGCGAGCAAGCGGGCAGGCGAGGAGGCCCTCAAGGAACGGTCCGGCCAAGGTAACGGTTCATGGCTCGTGGTGCGGGCGCCGGCGGTCTACGGCCCGGGCGATCGCGAGACCCTGGCCTACTTCAAGACGGTCGATCGCGGCTTCGCTCCCCGGCCGATGGTGGCGGGGGCGCGGCTGTCGCTGATCCATGTCGCCGATCTGGCCGGATCGACCTACGAGATCGACGACGGCCATTCCGGCGGCCACTCCTATGACGACATGGGCCGGGCGGCAGGACAGGCGCTGAACGGCGGGGGCGGCCGGCAGCCTCTGGCGGTGGCGGTTCCCCGGCCGGTGCTGGCGGCGGTCGGCGCGGTCAATGGGCTGCGCCAGTCGCTGGGCGGTGCGCCGCAAATCCTTACTGCCGGCAAGGTCGCCGAGATGTTTCATCCGGACTGGACCATCCATGACCGGCGGCTGGCCGAGGCGACGGGGTTTTCGGCGCGCTACGATCTGCAGCGCGGATTTGCCGACACCGTTTTGTGGTACCGGCAGCGCCATTGGCTCGGGAATCGGTGAAACACGGCGTAACAAATTGTCATTTCACAAGAAATCGTCAGTCCGGCACACCTTTCCCCGTCATTCCCCCCGGGACCGGAGACCCGATTTTGCTCAATGCCCAGAAAGTGACCGTCGAGAACGACGGCGCCGAAATCTACGAAGCCCGCCAGATTGGGGCCCTCCAGACCGGCATGCGTGAGGAGATTTCGCGCCGCAGCGTGATGGCCGAGATCTGGCGTCACCTCGAGCCGTACCGGACCGGCGAGAAGCCGATCACCGGGGACACGGTCATCACCAAGGACCTGACGATCGATTCGCTGGCTGTCATGGACATGGTCATGGAGCTGGAAGACCGGTTCGACATCTCCATCCCCATGAACGTCGTCGCCGAGATCTACACGGTCGACGAGCTGGCCGACACGATCCTGGACCTCAGCGCCCGGCGCTGAACCGACTCCCGGTTTTCCCCATGGGCCTGTTCGACCGCCACGCCGGTCTGCTGGACGCCTATCGCGACGTCCGCACGACGGGGGCCGACCCTTTCCAGATCCGCATGGAACGGGTCCTGTCGCCGACCGAGGCGATCATCAACGGCAAGAAGACGCTGACGGTCGGCACGAACAATTATTTCGGACTGACCTTCGACCCGTCCTGCATGGAAGCGGCAATCGAGGCGATCCGGGCCGAGGGTACCGGCACGACCGGCTCGCGCATCGCCAACGGCTCGTACAACGAGCACATGGCGCTGGAGCAGGAGATCGCCGAGTTCTACGGCAAGAAGCACTGCATGGTCTTCACGACCGGCTACCAGGCCAATCTCGGGGTGATCTCCTCGCTGGTCGGTCCGGACGACTTCCTGCTGATCGACGCCGACAGCCACGCCTCGATCTACGATGCCTGCAAGCAGACCCAGGCCGAGGTCGTGCGCTTCAAGCACAACGACCCGTCGAGCCTGGACGCCCGGCTGCGGCGACTCGGCGACCGGCCGGGCAACCGGCTGGTGGTGCTCGAGGGCATCTACTCGATGCTGGGCGACAGTGCGCCGCTGAAGGCGTTCGTCGAGGTCTGCAAGAAATACGGCGCCTACGTGCTGGTCGACGAGGCCCATTCGATGGGCGCGCTGGGCGAGCACGGCCGCGGCCTCTGCGAATCGACCGGCGTGATCGACGATTGCCACTTCATCGTCGGCACCTTCTCCAAGACCCTGGGCGCGATCGGCGGCTACTGCGTCTCCAACGATCCGGATTTCGACATCCTGCGCGTGACCACGCGCTCCTACATGTTCACCGCCTCGCTGCCGCCCTCGATCGTCGCCTCGGTGCGCCAGGCGCTGCGGGTCGTGACTGCGCAGGGCAAGGAATTGCGCAAGCGGCTGTGGGACAACGTCGCCACGCTCTATGACGGTCTGACCGAACAGGGCTTCAAGCTCGGCCCCGAGCACGGGCCGGTGGTGGGCGTGCACCTGCCCGACCGGATGACCGCGATCGGCTTCTGGCGCGCCATGCTGGATGCCGGCATCTACGTCAACGTCGCGGTGCCGCCGGCCACGCCCAACGGCGTGTCGCTGCTGCGCTGCTCGCTTTGCGCCGCCCACACGAAGGAACAACTCGAGCACATGATCGAGGTCATGACCGGGATCGGCCGCCAGATGGGCGTGCTGGCGCCGAAGCTGCGCGTGGTGGTGAGCAAGGGCTAGTTGCCGGGAGCGCGCCACCGTGTGCGAAGCTGGCTTCGCCAGGTGGTGCTCATGGCTTGGTTGCTTGAGGAAGAGCGGCACGGAGTGCCGCGCTCCCAGCAATGCAGGTAAAGTAGGCTCGCCGGGACCATCCGAATGTTCACCCTCGCCCACCTGTCCGATCCGCATCTGCCGATGCCCGAGGCGCGTCCGGGGCAGCTGCTGAACAAGCGGGCGACCGGCTACTTCAACTGGTGGCGCAATCGCCAGCGCGTCCACGTCCCGCAGGCTCTGGCCGGCATCGTGGCCGACATCAAGGCGCGACGGCCCGACCACATCGCGCTGACCGGCGACCTGGTGAACGTCTCGCTGCCGCAGGAGTTCGAGCGCGCCGCCCGGTGGCTGGCCGACTTCAGCGGACCCGACCGCATCACCGTGATTCCCGGCAACCACGACGTCTACGTGAAGACCGACTGGGCCGACAGCCTCGGCCGATGGGGCGCCTACATCGCGAGCGACGGCGCGCCGCCGGCGGCAGGCTTCGATGTCTTCCCGACGGTCCGCCGGCGTCGTTCCGATAGGGGGGGCGAGGTCGCCCTGGTCGGCCTGTCGAGCGGCGTCGTGAAGCCGCCGCTGCTGGCCACCGGCGAGGTCGGCGAGGCCCAGCTTGCCCGCGCCGAGAAGATCCTGGGCGAACTCGGGCGGCAGGGGCTGTGTCGCGTGGTGATGATCCACCATCCGCCGCTGCCCGAGTCGCGCTTCAAGTGGCTGAGCGACCGCGCCGCCTTCCAGGCAATGATCCGGCGCGCCGGCTGCGAGCTGGTGCTGCATGGTCACAACCACCGCAGCGAGGTCGGCCGGATCGACGGGCCGCTCGGGCCGGTGCCGGTGCTGGGCGTCGCCTCGGCGTCGGCGGCGCCGGACAGCAAGTACGGCCGCGCCCGCTATCACCTGATCCGGATCGAGCGCGAGGCGGCGGGCTGGCGCTTCGGTGTGGAAATCCGCGCCCTCAACCCGGCGGCCGACGGCTGCGAGCCGGACGGCGAACTGGTCCTGCACACTCCTGCCTCAATTGAACGATAGATCGGGCGAACGATAAAAATGGCTGCATCAGACATCGTGGTTTCGCCGGTCGCCGGCAAAGCCGACCTCAAGGCGTTCATCGACCTGCCCAAGCGGCTGTTCGCCGGCCACAAGGGCTACACCGCGCATCTCAACGTCGAACGGCAGGAAGCCTTCTCGCCGAAGAAGAATCCGCTGTTCAAGCATGTCGACGTCGAGTTCTTCCTGGCGCGCCGTGCCGGCCGGGTGGTCGGCCGCATCACCGCCCAGATCGATCACGCCTATCTCGAGCGCTACAAGGACGATACCGGCCATTTCGGCTGCATCGTCGCCGAGGACGATCCGGCGATCTTCGAGGCGCTGTTCAAGGCCGCCGAGGCGTGGCTCAGGTACAAGGGCATGAAGCGGGTCACCGGCCCGTTCAGCCTGTCGGTGAACGAGGAAGTCGGGCTGCTGGTGTGGGGCTTCGACAGCCGGCCGATGCTGCTGGTGCCGTACGATCCACCCTATGCCGGCACGAGGGTCGAGGCCTGCGGCTACGCCAAGATCAAGGACGTCTTCTCCTACGACTACGACGTGCAGAATGCGCCGGAGACGATCGGCAAGAAGCTGATGGCGCGCGCCGGCATGGAAGGCCGGGTCAAGGTGCGTTCGGCCAACATGAAGATGTTCGACGCCGAGGTGCGCACCCTGGTCGGCATCTTCAACGACGCCTGGAGCGACAATTGGGGCTTCGTGCCCTTCACCCAGGCCGAAATCGACCACGCCGCCAAGGCGTTCGGGCCGGTGATCGTCCCCGAACTCGCGGTGTTCGTCGAGGTCGACGACGAGGCGGTGGCGTTCATCGTGGCGTTGACCAACCTCAACGAGGCGATCGAGGACTTCAACGGCGCACTGAGCCCGTGGAACCTCGCCAAGCTGCTGTTCCGCATGAAGCTCGCCGGCGTCGGCAGCACCCGCGTGCCGCTGATGGGCGTGAAGAAGAAGTACCGCAACCATCCGCTGATGGGCGCCGGGCTCGCCATGATGGCGATCGACCAGCTGCGCCAGAACGGCAAGCGGCTGGGCAAGAAGACCGCCGAGCTCGGCTGGATCCTCGAGGACAACAAGGCGACCAACAACATCATCCGCTCGGTCGGCGGGGTGCACTACAAGACCCACCGCATCTACGAGAAGGCGCTGGGGTGAGGGGAGCGCCACCATCCAGCGTATCTTTGCTGGGAGCGCGCCACTCTGTGGCGCTCTTCCATTCCGTTCCAACGCTTCATGAGCGCCACGGAGTGGCGTCCCAGCCATGACCCGGCCACCCGCCGGTCCAGCCCGTCATCCCTCGGCGTTCGCGCCGCTCGCCAACCGCGCCTTTCTCGGGCTGTGGGTCGCCAACCTGATGTCCAACGTCGGGGGCTGGATGCAGACCACCGGGGCGGCTTGGGAGATGACCAGCCTGACCAGCGCGCCGATCTTCGTCGCCCTGCTGTCGGCCGCCGGTACGCTGCCGATGTTCCTGTTCTGCTTCCTGGCCGGCATCCTGGCCGATCGCTTCGAGCGGCGGCGCTACATCATCCTCTGCCAGTTCTGGATGATGGGCGTGGCGGCGACGCTCGCGATCCTCGCCTTCTTCGGCCTGCTCAATGCCTGGAACCTGGTGGCGCTGTCCTTCCTGATGGGGCTGGGCAACGCCATGAACGCGCCGGCCTGGCACGCCGTGGTTCCGGAGATCGTGTCGGGACCGCAGCTCCGGCCCGCGATCGCGCTCAACTCGGCCGGTTTCAACCTTGCCCGCACCGTCGGCCCGGTGATCGGCCAGATCCTGCTCGGGCTGGTCGGCGTCTTCCTCCTGTTCGCCATCAACACCTTCACCTATGTCGGCGTGATCCTGGCGATGCGGGCCTGGAAGCGGCCGGCCGAGGCGCGCGCCTCGCAGCGCCGCGAGGGCTTCGCCGAAGCCGCCCGCAACGGCATCGCCTTCGTGCGCGGCTCGGCGATGCTGAAGGCGATCTTCGCCCGCGGCGTCTGCTTCTTCGTGCCGGGGATTTCGATGGGCACCCTGCTGCCGGTGATCGGCCGCTTCGAGCTGGGGCTGGACGAGTTCTCGTTCGGCATCCTCTACGCGGTGTTCGGCGTCGGCGCCGTGGCGGGCGCCATGATGATGCCGACCGTCAACCGGCTGGTCGGCGCCGATCGTGCCAACATCTGGGCGATGGGCACCACGGCGGCGGCGATCCTGATCGCGGCGCTGGCCATGACACCGCTCGTGGTCGGCATCGTGGTGGTGCTGAACGGCTTCTGCTGGATGACCGTGATCGCCAACAACGGCGCCTCGGTTCAGATGGCGCTTCCCAACTTCATGCGGGCGCGCGGCATGGCGGTACACCAGATGGTGTTTTTCGGCTCGATGGTCGTGGGCTCGCTGCTGTGGGGCAAGGTCGCCAATCTGTGGAGCGTGCAGGCCGCGCTGATCGCATCGGCGGTGATGCTGGTGCCGCTCACGGTGCTCGCCGCGTCGATCCGCCTGCCCGGCACGGGCGTGCCGCGCGTGTGAGCGCAAGCCGGCGTTGTGTGTTGTTTGCAACACTAGTCCCCCAAAAATTATCGTTGCGGGACAGAATCTTCTTGTATGCGCGTCGATTAGTTGTAGATAGCAATCAGACGCCCACGCACGTGCCGCTGGCCCATAGTGGTTACGCAACGACGGAAAGCGTCCTTTTTGGCAGTGCCGGATAAGCCGTTCGACCCGTTTCAGTCGAGCGACGAGGGCCGGGTCTGGAAGGGACCTTCTGATATGTTTGCTTACCGCGCGGGGCGTGCTCCCCGCTATTTCGTCCTTTGCCCGGTTGTCGCTCTCGCTCTGAGGGCTGATCGGGTTTGCGAGTCCAAGCCGGTCCTGCGGGACCTGTCTCCGTCGAGTATCGGCTGACGCGCGCTGCCCATTCGGGCACCGCCGTCCGCGTTACTCATCCTTTCCCACAATACGACCTTCTGAGACGGGGAACCCCCCAGCGATGACCGAGCGTATTTTCAAGTACCTCCGAGAGCAGCAGCCCGAGACCCCCTGCCTGGTGATCGATCTCGACCTCGTCGAGTACAACTTCCGGCGGATGCGCGAGCTGTTGCCCGCCGCCCACATCTTCTATGCCGTGAAGGCCAATCCGGCGGCGCAGATCCTGTCGCGGCTCGCCAATGCCGGCTCGAAGTTCGACACCGCGTCGCGCGGCGAGATCGAGATGGTGCAGGCCGCCGGCGTGTCGGTCGACCGCATCTCGTTCGGCAACACGATCAAGAAGGAAAAGGACATCGCCTGGGCCTACCAGCAGGGCGTGCGCCTGTTCGCCTTCGACAGCGAGGCCGAGCTGCAGAAGCTGGTCCGTGTCGCGCCGGGCGCGCGGGTGTTCTGCCGCGTGCTGGTCGATTGCGGCGGCGCCGAGTGGCCGCTCAGCAAGAAGTTCGGCTGCGCGCCGGAGATGGCCAAGGACCTGCTGCGCAAGGCCAAGCAGTGGGGCATGGACCCCTACGGCATCTCCTTCCATGTCGGCAGCCAGCAGACCGACCTCGAGCAGTGGGACAAGGCGCTCGCCCAGGTCTCGCAGATGTTCTTCGCCCTCGCCGAAGAGGGCGTCGACCTGCGCATGGTCAACCTGGGTGGCGGCTTCCCGGCGCGCTACCGCGCCGAGATCAACAGTCTCGACGCCTATTGCGAGGCGGTGACCCGCGCGCTGGTGCGCCACTTCGGCAACCGCATGCCGGAGGTGATCATCGAGCCGGGCCGCTCCATGGTGGGCGACGCGGGCGTGATCCAGAGCGAAGTGGTGCTGGTCAGCCGCAAGGCCGCCAACGACCGCAAGCGCTGGGTCTATCTCGACATCGGCAAGTTCTCGGGCCTCGCCGAGACCATGGACGAGAGCATCAAGTACCGCCTGCGCACCGCGCGCGACGGCACGCGCGTCGGTCCGGTCGTGCTGGCCGGCCCGACCTGCGACTCGGCCGACATCCTCTACGAAAAGACCGAGTACAAGATGCCGCTGTCGCTGAAGCCCGGCGACAAGGTCGAGATCCTGTCGACCGGCGCCTACACGACGACCTACTCGTCGGTCGCCTTCAACGGCTTCGCGCCGCTCAAGGCGATCTGCATCTAGTTCCCGTCTTTACAGTGCAATGACCTGACGGGGCCTTGAGAAAGGCCCCGTCGCCGTTTATCGACCATTTCAAAGAGCAATGCAGGGGCGAGATATGGCCAAGAAAGCCAAGAAGAAGAAGGGATTCAAGAAGTACGCGTCCTTCGACGGACGCATGGTGATCATCGGCCTGGGCTCGATCACCCAGGGCGTGCTGCCCCTGATGTTCCGCCATATCGACATCAAGCCGGAGCAGATCACCATCATCTCGGCCGAGGATCGCGGCGGCCTGAAGGAGACCAAGCGCTACGGCATCAAGTTCATCCGGAAGCGGCTGACCCGGGAGAACCTGCGCCCGATGCTGGAGAAGCGCCTCGGCAAGGGCGATTTCCTGGTCAACCTGTCGGTCGAGGTCGCCTCGACGGCGCTGGTCGAGCTCTGCCAGGAGAAGGGTGCGCTCTACATCGACACCTGCATCGAGCCGTGGCCGGGCGGCTACACCGACCCCAACCTGTCGGTCTCGCTGCGCTCGAACTATGCGCTGCGCGAGAACATGCTGAAGCTGAAGCCCAGGTACGAGGGCGGGCCGACGGCGGTGATCGCCCACGGCGCCAACCCGGGCCTGGTCTCGCATTTCGTCAAGAAGGCGCTGGTCAATCTCGCCAAGGACACCGGCCTCGGCGCCGTGAAGCCGACCACGCGCGAGGGCTGGGGCCAGCTCGCCCGCGATCTCGGCGTCAAGGTGATCCACGTCGCCGAGCGCGACACCCAGGTCTCGAAGAAGCCCAAGAAGGTCGGCGAGTTCGTCAACACCTGGTCGATCGACGGCTTCGTCTCCGAGGGCAGCCAGCCGGCCGAGATGGGCTGGGGCACGCACGAGAAGGGCCTGCCGCCGGACGGCGCGCGGCACGAGTTCGGCTGCGATGCCGCGATCTACCTGAACCGGCCGGGCCTGCTCACGCGGGTGCGCACCTGGACGCCGCTCGAGGGGCCGTTCCACGGCTTCATCATCACGCACAACGAATCGATCTCGATGGCCGACTACTTCACCCTGCGCGACGGCAGCGGCAAGGCGACCTACCGGCCGACGGTGCACTACGCCTATCACCCGTGCGACCAGGCGATCATGTCGATGCACGAGCTCGCGGGGAAGAACCTCAAGCAGCAGAAGCGCCAGCGCCTGATCGTCGACGAGGTCACCTCGGGCCACGACGAGCTCGGTGTCCTGCTGATGGGTCACAAGAAGGGCGCCTACTGGTACGGCTCGCAGATCGACATCGACGAGGCGCGCAGCCTCGTGCCCTACAACAACGCGACGTCGATCCAGGTCGTGGCGCCGGTGCTCTCGGGCATCGTCTGGGCGCTCGAAAATCCCCG